>CAYRPC010000017.1:0-33976 GCA_964425995.1 uncultured Phycisphaeraceae bacterium
CCCCTACGAGCCCCCGCTCCCACCAATGCCGAATCACGAATGCCCGATGCCGCGATCCTCGCGCACGTCGCGTATTCCCCCACCGATGGCTTCGGGCGCTCCGTCATCGCGGGTATCAATCGTGGCTACTTCCGACGCAGTATTGCCGAGGCGAGTTATCGCTTCAGCGAGGAGTGCGAAGCCAACGACCGCATCATCGTCGGCGTCAACGCGTACAACGACCCCGATGAGAAGCGGACGATCGACATCCTGACAATCAGCCACCAGGTCGAAGTCGATCAGATCGCAAGCCTCAAGAACTTCAAGCAGCGGCGTGATCAGAAGCAGGTGGACGCCGCGCTGGAAACGATTCGTAAAGTGTGTCGAGGCGAGCGGGTGATTCTCACGCACTTGCAAGGACAAGGCAATGGGGGCAGCGGGAGTGATGCCGCCCCGACCAACCTGCCCGTGCCCGACCTTGCGAAGACCCCGGTCGTGACCAGTGGCGAAACTGCGGATTGGAACTTTGGCCTGCATCCGACGAACGTGATGCCAGCGCTGATCAACGGTGCGTTGGCAAACTGCACCATGGGCGAGATGACGCAGGCGATGGCGGATATATATGGAAGATACTCGGGAGGGCCGGAGTGGTGAGTTGTGGCATAGTCAAGTTCTCACGTCTAGATTTTGCATCGCGCGGACATGCCTATGGACTTGAAGATGTATTTGAGCCAGGATGAAAGCCTGCGTCGATAGTTGGGTCCTCCTGCTCCTCTACTGGTGTAACCCCACATCGCCATCTTCGAACAATCAGCGTGCTCATCGGAGAATCCCATGCCCAACGAGACCTCCCTCGTCTACGCCTTCCTCTCCGGCCACATCATCTGCCTGCATCTTGCCACAGGCCAGGAAGTCTGGCGAACGAAAATTCCCAAGAGCATGGCCCAGATTGCCAGCATCCTTGTTCACGATGGCGTCGTTCTCGTTGGTGTCACGGGCAGAGTTCACTGCTTTGACGCATACACGGGCACACTGCGTTGGAGCAACGAACTCAAGGGCCTGGGCTTTAACACCGTCTTCCTCTGCGCACAAGACGGCTCCGGTGCTACGTCCTTGCAATCTTCACAATCCGCCGCCATGCAAGCCGCGGTGCAGGCATCGAGTGATTAATACCTTGTCATATTTCCCATGACATGTCCACAAGGTATTGGCTGCCTGGCCGATTGGCTGCGTGCGAAGTGGAACATCGCGCAGTCCGTAGACCTTGCAAAGTCAAAGTCAAAGTCATGGTCATTGGCATGCAGCATGCAGATCGCTCCGAATGCACGCCGATCCCCCTTGCAGATTTCCCAAAACGTCCCCGGCTGGGCTCGAACCAGCAACCACCGATTTAGAAGACCGGAGCGCTATCCTGTTGCGCCACGGGGACATCCTGCGAAGTTTACGCGGAGGCAGGGCGTGACGTTTGGAGCACGCGCGAGCAACGCCAGGTCGTCCATTGCACGCTGACGGCCGTGGAAACGACTTGTGAACATTTCAAATGCCACGAAATATCGATTCACCCGATTTTATCTCCATCAGCACTCCAGCACCACATACTCCTGCATCCGAGCAGTAAGGCTGCAGGCTGGGCCGCATGATGCAACAAGTATCAGCGTCACGCATCTGTACCCTTGTTCTCCACCTTCCGGCTATCTCTGCGAGCATACACGGTCACAATTCGTGAGATATCGCCACGCATGCAAAACACAAGCAGAATCCAATAGACCCAATGAAAATACGGGTAGGATGAAAATAACTTAATACAGAAAATATCGCAAGATTTATCCGGTATTTGTATAACTTAAATACAGCCCATGCCCGCATCTACTTCTGCTCCGCCAGCGTATCCCGGGTGTCGAGAATAGTGATGGCCCTCATTTGACTGGCATGTTTCCTTGCCGGGGTTGGCTTTCTATGCATCTCGTTCATGGAGCATCTCATGTCAGATATCATTGATACCGCCCTCGCCGCCGGTAACTTCAAAACCCTTGCTGCTGCGGTGGGTGCAGCCGGTTTGGTGGAGACGCTCAAGGGTCCTGGGCCTTTTACCGTCTTTGCCCCAACCGATGCCGCCTTTGCAAAGCTCCCAGCGGGCACGGTTGACTCCTTGGTCAAGCCTGAAAACAAGGCAAAATTGTCCAGCATCCTGACCTACCACGTTGTCTCCGGCAAGGTGCTGGCGGCGGATGCCATCAAACTGACTTCGGCCAAGACCGTGCAGGGCCAGTCTGCCACGATTGAGGTCAAGAATGGCGCCGTCCGCATCGACGGCGCGCTGATCACGACCGCGGACATTGTCTGCGACAATGGCGTCATCCACGTCATTGATGCCGTGATCCAGCCCAAGTAATCGAGTACAAAAGTGGACTCAAGTAGTTTACTTAGCGCTTAACTTCCAGACGTCACTCCGACAAGCATTGGTCTATCTCACTACGGCTCGAAATCATCCTGATGTCGAGCCGATTTCTTTGGAGGTCTTGCACATGTCACCATCGATCTATCGCACACTCAGCACCATCAGTTTCATTGCCGGATTCGCCTCGATCATTGTGTCGATTGCAATCTGGTTCTTCTACAAGTCGGCGGATCAGGCACACGCCGAGCGATTCGGGATCTTCGTGGGGTTGTGGGCCCCAACCTTCCTGATCCTGTCGTCGTGGCTGAAGACTCGTTCGCAACCGCAACTTGCCACGGCGCGTCAGTCGTAGGTGGTGCTACAGGAAAGAAGCAATCGTTGACGAGACGGGCGTGTTGCTGCAAGGTCTGTTCACGCTGAGTGACAGGCCTATTTTCTTACTCTTCCGCATGTTCTGCAAACCCGGAAAGTTACTGAAATTAAAAACGCCGCCCGAGTGCTCGGGCGGCGTGCATCGCAATCGCGTTGAATCACTTCGTAAAGTGACAGCAGGGGGAAAGCCAAGCGAGCGAAGGATTACTGGCCGCAGGGCGTGCAAGGGCCTTCGCTGAAGACGGTCAGGAAACTGGAGATGTCGCAGGGGTCAAAGAGGCCGCCGTCGTTGTTGAAGTCGATGTCGTCGCAGGTTTCGGTTTCGGGAACGCATGGGCCTTCGCTGAAGACGCTCAGCAGGGCATCGATGTCCTGGGGATCAAAGGAGCTGCCGTCGTTGTTGAAGTCGATGTCGTTGCACTCTGTGCCGCCGCCGCAGTTGGTGTCGCCGAAGTTGGGCTGGCCGGGCGTGAGGAGGAAGCTGGGGTCGATGGTGGTGCCGAGAATCGCGTTGGTGCTGGCATCGAAAACGATGACTTCGGCTGGATCAAAGAAGAAGGGGCCGTAACTGAGGCCAGCGGTGTCAAAGATGATGATGGTATTACAAACGCGGCTGAAGACATCGGGCGTGAAGCCTGTGACGACACCGGGCAAGCGGTCGGAGACATCGATGCCGCCCAGTTGCGTTGCGTACTGGTGGGAGGGGATGCCAGCATCAATATCATCACCGTCCTGGAAGCCAACAACGTCGAGAATCTCACCCCAGGGCTGGATATCGAGGATGCCGTCGCCACCCAACGCGCCATCGAGATCCTGGCCGACGCTGCCGGTGAAGTTGCGAACCAAGAGGTAAGTTGCGCTGCCGTTCTCGAGATCGGGCGTAAAGTTGAAAATGACGACATTGGTGCCGGCATCGGGGCCCTGCACACCAGCATCAAAGCTGCAATCGATGACGTTGGTTGCATCGCGGATGAGCAGCAGGCCGTTGCTGCCAGTGCTGTAGCTGCTCAGGTCGATGGCCTGATCGATGACACCGGTGGCGGTGCTGTCGTTGCCGACGCTGTTGTCGCCATCGATCTGGACGAGCCAGATGCCACTCAGGGACATGTTGGGCATCGCGCTCTTGAGTTCGACGAACTCACGGGTGTTGTCCGCACCAGCCTCGCTGGGGGGGTTGATAAACACTTCGTTGAGGACGACAGAGCCACGCTGGGCGTATGCGCTGCCTGCGGCGGCCGCGAGCGCGGCGACAACGGTCACAATCTTCTTCATAACAATCTCCCTTGGAAAGCAAACCACGAAACTTGTACTCGCGGAATCCTGCTTCTCCGGGCAAGGCCCCGCGTACCGATCAAGAGCCCGACACAACGCTGCGGCGGGCTTTGCTCCAATTCTCACGAACTATTCACGCACTCTAAAAGTTCAACGCTCCCTGTTTGCTGAGCCATCCGGTGTAGACCTTGTGGCTGGGCAGATCGTCGATCTGGTTGTAGAGCATGCCATTGAGGTCGGCACCCGTTGATCCCCACTTGCCATCGCGGACGGTCGAGTCCTTGAACTGCTGGACGTTGCCATCGGCGAAGCCGATGTTGCCATCGATGCGCGTGGTGTCGAACTCTTCATCGACGTAGCGACCTGCTTTGCCGTGCGCGGGTCCCATGTCGGTGAAGTTCTGCGTGCCGCAGCCGCGCGGGCCGACACTTGGAATGTTGAACGCGGTCGATGGACCATCGGTCAGGGTCTTGGCTGTGGGCAGTGAGTTGCCGTCGATGATGATGCGGTCGCTGGTATCAAGGGCCTGATGGGCCGCGTCGGCAAGCATGGGAATTTTGGAAGCGGAGGCGATACCCAGGAAACGCTCGTTCAGTGGGCCGATCGCTGCTTCCTTGACCTTCCACCCAAACTGCGCCCCGCTCGTGTTGGTCCTGGAATGATCCTTTCGATCGGTATGGGCGTAATACCAGGTCATGACGTAGTTGGTATTGAAGCCCCGGCGGATCAGATCGTCACGCTGCGCAACGTTGTACTGCCGATACGTGCTTCCACTGTTGATCTCGCCAACAGTCGTGGAATATTGGGCAGGATTAGTAGGGCAAAGCATGGTCCCTGGTCGCGCATACTCGCCATTGACCATGTCCGCGACCCAGCCGTGCGTGTCGGGCGGTCCCCAAGCCTCGACTGTGTCATTGTCCCATGCTCCCGTGCCATAGAAGCCGCGATAGGAATTGCTGTAACTGCTCGCAGCAAGCACAAACTGACGGAGGTGATTCTGACACTTCACGTTGCGGGCCACTTCGCGTGCCCCCTGAAGTGATGGGATGAGAATCCCGATCAGCAGTGCGATCACAGCGATCACGACCAATAACTCAATAAGCGTGAACGCCCGAGTGCGAAAGTACGTCGTTCTGCTACTGTTTCGCCCGGCGTTGCTCATGCGTGTGCTCCATTGCTCGTGACGACCCGCAGTTATCTGCGTTGAACGAGGAGACAATCATTGCAGAAGCCGCATGAATGGCGAGCGGAGCTAAGTAAAGACTGCGCGAAGTGTGTGTTAAGAAATCATAAAGATTCTGCAAAGGTCGACGAGAGCAGGAGTGTGACACAATTTCATGCCCTAGGAACCGGGGACTACTTCTTCTTCTGAATCAAGCGCTCGACAAACTCCCAAGGAACGAGTTTGAAGTTCTGCGGAAGTCCGTTGTTGTCACCATCTTGCACGACGAGCAGGCCAAATGGGAAAAGCGGGCCAAGGCTTGTGGTGGTCACGTCGAGCCCATCAGTTTCCTGGGTGCCGTCGACTGATGCAGAGTCCACAATCGAGAAAATGGTTCGGAACGCGTGCGGGGGCTTGCGGTCGTAGATTGCGTACTGGTTCGAACCTTGGCTTGAGACAATCAGCCAGCCGTCAAGCGAGCCCGGCTTGGCACCTTGCGGAATGACCAGGGCAATGCCTTCCACGTCGGCAGTCAGTTCACCGTTGGGCTTCGCGCTGGCAATGAGCGTGCCCTGTGTGCCAGCATCGGGATCAAGCGGGAAGCGCCAGACACCCAGGACCTCCTCACCAATAAAGACGACACCTTGGCCTTCGTCTGCGACCATCCCCTCGGGCTGGGTCTTCAGTTGCAGCGTTCGTACGAGTCGAGCATGCACGCTGTCGCTCTGGTCAGCGGTCAACAGATACTGCTCGATCCTTCCGTCCTTTCCATTGACGAAAACGTATAAACGGCCATCACCCGCAGCAGAAGTGCGTGAGAGGCAGATGCCGTAAGGCTCGCCAAGGCCGGTTGCGATTGGGCCGCCTGGAATCTCGCGGAGCATGCCGCCTGCGGGATCGATGGTCCAGAGCAGGATTGCCTTCTGATCGCGCTGGCTGGCGGCGGCGATTGTGTGCATGGTGCCATTGATTTGCAGACCCTCGCGCACGTCCACGTTGTTCACACGACCAACAGGCAGGAACTGGACCTGGCTGCCGCTCAGGTCGTAGACGGCAAGGCCCGCTTTTTTGTCTGTGCCCAAGATCAGACTTTGTGTGGGATCGGCACGATTGATCCAGATAGCGGGATCGTCGGCGGCGTCGTCGAGTGAGGCGACTGGTTGGGTCTCGACGGTGGCGACGACGGAATTGGTATTGATCGCAGGACGTGAGCAGGCTCCGAGAACTATCGAGACGAGTCCGAAAAGAGAAGTAATGACACTGGAATGAGTGGTGTTTGTGGGCATGTCGACGGAGCGTACCCGCGCTTATGGCAAGGACGCGAGATCAAGTTCATGTCTTCGCGCAAGCACAACAGTTTCGGGCATTTGCGTCGTGCTTCATTTCTCCAGAAAACTATCCGATAGCTCTTTCACGCGGTAATGCCGCTCGTGAGGTGCAATGTGAAGACATCGATGAACAATCCCAACGATCCACTGGGCTGGCTGCGAAGCTGGTTCCTGCCTGGCGGCGAGCGCGTGGTGTCGGCGTTTGGTGCTTGGGTAGCGCTCCTGGTTGTCGGCGTTTTGGTTGCGAGCGGAAGTTGGACCTTTTACATGCATCGCGCGGCATCGCGGAGTGCAGTGACTGGAGAACTGCTGCAAGCTGCGGAGGTTCTGGCGAGCGCGGTCGAACCGCTGTTGGAACGTGATGAAGCGCGGGCGGTGCAGTTGCTGGTGTCACAGGTTGCTATGCGGACGGGATTGGTGGATGCAACGGTGCAACTGGTCGACGGGCCGCAGATCGCGGGCATGATCACCAAGCCGGGAGCAAGTATCGAAGTTCCCGAACGATGGGGCAGCGAAAAGTCGCTGGAGCAAGCGCGAATCACACAGCGTGAGGATGGCGTGCTGGTTGCGCGTGCCAAGGGGACGGTGCTGGGTCGTGGGGATGTGATCGTGGAAGTGTCTCGATCATTCGAGTACAACGTGCTCGCGCAGCGCGAGGTGCAGGCGGGGTTGGGCATCATCGGTGCGGCGGCGCTGGTGGGCGGGTTGGTAGTCTATCGCGAACTACGCAAGCGGATGAGGGCGCTGGGTGCGATCCAGGAATCTCTGAAGTACGCGGGTGAGTTCCAGGAAGGCGAGATTCCCACCAGCGGGCTGCGGCTCGCGGAGGACATGGGCGAGGAGGCTCTGGTCTGGAACCGGTTGCTAGATGAACGCGACTTCTTGAAGCAGCGGGACAAACTTGAACGCGCGGCCGACAGATTGCTGGCGACCCACGCGGGCGGCGGTGATTATGCCGCGGCGTTTGACGCCGTGTGGCTGGGCTTGATCGTGCTTGACGAGAACAGCATGATTCGCGCGATTAATGGTGCTGCAGTGGCTTTGCTGCGGGCCCAGAAGCAGGAAGCCATCGGCAAGCAGATTGAGACGGTGATGCCTTTCCGGGACGTGACGCAGACCGCACAACTGGTTGCAACCGGAAAGCAGCGTCAGCGGGTGAGCCTCGAAGCGATTCAGGAACCCACGCAGGCGGGCGGTGAAAAGGCGATTCTGCGTGTGACGGTGCGTCCCATGCGGCGCGAGGACGGCAGTGCGGCGATGATCGTGCTTGAAGACGTGACGCAGCAGCGGGTAGCGGATGAATCCCGCAACGCGTTCGTGGCCCAGGCGACGCACGAACTACGCACCCCGCTGACGAGCATGCGCTTGTACCTTGAGCAACTTGTGGAAGATGGAGACAAGGATCCGTTGGTCAAGGCGCGATGTATGAATGTGCTGACGAGCGAGACGCGCCGGCTGGAGCGGGTAGTGGGGGAGATGCTGAGTGTTTCGGAGATGGACGCGGGCACGTTCCAATTGCGAACCGACGACGTGGACATCGAGAAGATGTTCCAGGAGTTGGAGCAGGACTATCAGGCGGCGACAGCGGATAAGGACATCACGTATCGCATCGAGACGCCGCCCAAGTGGCCTTGCGTTCGCGGCGACCGCGACAAGATCGCGAGTGCCCTGCACAACATCATCTCGAACGCGATCAAGTACACGCCCGAGGGCGGCATGGTGACGGTTCGAGCGAACGATGTGAATGGCTCGTTGGTTGTGGATGTTATCGACAACGGCATTGGCATCAAGCCCGAAGAGCAAGGACTGGTCTTCGAGAAGTTCTACAGGAGCAAGGACAAGCGGGTTGGCAACATCGTCGGTTCGGGCATTGGCCTGGCGCTGGCGCGACAGATGGCCAGGATGCACGGGGGCGACGTGACGCTCCAGAGCCAGATGGACAAGGGGAGCACGTTCACTCTGACCATTCCTGCGACTGCGACTGAAATGAAGACGGCGGCATAGGCAGGCGCGCGAGCAGTTGAGATTGGAGAACCAGACGATGGATATCAGTGAGCAACGACATGGCGCGGTGACGGTGGTGAAGCCGATGGGGCCGCTATCACAGCAGGACGCTGTGATGTTCCGCCAGCGATTGGGCGATGTGATGAGCCGCAGCCTTGGACGGTTTGTGGTGGATGCCTCGATGATCGCATTTGTCGACAGCCAGGGTCTTGAGGTGCTGGTGCAGGCGAGCCAGGAACTGTCGGCGAGCGGGCGGAGCGTGCGGCTGTGCGGCGCGACGGAAACGCTGCGTGAAGTATTGGATGTGACAGGGAATTCGGAGCGATTCGAGCATTATGCGGATGTGCAGTCCGCGGTTCGTAGTTTTCTGTAAGCGTGTGAACGGTAGGAATCGTTGTCGTTGCAACCTTCACGACGGGTATGCGACGAACTGAGGAGTGAAGTACGGTGCGAGCAGATCCGCCCATCCCGCCGCCAGATGCAATGCTCCCCGAGTTGGTGTCGGCGGGGCATGAGACTGGGCTTGCATCACCAGCACCTGCCCTGATGATGTCGTCTTCATCCGCATCACCTGGATCACCTGGATCATCTTCATCATCTTCATCATCTTCATCATCATCATCGGCCACGAAGGCTGGCGTGCCAAAAAAGTTGCGTGTGGGTGATGTGCTGGTCGCGGAGGGAGCGTTGACACGAGAGCAACTCGAAAGAGCGCTCGCTGAGCAGAAAAATCAAGGGAAGATGATCGGCGAGGTGCTGGTCGGGCAGGGCGTGATTGGTCCGGGAACGCTGGTGCGGGCGTTGGCCAAGGTCATGGGCCTGCCCGGGTGCGTGCTGCGGCATGGACTGATTGATCCGGCGCTGATCAAGACGCTGGTAAGCCCTGAGGAATGCGAGCGGCTAAAAGTCATTCCGATGTTCAAGGTCGGCGACACGCTCACGGTGGCGATGGCCGAGCCTCAGAATCTGCCGACGCTGGACCGGCTGAAGCAACTGACCGGGTGCAAGATTCGCCCGGTGGTGGCGCTTGAGAGCAACGTGGTCGAGTTCGTGAGTCGCTACGCGCGGGGCGATGTCGACATCGATGCGTTTCTGACAAGCCTGACAGAACAGGATGTCGAGGTCGTCGAGCGGGAAGCTGTCGACGAGGGGCCTTCAACCGACCTCGATAAACTGATCGCTGGCAACCCGATTGTAAACCTCGTCAACATCGCGCTGCTCACGGCGGTCAAGGACAAGGCCAGTGATATCCACATCGAGCCAGACAAGAAGGGGACACGGATTCGCTACCGCATCGATGGGATGCTGCGACCACTGATGAAGCCGCCAGCGGGCATGCACGCGGCGGTGGTGTCGCGTGTCAAAGTGATCGGCAAGATGGATATCGCCGAGAAGCGCATGCCCCAGGAGGGCAGAGTGCGGATCGTGGCGGAAGGGCGCGAGATCGACCTGCGTGTGTCGAGTATGCCAACGCTGCTGGGAGAGAAAGTCGTGGTGCGCATCCTGGACAAGGCAAATCTGCGCACGAGGCTCGAGGACCTTGGCTTCCGCAAGGACGCAATGGAACGATTCAAGCGATTCCTGACGCAGAGCCACGGCATGGCGCTGGTGACGGGTCCGACCGGAAGCGGCAAGACAACGACGCTGTACTCGGCGCTGGACCTGCTGCGATGCGCAGATACGAACATACTGACGGTTGAGGACCCGGTCGAGTACCAACTCGACATGGTGAATCAGATTCAGGTGAACGAATCGATCGGCCTTTCGTTTGCGCGTGCGCTGCGAAGCATTCTGCGACAGGATCCTGATGTCATCATGGTGGGCGAAGTGCGCGATGAGCAGACGGCGCGGGTTGCGGTGCAGGCAGCGCTCACGGGGCACCTGGTGCTGGCGACGTTGCACACCAACGACTCGCCCGGCGCGGTTGCTCGATTGGTCGACATGGGCATCGAGCCCTACCTGCTGAGCGGGGCCTTCAATGGCGCGGTTGCTCAGCGGCTGGCACGAACTGTGTGTACGCACTGCACAACCAAGTATTATCCAAGCGAGGATGTGCTTCGGGACGCGGACGTTCTCAAGGAAGTGGGACGTGCGTTCAACAAGGGCGCGGGGTGTCAGCGATGCCACGACAGCGGCTACATGGGACGAACCGGTATCTATGAGGTCTTCGAGGTGACACCCGAACTGCGGCGCATGATCCACCTGGGGCGTCCTTCGCACGAACTGCGTGGCAAAATGCGCGAGCAGGGCGGACTAACGCTTCGAGAAGAGGGCGTTCTTGTCGCGCTTGATGGCAAGACCAATCTCGAAGAAGTGTTGCGTGTGACGCAGAACGACGATGATGAGATGCAATCCTCCAAGCACACGCCTTCGACAACCGTTGCTCCTGTGGCGCGGAAGGAGGCCGCGTGAAGATTCTCTATCACGGCTACGACCGGCTGGGCAAGAACGTCAGGGGCGTGATCGAAGCAAGTGATACGCGCGACGCGAGAGAATCACTGCGTCGCCAAGGCGTGTTCGCGATGAAACTTGGCGCAGCCGAAGCGGGCGGCATGAGTCTTGATGCGTCGTCGAAGGCCTCCGCGGGCAAGTTTCGGCTTGTGGGAGGAAGCAGCAAGCTGGAGAAGGTCGCTTTCATGATGCGTCAGATGTCACTGCTCGTGCATACCGGCACACCAGTGGTCGAGGCGCTGGCATCGCTGGAGAAGCAGGCACCGCAGGGTGAGTGGCGAGTAGTCCTGAAGTTGGTGCGCTCCAAGGTCGAGGAGGGCAAGAGCCTCGCGGAAGCGATGTCGCTGCGACCCGACTACTTCGATGCGGTCTGTCGCAGCCTAGTCGCGGCGGGTGAGTCGGGCGGGCAGTTGCACGAGATGTGCGATCGGCTCTCGAAACTCGTCAGGCAGCAAGTACGAATCCGCAAGACGGTCGGGCATGCGATGATCTATCCCGGCCTGTTGATGTGCGTGGCATTAGGCGTCACGATCACCATGATCACATTCGTGCTGCCTCGATTCGAGGGATTGTTCGCGACCCTCGGGTCAGACCTGCCCCCGATGACGAAGATACTGATGCAGATCAGTCATTTCGTGCGCGGGCAGTGGTACTTTGTGTTGGGCGGCATCGTCGGCACGGCTGTTGGACTCGTGTCGTACTTGCGCACGCGGCATGGGCAGCGCTCGCTGGACATAGCCGCTCTGAAGATTCCAAAGCTGGGACACTTCACGCGTGCGTATGCAACGGCACGGATTGCTCGGGTGCTGGGCACGCTGCTCGAAGCGAGGGTGCCGCTGCTTGAGGCTCTGGCGCTCACACGATACGTCGTGCGAAACTCGCTGTATGTCTCACTGCTCGAACGCGCGGAGGAAACGGTGATTCGGGGTGAGCCGCTCTCGGCCGCACTCGACGATCCCGCAATGCTGCCCCAGAGCGTTATCGAAGCGGTGCGCAGCGGCGAGAAGACGGGCCAACTCGCGCCGGTGCTTGCAAGTGTTGCCGACTTCATGGATGAGGACACTGAACAGACGATCCGCACGGTGACGAGCCTTCTGGAGCCTTTGATCCTTCTTTTCCTGGGCGTGGTGGTGGGCACCATGGCGATCAGCATGATGCTGCCACTGTTTGACTTGACCGCGGCCGGTGCTGGAACCGGTGGAGGAGATTCGCCATGAGCACGCTCGCACACATGAATCGCGAAGCATTGAAGCGGAACAACCGCCAGAAGCCGCAGGATGAATCGTGGGGCCCTGACCGGGGCATCCGCATGCCCACAGGGCATAGTGCGATCGGGATCGACATCACCGATCGGTTTGTGTGCGCTTCGCAGCTTGATGGGCGTCGTGAGGGATCGCGCACGGGTGTGGCGAGTCTGCGCGTGGCGCTGCGGATTCCGCGTGCGGTACCCGGGCACATGACGCTCGGGGAAGCCCACTCGCTTGCTGGCTCGCTCAAGCGTGCGGGCGTGGAATCCCGTGAGGTCGTACTCGCGGCTCCTGATGCGAGTCTGATGACGGGGCTGCTCGAACTTCCTCCTCGCAGTTCGAAAGCTCCGCTCGATGAAATCGCGCGGATGGAATTGGCTCGTATGCATCGCGCTGATCCGGACAGCTTTACCATGGCCTGCTGGGATATGCCGGCATCGGATCGAACCAAGGGAACGACGCAGGCGATGGGCATTGGTCTGTCGCACGACTCATGCAATCCGACGATCGAGGCGCTTGAGCATGCGGGGCTTACGGTCTCTACGGTCGATGCAAGGATGTGCGCGATTGCTAGAGCGGTTGCTGCGGCTGTGGGAAAAAGCCCGGCGCTGGTGGGTGTCGTCGAGGTGGGGTGGAGCGCGATGCAGGTGCTATTGCTGCACGGAAGCAGCACACAATGGACGATTGCCTATGAGCGGCGCGTGCCCGAGATTGCGCTCAGCGATCTTGCGGCGATCGTTCAGTCACGGCTTGGCCTGGATGCCGATGCGATGGATCTTGCATTGCGGGGTGGCGGTTTGTTGACCGAGGTGGGGTCTGGCGCGACTGATGGTGAGAGTGGCGATCCGGAGGTTGCGGCGTTGATCCATGCGTTGAGAAGGTTGCAGAGCGACTTCTTCGACCAATTGGTGCCCGAGGTGCAACGTTCGCTGGTGTACGCGACACAGCGATACTCCACCGACCCGCTCGCAAGTGTTCAACTGACGGGCGAGGGAGCTCAGGTGCGAGGTCTGCGCACGCGCATCGCCCAAGCATTGAGCGTCGAGTGCGGAGCGATCATGCCGCGCAATCTGGTGAACGTCCATCCCAACGGCGTGTTCGCACGAGATAGCGCGGTGGTGGCGAGTATCGCCCTTGCGGCTCATCCGGGCAGGTCGCGCGGACAGGCTGATCAGCAGTCGAGGAGAATGGCATGAGTATCGCAGTCGTGAATCTGATCAGTCCCGCGCGTGCATCGCGGGTGCGAACACGCATGCTCGCTCGGCGTTGGGCGACGGGGCTGGGCTTCTACACGCTGCTGCTTGGCACGCTTGGTCTGGTGCTCACAGGGACTGCATCGCGCCAGCAGGAACTTCGGGAGGCCGTGCTGCTGTTCGAGGCGAAGGCGGAATCGCGTAAGCAAGAGCTTGCATCGGATCGTCGGCGCGCCGAAGATCTTCGCAAGGCGCTGCGTGCGGCACAGGCGGTGGGCATGCACGCGGACTGGGGACGCATGCTCACGATCATCGCGGCGGAGGCTGGCGACACGATCACGATCGACAAACTTGATGTCAAGGTTGAGCAGGAACAACCACGAGTGGTTGGCACCAGCGCTGCTGGTAGCGCTGCACGCCCGGGCTCAAGAGAACGGACACCATCGCGCCATGCGCGTGTGCTGATCAGCGGCATCGGTGCAGATCTTGCCAGCGTGCAGAGCATGACCGTGCGACTGGAAGAAATTGGCGTATTCGATCAGGTGCGCATCCAGGAGACGAGCGCGATGGAGGCACGAGGTCAGACCTGGACGCTCGTCAAGTTCCAGATTGTTTGTACCATGCGAGAGACGGTTGATCGCGGCGCAGGAGACAAACGATGAGCAACCAAGCCAAAGGGACGAAAGTTGATAAGCGATCGTTGGGTGTCCATGCAGTGGGCGTGTGTCTTGGTCTGTTGCTCGCTGGTGTGTTATACCTGGGCGTGATCGGACCTGTGCACACGGCTCAGAAGAATGCCATCCAGCAGCGGACAGCACTCAGTGACCTCTCCGACGAAGTCACTAAGATGGAAGACTCCATTCGCAGAACCCGTGACCAGATTACGGTACTGACCAGCCAACTCGAACAGGCCGTGCGATTGCAGGATCCTTCGAGGCTCAACAGATATGTGAGCGATATCACCAAGGTCGCGACGGACGCAAAGCTCAAGGTTCTGGAGGCTCAACCGGGCGAGTATCTACCCGCACATCCGGACTATGGCCAAGTGCCCATCGTGCTGGAGGGATTGGGCTTGCCCACCGACGTGCTCGCGTTCCTGCGAAAGTTGCAGACACAATGCAGGGATGTTGAGGTCGCTGAAGTCAGCGTCGAATCCAACATGAGCGAGGCCGACCTGCCCGCTCGATATCGGGTCGCCCTGGACTGGTACACGCTGCCAACGCATCGTGTGCCGACGACAGACGGTCGTGACAAGAGTGCGGATTCGTCTGGTGAGTTGGGTCAGACCGGTGCTGCGAATGACGAAGGTGATCGGGATCGTGCGGGTCGCAACGATCGATGACGCAAACAAATGCGCCAGTACGCTTGACAAGTGATGCCGGGAATTGTCCTGTTCTCTCGTGGAACTGACGAATCAACACAAAATCCTGCTCGCTCTGGTTGGCTTGGGCATTGGAACGGTCATTCTTGACCGCGTGGTGCTGGGCACTGGTGTCTCAGACCCTGCGTCCGCGAGCGCGGGTACGAGTGATCAAGCGTCGACGCAGCGCGGCGAGGTCAGTCTTGCCGAAGTACAGCGTGCGACAATCGCTTCCAAGATCGAACAATTGCCACAGAAACTGCCAGACGATGCTCGTGTCTCCGAGGCATTTCGCGCACGGGCGGACTGGTTTGCTGGTTCAAACCAGGCCAAGATTGTCGATGCGGGCAGCGCCAAATCAGTAAGCACTGCATTTCGACTCTCCAGCGTCATGACCAAGCCAGTCGCGGCGGCCGTCATCAATGGTCAATTGCTTCGCACGGGCCAGGACTACGCCTTCGCCGCCAACAATTCTGGCATCATGCAACTGCTCAAGGACGAGGACGCGGCCGCACGGAGGCGGTCAAACCCGGCATCTGTTCGGGTTGTTCGGCTCGAATCAGTCGAGGCGCGGGTTTCCGGCTCGCCCGGCGCTGCGGTCCTCATCGTGGATGGCACGGACCGCCATGAACTTGTGATCGAAGCTTCCGATAAGGCCAGCGGCACCCGATAGCGCAGCCCGTATGATCACATAAGTAGGTGATAATGGTGCGTTTATGATGCACTATACCTTACTTTCACTGCGCTTGAAAGCCTGCACGCTTGAAGTACATGCATGTAGTTGTCGATGCAGTTCATACCAAGATGCTCTGGAGGAGCAATCGGCCCTGCATCGGGAGTTATTCATGAACGTCGCCGCCAAGTCCATCGCCCGTCGGGGCTTCAGTCTGATCGAACTGGTGATTGTGATCGTGATCATCGGTATCATCGCCGCCATCGCCATTCCGCGCATGAGCCGTGGCAGCACCGGCGCTTCCGAGTCTTCGTTGCGTGCGAATCTAGCCGTGATGCGCAACGCGATTGAGCTGTTCGTGACCGAGCACGAAAACATGATTCCCGGCGTTCCGGGCGCTTTGCCCGATCAACTCATGAAGAACACGAACATTGCCGGTGTTGTCGGCACCACCACTACCGAGCACATCTACGGACCATATATCCGTGAAATTCCTGAACTGCCCGTTGCTGGCGAATTCAGCCAGCGTGGATCGCGCGGCATCGCCGCCGCCAACGCCGCAAACGTTGGGTGGATTTTCACCAATCCCACACCAAACTCGTGGGTGCTCAAGCCCAATACGGGCAACAAGAAGGACAGCCGCGATGTCCTGTTCACCGACTACTAAGCGATCTGACCTGATCACGAACCACACCGACGGGGGCAAAGTGCCCTGTCGGTGTTCTGTATTTTCCGCGTCGACGCAGGCTGGGCCTCGGGGAGGGAAGTCCATGCAACGCAAACTCATCGAGCGCAGGGCCTACAGCACACTGGAAGTTGTTGTCACGCTGTCGATCATCGCCGTAACCACAGCGATCGCTGCTCCGCGATTTGCGGCGAGCATGCAACGGACCAAGATCGAGCGTGCGGCTGCACTCATCGCGGCGGATATCGCACGAGCGCGTGAGAATGCCCGTGCGTACGGGATGGATCAGACCATCGCGTTCTCAGGTTCCAGGTACGCGCTGACAACGCGGACTGCGACGAGGACATCGACCCAAACGGTCGATCTTTTTCGAGAGCCCTTCGAGAACGCAGTCAACCTGGTACGGACGGGGTCGTTCAGTTCAGTCACGTTCAATGCTTACGGCTCACCTTCCAACTCCTTGGTCGTGGGGCTTCGCTCGGGCACATTGCTGCGAGTGCTGACGTTGCAGCAAACCGGCGATATCGCAATCAGTGAATCGATCACAGCATCGACGGAGTTCCCGCAGGAAGCCAGCGCAGCCGTGAATGCGTACTCGGCGACGCAAATTCCAGACTGATGATGACCACACGGTCCGATGACATAAGACTTTAATCGCGATGCAATCCACGTTTATTCCAATACGACGCCACGGATTCACGCTCATCGAGCTGGTACTCAGCCTTGGCGTGCTGGGCGTGCTCATCGTGTCGATGACATCGCTCATGGTCCTGACCAGCCGCGCGATTCCCACGTCTAAGGATCGCGATCAGCAGGCCGTGCAGGTGCGTGATCGGCTGGATTCCATGGACTCTGACCTGTCTGTCGCGACCGAACTCTCGGATGTGAGCGCCACGTCCATCACGATCAAGGTGCCCGACCGCACGGGTGATACCACCAGCGAGACGATCACCTATGCCTGGTCGGGAACCAATGGCGATCCGGTGACGATGTCCATCAATGCTGCCACACCAAAGGCGGTGCTGAACAGCGTTGCATCTTTCACGCTGGAATTGAGCACGGACATCCGCGATGTGTCGATCGTCTCGGGCATCGAGGAATCCAGCGAGCAGTTGCTTGACTCCTACGCAGGGCCGACGGACACATCAGACAAAGCAACAGCACTGCAATTGCACGCCCAATGCGTCCTGCCAGTCCTCGATTCAGACGTCATTGCCTGGCGACTCACTCGATTCGTGCACACCATCTATCGTAACGCTGGACAGTTGACTAACTATACCGTTACGGTTCATGCCTCGAATGCGACCGGCAGCTTGGACACTCTTTCGATTCTCGGTGGTGCAACTCGTTTTCTCGGAACGGCGAACGCGAATCAAACCGTTCCGCAGTCATTTTCCTTTGCTTCCCTACCTTGGCGTTCTCCCAATACGAGCCTCTGGATTGCGATCCTTCCCATACTCCCCTCAGCGTTTGAAGTACCTTCGCAATCCAAAGCGCCCAGTACCGGATATACCGCCAAAGGCATTTTGAGCGGTCCGACAAAATTATGGAACATCGCCGATTACAATGGGTCCTATCTCTATGAAGCGTACGGCGTGGTTCGTCGTCCCAAGCGAATCACGACACAGCAGACCTGTGGCACGCAAGTTCGCGTCACCGCTCGCATGCTCTCTGGAGACGTTGTCGTCATCAATCCGCGCCTGTGGAACCTACCGGAGGTGAAGTAGGTGCATTGGTGCCTCCCACATCGCCTTGTTCGTCGTGACGGCGCGAAACGCCGAGGTGGCTTCTCGCTTATCGAAGCGGCCATGGCAACCGCGATCGTCGCCATCATGATCGGCGGCGGGCTTGCGGCCATCACACAGTCCAGCAAGAATCGTTCGCTTGCCAAGCGCCAGGCGATTGCACGCAATCTCGCTGGCATGCTGCTCGACGAAGCGACGGGAAAACTTTATGAAGAGCCTGGAATCCTCCACTCTGCGATCCAGACGGAAGCGAATGAGTCGGTCCTTGATCGGACCACCCTGGACGACTGCGACGATTACCATGGCCTGACGATCAACCCCGTCACGACGCAGGACGGCGTTGTGCTCTGCGGCGGGCAATGGGAGGCGACTTTCAAGGTCGATTGGATCAACCTGACTAGCCCCTCGACGACCCGCACGGTCGACACTGGCATCAAGCGAATTCATGTTGTGCTCAGCCACCGCGGAGTCCGGGTGCTTGAGGCCAGTGTTGTGAAGTCTCGCGGTTGGGAGCAACTGCAATGAACCTGCAACGAACGCAATCACCGTACTGCTGTGGTCGCCGTCGAGCCGGTTCGGCATATCTCTTCGCGCTCAGTACCTCGCTGCTCGTGGTCGTTGCTGGTGTGACTGCGGTGCGGCTCTCGGGCATCACTGTGAAGACGCAGCGGGTCTTCGCCGACGGAGATCGCGCCACCCGTGAAGCAACGGCTGCGATGGAAGCAGTCACGCAGATGATTGCCTCGGACCCCAGCGGTATCTATTGGCGAGAGGCGGAAGCCTTCGACAGTACCGTTGCGGGGTACACGGGTGTCAACAATGCGCTTGTCTCGCTCCAGATTGTCGATCCGGTGGATAACGAGATCAACTTCGATCCCACGGACGTGATCCAGGTCAACGTGACGGCCACAGTGGGCGAGGTGCGCCGCGTTCGTTCCTTCCAACTCCAGCCCCTGCTCACGCTTGCCAAGTGTCTGGACTACACACTGGTATCACAGGCCGTGCTGGAAAAATCTGGCAAGCAACTCTACCTCACAGGAACACAGACCACCATCAACGCTAGCGACATCCTCACACCCGCGTTGATTGATGAGCCATTCGCCTCCGCCTCGACCGGGATTGATTATCGCACGCTTGCATTGACGGGCACGGCGGTGACAGACCCGGCGCAACTCTTTCTGCCCACGTTTGACTCATTACTCGCGGCCTATCGAGCGGCAGGCGGGACAGAGGTGACCTTGAGCGCGAACACCTTGCTCTCCAAGCAGGTGTTCAGTCCCGCCAGCAATCCGCTGGGACCGGTCAATCCAAGGGGTATTTACATCATCGATGCTGGTGGCAGGACACTCTCGTTCAGCGATTGTCGCATCGTTGGTACATTGGTCATTCATAACCACGCACCCAGCACAAATCTTTTGTTTGATCGCTCGATGTTCGCGGAGCCAGCGACGGCAGGTCTGCCCACCCTTGTCATGCAAGGCGACATTGACATGACGCTCGAGAAGATCGATCTGTCCGAACTGGCTCAAAACATCAATTTCAACCCTGCGGGCGCGGCGTATCTGGGCCAGTCCGACAGCGATACTTCCGACATCTATCCGTCCATGATCCGAGGTCTGATCTATGTTGATGGCGATCTGAACGTCATCAAAAATTGTACAATCCAGGGACAGTTATTCGTGACTGGTGAGATCAATGTGCTTGAGGACTTGATCCTTCGCAAGGATCGCATCGAGACCACGACACCGCCGCCCGGCTTCGCGTTCCCAAGTGCCATGCAATTGGTCGCGGGCAGCATCTCTGGAAATTGATATATGTCTATTACACGCTCGGGCGTCAGCGACAGTATTTACGCCGCTTCTCTGTGATCGCCAGCCGCATGCCTTGCAGAAAGAGCGTCATACTCCGTGAGCGAAATCTTCTGCATGATCTGAGCCAGACGCGGATCAAGTTGTGTGCCGGAGGACTTCAGTATTTCCGCGAGCACTCGCTGGCGTGGCATCTTGGTTCGATATGCGCGATCCGAACTCATGGCATCGAACGTGTCGGCGACCGCGATGACCCTGGCCATCAGTGGGATGTCCGTGCCCGAGAGGCCGTACGGATATCCCTTCCCGTCGTAGCGTTCGTGATGGTGCAGCACCCCGGGCAGCACATCCGAGAGCAGCGGCACCTGATGTAGAATTTCAAAGCCCGTTTCCGGGTGCTTCTTGATCTGCTCGAACTCTTCCTCGGTCAGTTTGCCTGGCTTGAGAAGCGTCGCCTCGGGCACGCCTATCTTGCCCACATCATGGACCAGGCCGGCGATGCGAATCCGTTCGCACTGTCCTTCTGGAAGGCCCGCCGCGAGCGCGATTTGCTTGGAGACCAGCGCGACACGCTCGCTATGACCGCGTGTGTAGCGGTCCTTGGCATCGATGGCAGCGGTGAGAGCGTGCAGCGTGCCGACGAAAAGTTCCTGCTGATCGTCGTAGAGCGCGACGTTCTCCACGAACGTACCTAGGAATCCGGCGCATGCCTCGACCAGCTGGGTGTCGTAACTGGAGACCATCGGGTCGTCTCCAAACTTGTCACCGGCGACGAGCACGCCGATCTGGTGGCCTTTGCACAGCAGGGGTTGCGTCAGCACCTGCGCGTTGGCTTGGCTTCCTAATGCGGGCAGGTCGTGGCGAATCTTGCACGATGTGTCGGTGTCGAGCAGTGCTGGCGCGATCGCCGCGCGGAACTGGTCGTCCTCCAGAGGCAAGTCCCCGTGCGCCACCAGCATGCCTTGGAGGCTCGCGGGCGTCCGAGGCGTGTTTCCGAAGGCGACCGCGACCCATCCAAAGGACAGGGTCATGCGCGCCCGGGCACACAGCGAAGTCAGGAACTCAGCGGGTGAGAACGGCGCCTTCATCGCCCGCCCCAGCGAGTAAAGCAGATCGATGGTCTCGAAGGCACCGGTCAGTTGCTTCGTGAACCCCTCGACTTCTTCCTCGCTCCGATGGATCGAGGCCACATCGCCGACCATCGACCGAACCTGAGCAGCCAACTGCGACGCTGTCGCCTGCGAATACGTTGGAGTGTCTCGCAGTAGAGCAGAGGGTTGCAAGCCCTCTATGCCGCTTTCCATCGTTGCCTGGCGGAGCACCATTGAGTTCGCGGTCATCTCCGACGGGAGAATGATTGCGATCGCCCCGCGAAGGCCGCGATCATCGCTCAGGGGGCAGAGCGCGAACCACATCGAGTTGTCGAATAGCGACGCGCCGAGTGTTGATCGAAGACTCTTGGGAAGGTCTGCGAGAGCCGCCGTTCGGATCGCGGCGGAGAATGTCGGTGTCTTGAGGGCTTCACACCAGGAAGGGTGTGGAGCGCGAACGTCCACGATTGTACCATCCGGGCGGAGCAGGCACGCGAGCAAGCCCAACTTCCCGCAGCGTTCGAGGACGCTTTCAAGGGGTGAATGGCTGGGTTGTTGGTGCATGGTTGATGAGTTTCCCACGAGTATGGATTAGTTGTGTCGCCAGATCAGGCTGCTTCCGAGCGACGCTCCCCAGCATGAATGTTGGGCATGTGAAGCCCCGTCTGCATCTGGTCGTGGAGGGCCAGCAGTCCCTGCACCTGCTCCAGTAACTGGCTGGCGCCAAATGGCTTGGCCATGAAAGCCTTGATGTTCGTCTGGGCAAGTTGTTCGCGATCAAGGATGTATCCGCGCGCGGTCAGCATCATCACTGGCACATGCGCGGTCGGTGCAAACGCCTTGAGTTTGGCCGCCATCTCCAGCCCGGACATCATCGGCATCTGCAAGTCGGTGACGACCAGCGCGGGCACCATCGGTTGAACTGACTTGGGCAGGCTGCCCTCTGGCAGCGCGCTGTGGTCGCACCAGCAATAGCCCTCAAGGCCATGACGACCCTCGATGACATCAAAGCCCGCGTGTCGGAGCTTTGTTGCAACAATCGACCGAATCGCCGCTTCATCGTCGCATACCAAGATGGTCGTCCGTGTTCCAGGCATGACGGCTCTGCAACAAGCAATTCCCCCGCTCATTCATCGAGGAAATCGCAGCACGAGTTTGGAGCATGGCTCCCTTCGCAGCAGAAACAGATGATTCTGGTCCTTCCAGTAGGGGTTTTCTACCGGTAATCCCCAAGATCAAGGGCTGCAAGCACTTGCTACGATTGGACGTGTCCAGTATCACCACCCCGACCAATCCATCCGCTCCGGCTTCTCGGACGATTCCCGACCAGCCCAGCCCGATCGTTGCACGCGAAGGATGGGAGATCATTGCTTCTGTCGTGCTGCTGGCCGGGGTGATCGCCTGGTTTGGTGTGTGGAAGTTTGGTGCGCTCGGTTGGATTGCTTTTGTGCCCGGGGCCTTGCTCGTGTGTTTTTGTCTTTGGTTCTTTCGCAATCCGCAACGGCAGATTCCTGCGGACATTCATGCGCTGGTCGCGCCCGCGGATGGCGTTGTGATCGCGGTCGAGCCGGCAACCCTGCCCGAGGAACTGGCGAGCGAGTTGGGCATCAGCACGACCGAACCGATGCAGCGGGTAGTGATTTTCCTCAACGTTTTCAATGTTCACGTCAATCGCGTGCCCTTTGCTGGTACGGTCCTGGGGGTTGTACGCAAGGCGGGGGGCTTCGCGCATGCGGGTCGGCCCGAGGCTCAGCACAACCAGCGATGCACCCTGGCGATGAAGTCTGGCGACGGGCGATTGCTGGCAATCTCGCAAGTGACCGGACTGATCGCGCGCCGGATTGTGTGCCGTGCGGAGGCTGGCCAGTCGTATGAGAAGGGGCAGCGATTTGGCCTGATCCGATTCGGATCGCGCACCGATGTGTATATCCCGGCGCGAGCGCTGGTGGTTGTCAAGGCCGGTGACAAGACCATGGGCGGAACAACCGTGATCGCAAGGTGGTAGCAATGGCGGCGAACGACGTGTTGTGCCAGTAGGAAAGTTCACGATGTTCTTGAAACTCGGACCAAAGTTGCGATCTCACGACGTGCCGATTGCGGTACTGGTGCCCAACTTTGTCACCACGCTGGCTCTGTGTTCTGGCTTGGCCAGCCTGCACTTCATTCTTGCTGAGGAGTGGCACCTTGCGATGATGGCCATTGTGGCCGCCGCCGTCTTTGATGTGCTGGACGGCGGGGCGGCTCGACTCCTGCGAGTCACGACCAAGTTTGGCGCGATGCTCGACTCCCTCAGCGACTTTCTGGCCTTTGGCGTTGCGCCAGCGATGCTGCTGCATCAATGGGTGCTCAAGGCACCGACCGTGAAACTGATCGACACGCTGGGTCTGATGGCTGTCATGGTCTTCGCTGTGTGCAGCGCGCTGCGGCTGGCGCGCTTCACATCGCTGGCGCTCAGCCCCGCTCCGACCAGTACGCCCCCCCCTCCGACCACAAAGGGTCGAGCCAGTCTGTTTTTCGTAGGCATGCCCACGCCCGCCGGCGCAGCGGCGGCCCTGGTGCCAGCTTTTCTGGCGGGGAGCAAGACGTTTCGCGAGATGGTGCCGAACACAATTGTGCCCGAGTGGATCATTGCGATTTACACGCTGACCATCGCACTGCTGATGGTCAGCCGGATTCCGATGTTCGGGCTCAAGGGCCTGCGGATTTCAAGGCGGAGCGTCACGCCCCTGCTGGTTGCGATGGTCGTGGTCGTAGTCCTGATGATTCGCGAGCCTTGGCTGACACTGGCCGGACTTTCGCTTTCATACTTGCTGACGATTCCGTGGGCGATGGTCATGCACCGACGGACAAAGTATCGCGGCATCAAGAGGGATGCCGCGAACTTTGTCGCAAAGGTTGGATAATTTCTCGATCAGTTTCCGCAACTCGTGCAGGGCCCTTCGGCAAATGCCAGCAGGAAACTGCTGATGTCGCAGGGGTCAAAGAGCGAGCCATCGTTGTTGAAGTCGATCCCGTCGCATGTCGACATCGTCGGCACGCACGGCCCCTCGCTGAAGATGCTCAGCAGCGCTTCGATATCCTGCGGATCAAAGAACGAGTTGTCGTTGTTGATGTCGATGTCGTTGCAAGTGGGGCCGGGCGGCGTGAACTCGATTTCAAGGCTGGGCCGTGCAGCCTCGTCCGCGTTCTCGCGCGACACGAACCGCTTCGCAGTGGCCCCAACAAAGTTCTGGCCCACGAGAATCCATCCAAAGTTGGTCGCGGGCTGATCGAGCCATCCCTGCACATTCGCGACTATCGCCGCATTGCTGCCCCAGGTGTAGAGCCCCACTCCGCCCACACTTATGGTCGCGCTGGGGGTTGCCGCATAGTCACCACCGGGTGAGCTCCACATCGCTGCCAACTGTGGATTGAGGTTGTACACACGTGCGTCCCATGTCGCATCGCCGTTTTGGGCTTGGTCGCCTCCGCCGCCGGGAAAACCCGCGTTCACCGTGCCTTCGTTCCATGCCGCGGTTATCCGATGAAGCGAGAAGCTGTACGTAGACACGATCGACTGATCCATCGTGAGTTGCACTCGCACCCGCGTGATGGTTGAGCCGACGGGCACACTTCCGGCAATATCAAACCGCAGCAGCGCTCGACGCTCACCAAACCTGTTGGTGTTGCCAGCAAAGAGGAAAATACCCGCACCGTTCGAGTTCTCAAAGCCCTGAAACAGCGTTGTATCTGCTTCTGGCTCGATCGTCGTGGTGTCGGCGCGAGCAACACCCGCAGCGAGCGCGAGTGTCAGGGCAAGCCAACCGCCCAGAGGGGCCATGGACGTGGAGTTGATTTGGTGGGTCATACGCAATTGTGCCATGCACAATGCGAAAGTCTCGCAGCGCCAAGTCGAGTTACCCACAAAGTGATCGTCAAGCTGTTCAATTCGCGCGATCTTGACACTCGCAAGTGCGCGTCGTAAGTGGTTCACCGACAAAGACTCAGGAAAACGCAAACATGTTCTTGTTCAAACCTTTGCGCACCAATGCCCCGAAGTTCATCCGCGAGCAAGAGGAACTGGATTCAATACGCACGGTTGATTGCTGCATCTCATCGCGAGTGTCGCGAGCGCAGCATCAACCGGAGAGACTCTGTAACCAGAGGAGATAGAGACATGCGTTGTGCTTTTGCTTTGTTCGCTGTTGCTGGCTGCGCTGCCAGCCTGTTTGCCCAAGTCACCGGCCCCAACGCCGGCGCCACCCCATACATGCTGCCTGCGAGTGCGTCCTCGGGTGTGCAGTTCATCTCGATCGCGACCAGCCTCGCCAGCCAGTTCTACACGAACCTGGATACGGGTGCCAGCACCTACCGCATGGTCGGCATTCCCGATGGCCTGGGTATCTACCGCGATGCCGATGACATCGCCAACAACACCTTCAGCGTCCTGATGAACCACGAACTCGGCGCGAGCGCCGGCAGCGTTCGCGCCCACGGCTCCGCTGGCGCGTTCGTCAGCCAGTGGAAGATTCGTCGTAGCGACTTCGGCGTCGTCGGTGGCCGCGACTTTATCCAGAGCGTCAACACCTTCAACAACACCACCGGCACGTTCACGAACGGCACCACCGCCTTCGGCCGCCTCTGCTCCGCCGATCTTGCTCCCGTCAGCGCGTATCAGTGGACCGATGCCTTCGGCAACAACTTCGGCACTTCCGAGCGCATCTACATGAATGGTGAAGAAGTCGGCGCAACCGGCCGCGCCTTCGCCCATGTGGTCAGTGGCACGGAAGCACGCCAATCCTGGGAACTCCCCGACCTCGCGGATTTCAGTTGGGAAAACAGCGTTGCCAACCCTCTCTCCCAGCGCAAGACCATCGTCGCGGGCACCGATGACAGCACCCCCGGCCAGGTCTACTTCTATGTCGGTGACAAGCAGGCCACCGGCAACACCATCGAGAAGGCTGGCCTCATGAATGGCAAGACCTACGGCCTCAAGGTGGATAGCTTGCCCCTTGCCACCCCCTTTGAAGGCGCGACAGCACTCAGCGGCTCCTTCTCCATGGTCGACATGTCCACCTCGCAGCGTCTCGACGGGAATACTTTTCAGAGCAACAGCCGCGCCGCTGGCGTGACCGAGTTTGCCCGTCCCGAAGACAGCGCCTGGAACCCCTCAAACCCCGCCGAACTCGTCTGGGTCAACACCGGCGGAACAGTGAATGGCGTCAGTGTCCCCACCCGCATCTACAAGTCCACCTTCACCGACATCACCAACCCCGAAGCCGGCGGCACCATTAGCTTGCTTGGCCAGGGCAACGACTTCAGCACCTTCAGCGGCGGCGTGACCTCCTTCACCCCCGGTACCACCACTGCCAACAGCTTTGACAACATCGCCATCAGCCGCTTCAACCAGGTCCTCCTGCAGGAAGACGTTGGCAACGTCGCTCGCCTGGGTCGCCTGTGGCTCTATGACATGGTTGCAGACAGCATGGTCGAAATCGGCATCTCCGACTCGAATCTCTTCCTGACCGGCGGCACGGGCTTCCTGACCCAGGACGAAGAAACCAGCGGCATCGTTGATGCCTGGGACATCATCGGTCCAGGTTGGTGGCTGCTGGACATGCAGTCCCACAACCAGGTTGGTGGCGAACTGGTTGAAGGTGGCCAGCTGATGGCCGTCTTCATCCCTCAGACTGTTCCTACCCCCGCAGGCGCTGCCCTGCTGGGTCTGGCTGGTCTGGCCGCGACCCGTCGTCGCCGTTAAGTTCTGCTCTACTGTCTAACCTGTTTTCTAAGTTGATATAGCACCCCCGCGTCGCAAGGCGCGGGGGTGTTCTCTTAGAGGCCCAAAGTTTTTATGACGTCCTCCAGCGCAATCGCGCCGGTCTGTTGGCCCGTTTCCAGGTTCTTGACGGTTGCGGAAGTGCCCGACTCCAGGATCACCGCAAACCGTGACCGGAGTTTGAGAGCCTCTTCCAGCAGTTTCCCGACGTTCTTTGTCGCGCGATAGGTGTGGCGTGCGTGCAAGCCTCGTTGACGCAGCAGGCTTACGAGAGGCTTCACCTGCGCGTCGGCTTCCGGGCTGCCATTGCTCAGCACGAAGACATCTGGACGCAGGCCAGCAAGCTCCATCAACTTGGCATCGTCGGGCATCAGGCCCCGATCCTGCAAGACCAGCGCGAGTACAACATCACCCATGCCAAAGCCCACGGCGGGCGTGGGGGGGCCACCAAAGAGCTCGACCAGATTGTCGTATCGCCCGCCGCCCGCGATCGCGCGGTCTGCGCCGCTGGTTTCGTGGACTTCAAAGACCATGCCGGTGTAATAGGCGAGCCCTCGGACAATCGAGAGGTCAAAGTCGACCCAGTCGATGACTCCGGCGGCGGTGAGTTCCTGGACCAGTGGAGCCACGGCTTCGCTGAAGTATGTGAGGTCGATCACGGTGTCGGCTGGCGTGCCCGTGGGCGTGCGATCATCGACGGTCACGCGGATGATGCCCTTCTGGAAGACATCGGCTTGCTCCGGGGCGAAGCCGAACTTACCCAATTCCTTGACGAATTCGGATTGGGGCATCTTGGCCTTGCTGTCGAGCAGCTTGAGCAACTCGGCGTGACGCTCTTGTGGCAGGCCACGTTGCACGAGCCACTCTGCGAGGGCCTTGCGATGATTGATCTTGACGCGTACGTCCTTTTCGGACAAGCCAAGCCCACGAAGGAGCGAGACACAGGTCGCGATGATTTCGGCATCCGCGCCCGAACTGGCATCCCCCAGCAGGTCGACGTTCCATTGCAGGAACTCGCGGAGACGCCCGCGCTGCGGGCGCTCGGCACGGAAAAAAGGGCCGCTGGTGAACCACTTGGTGGGCTTGGGAAGGCTGTTGGCCTTGGTCGCGTAGAGGCGGGCGAGCGTGGGCGTGAACTCGGGACGCAAGGCGTAGGTTTTCTCTGCCCCCTTGCGGGTGAAACTGAACAAGTCCGCGACGATTTCTTCGCCGCTCTTGACGGTGTAGAGCTCGAGATGCTCAAAGATCGGGCCATCGACTTCCTCGAAGCCGTGCAGGACACTGGCGCGGCGCCACGCCTCATTGATGAAGCGTCGGCGCGCGGCCTCGATGGGATAGAAGTCACGGGTGCCGGTGGGGGACTGGAAGGCGTTGCTTTCTGGCATGAAGTTGCAAGGTAGCATCGGTGGGATGGAAGTGGAATCGGGCGTTTGTGCAGGCATCGCTGCGGGTTGGCATGCTCATTGGCTTGGTCATGGCGCGCAGGTCGCATTGGTTTTCGCTCGATACCCTGATTGCAAGTGCAATCAGAAGATTCTCAATCAGGGCGAGAACGTCGCGTCGATGAGCCACCACCGGCATGGGGGTCAGAGCAATTCGATGAGCGGATGCTGCGTCTCAATAAAAAGGCGCGGCTGCTGCCGGATGAGCCTGGCGTGTACCTGATGAAGGATGCGTCGGGCGTGGTGATTTACATCGGCAAGGCGTTACGATTGCCCGATCGGGTGAGCAGCTACTTTGTGCCCAGCACCGAACTTGGATTTCACAAGCAGCCGATGCTCGACGTGGTGCATGACTTTGACTTCCTGCTCTGCGAGAGCGAATGGGAAGCATTGCTCGCGGAGAATCGCCTGATCAAGGACACCAAGCCTCGATTCAACGTGCGGCTCATTGATGATAAGAGTTTTCCATATTTGGTGGTGACGACCAAGGAAGACTTCCCGCGTGTGTTTGTCACTCGCAATCCCACCGGCGCTGGCGACGACGCGATGCAGTCGTTGATGAGAAGTGCGCGGGTCTTTGGGCCCTTTGCCAACGCGGGAGCATTGCGAGAGGCGCTCGCAACGCTGCAGCGCGTCTTTAAGTATCGAACATGCAAACTGGACATCCTGGAGAACGATCCCAAGAACAGGTTCTTTCGCCCCTGCCTGCTCTACAACATCGGCCAATGCACCGCCCCGTGCGCCGACAAGATTCCCAAGGCCGAGTATGGCGTCGATGTTGATCGCTTCGTGAAGTTCCTGGGAACCAAGCAGTCGGTGATGCTCCGCGAACTGCGTGAAGAGATGGAAACGTGCGCGAGCCAACTCCGCTTCGAGAAGGCGGCGTCTTTGCGAGACCAGATCAAGGCGATCGAACGCCTCAGCGAGCGGGCCGATCGCAAGGATGGATGGCAGCCCGAGACAGAATTGACGATATTCGAGCCTGAGAAGGCTCTCAAAAGTCTTCAGAAAACTCTCGACCTCGACGATCCCATCCGCTGCATCGAGGGTATCGACATCGCCCACCTCCAAGGCAACGAGACCGTGGGCAGCAAGGTCTGCTTCATCGATGGGCGTCCCTTCAAGGATCAGTACCGGCGGTTCAAGATTCAGACAGTGAACAACGACGACTACAGCAGCATTCGCGAGGTGGTGCTGCGCCGATATCGCGAGGCCGGTCAGGGCCACGAGTTGTATCCCGAAGTCATCCTCATCGATGGCGGCCTGGGCCAGTTGCACGCAGGGCTTGAGGCATTTGCAACCCTCGATATCAAACCGCCCATGGTGATCTCGCTGGCGAAGAAGGAGGAATTGGTGTACGTCCAGCAGCGCAGCGAGCCGATCCGCCTCGGGCGCGAGAACCTGGGCCTGAAGTTGCTGCAGACCATCCGAGACGAGGCCCATCGCTTCGCACAGCATTACCACCACATCCTGCGTCGGAAGAAGACGTTGGAAGAGGAGTGAACCGTCGTGGTTGCGGTTGATCGCATCGCCATCAAACGACGAGCAGGTCAGCCTGCGTCAGCACACTCGGCAGGCTCGCCAGGGTCTGGGCGTTGCCGACATCAAACTCGCCCGACTTGGTTCTTCGCAGCATGGTGAGCACGCCGCCGACGCTCAGCGCAATGCCCAGGTCTCGGGCGATGCTGCGGATATACGTGCCCTTCCCGCAATCGATCAGCAATTCGAGCATGGGCCATGAGTAGGAAATAACTTCGATTGCATGGATGGTGACGGGCCGAGCTTGGAGCAGGACTTCTCGTCCTTCCCGGGCGAGGTCGTAGGAGCGAACACCGCCGATCTTGATAGCACTGAAGGCGGGCGGGCTTTGCTGGATCTCGCCCACGAAGGTGCGCACGGCACGATCGAGGTCGTCGCGCGTGGGTGGGCAAGCGACGGCAACGTCGACGACCTTGCCATCCAGATCAAACGAGTCGGAGGTTCTCGAAAGGTCGATGATGGTGCGATACTGCTTGCGGCTCGCCATGAACTGATTGCACCGACGCGTCGCCTTCCCGACCATGACTGTCAGCAAACCCGAAGCCATCGGGTCAAGCGTACCCGCGTGGCCCACCTTGATGCGCTTGGGAGCGCCGCCCTTGCGGAAACGTGCTCGGACGTTTGCACACACATGCATCGATGTCGGTCCCAGGTGTTTGTCGATCAGGATGATGCCCGACGGCGTGACACTCCCCATCTGAGCGTCGGACAGAGGCGAAGCAGGAGGTGGGATATCGCTCACTTCGCGTCTCCAGTGTCATCGGCGCTCGTCGCGTCGCGCGACAGCACCATCAGATCTTCCCACTTGCCGCGATTGAGATTGAAGCCACCGGCGCGAGCGACCTCGCGCCAACCGCGCTCCTGCAACTGGTGCGTGCTGTTCAGGGCAAGTTGACCTGGATTACTCAGCAGATCCTTCGGCACGCGACGTACCACGATCAAGCCATTGGTGTATGTGCTGGACCACGCTGCGACATCGCCATCGCTCAGACGCGTCAATCGCCCGTGCGAGAGAAATATCTGGCTGTCCTCATGAAACCCGACAGCAGCGAGGGGCCTGGATAGCGATGGATCAACACTGCGCATGGCTTGCATCGCGTTGCGTGCCGGCCACAGCGTTCGTGCGTTGGGTAAAAGCAGGCTCAGCAGCACGCCCAGCCCGACCACCATAGCAATGCTCGCTAGCAGCGTGGCACGCAGGGGCTTGCCGCGCAACGCGAAGAACCCTGCCGAGGCACAGAGTCCTATGCAAATAACACCGGTGCCGATGCCCACCGCAAGAAGTATGGAACCATTCGCATCACCGCTCGCAGAATCAGCAGCGTGCTTCGCAGCTAAAAAGCCGATGCCGATAGTCGCTCCGCCCGTCAGTATCGCGCCCACGCTGGCCCAAATCACCAGCCCGATGCGCGTTGTGCGTTGCTGCATCGATGCAAGCATGCCGCCACTAGCGCGGAGGACGGCCCGACCGCTCAGCAACGCCAAGGCTGGATACAAGGGCATGACATAGTGCACCAGGCGCGTGCTGAGCAACTCAAAGACCAGCCACGAGGGCAAAGCCCAGCAGATAAGGAATAGCAGTTGCGTCCGACCATGCCAATGCATGCGCGCACGGGTTTGATCGGTGCCTCGAGCAAATCCATCGCGACACGCAGCAATCACGGCGGCACCCGTCAGCATCGACCCAGGAAAAAATAGTCCGACAAGCGTGATCACGTAGACACCGGGGAACAGCCCGTGCCCTTCCTTCGCCGCGGCGCTTCGTGCAATAGTCTCGTCATACACGATCGATGTGTATTGATCCCAGCCGACCTGCCTGGCAACCAAAATCACCCAAGGCGCGACGATGATGGACGCGATGAAGAAACAGAGTCCGCAACCGATCGTCACGCGCACGAGCCACGCGCCGACGTGCTGTTGCTGCCAAGCCCGCGTTGACAGAACGAAGGCAAGAGCTGTCAAGCCTGCAATCATCGGACCGACGGGACCCTTGGCCAGAATAGAGATACCCAACGCGAAACCTAAGAGCAACAGGTTTGGTGCCAGTTGTATCCAATGGCCTCGTCCGCTCCCTGCTCGCATGGCCGATGGATCGAACCGACCCGTCGGTGTAAACACGCGCCATAGCGCCCATTGTGTCATCACGACAGTCAGCAATAGCAACTGGTCCGACCGCGCTTGATGTGCATCGACCACCACCAAAGGACAGATCGCCAGCAACGCCGCTCCTAGCCACGCGGCCCGGGCATCCAGCAAGCGTCTGCCTAGTCGCCATGTCAGCAGCACACTCAGGATGGTGCAAAGCATGCCCGGCAAGCGATACATCCAAATCGCATCGCGCGAGGTGTCGCCACCAGTCAACGTCCAGACCGATCCAGCCTGCAACCAGTAGATCAGAGGCGGTTTGTTCAGTCGCGCCCGATCCTGCACAAACGGTACCACCCAGTTGCCGGTTTCCAGCATCTGTCGGCTCGCTTGCGCGAAGCGGGGCTCATCTCGGTCAAATGGCGGCAACTGCCACAGTCCGGGTAACAACACGAGCAGGCAAATCGTCGCCAGCCAGAGTCCGCCTCGCCAGCCATCGGTCCAACGCCCCAGCAGGCGAACATGCGTGCTGTCGCGTCTCCGACGGCTCTCGCCCGTTGCCTCAAGATCGCTACGCTGGTTGATACGCATGAGCGCGGACTATAACGCCAACCCTCAGCACGACGCGACCACCCATTCCAAGCATGTTCACATGCCCAGTGAATCGCGCGGCTCGTGGTGGACTGGCCCGCTTTCTGGGCGGCGCGCTCTGATCATTCTTGGGACCTGCCTTCTCGCCACCCTTGCTCTCTTGCCCCTGGACCGCTGGGTCTTGACCACGCTTGGCCCCTATGGCGGCCTGACCAAGAACCTGGGAGGCGACCTGCGCCGCGAACTGGAGTTTGTCCAGCAGTTTGGTGCGTTCACCAGCATGCTCATCGCGGCCCTGATGATGTATCTCCAGGATCGTTCTCGGGCCGTGCGAGTGCTCGATCTGCTTGCGGGAATCCTCGCCAACGTGCTGGTGTGCAATCTCCTCAAGATGGCGTTCGGCCGCCCTCGTCCTCGCATCATCTTCGGTGAACTTACGAGTCGCCCGCCCATGGATGGCTACGACCACACGTGGTATCACGCCTTCTTCTGGAGTGCCTACCCGCTGCCCCGCGATGCCGATCCGCAGACTGCTGGCGTGCAACTGACCTATCTGTGGGCACACTCGTGGGAAGTTGGCAAGGGTATTTCGAGTGACCTGTGGAGCATGCCCAGCAGCCACGCCGCCGCTGCTGCCTGCGCCGCAGCCGCTCTCATGCGGCTCTATCCGCGCCTGTCACCATTGCTCATTGGCCTCATTGTGGTGGTCGCATGCGCGCGCATCCTGTTTGGCGCTCATTATCCCAGCGATGTGGCTTTGGGCGCCGCAGTCGGTTTTGTCATCGGTGCCTTGGCGATGGATGGTCGCTGGGGCTCGCGATGGGTGCGATCTAGTCCTAACTCCCCGACGTGAGGGTTTCCAACTCCTGAACACCCAGATCTCTTGCACGCCTGGATCGCCCCAAAGCCGCAAGCCTGCTACCCTTGCCCCCACAACCAAAGTTTTTCCGGAGAGGTGTCCGAGCGGCCGAAGGAACGCGATTGGAAATCGCGTAAACGGGCAACCGTTTCGGGGGTTCGAATCCCCCCCTCTCCGCTTCCGCTGACCCCCCGTTTGCATCCGCTGTGATTGCAGTGGTTTGCGAATGGGGGTCGTCGACACGGGAACGAGTTCGACCCTAAGTGTCGAAGAACACCATGTGGGACATTGAGTGTTTGTGCTAGAACTAGGAAGGTGAAGCAGGCGTAGTCCCGCAGCTTACGAGAGTGGTTCAATCTGCCTCTGTGCATACGTATCGTCACACACATTAAGGCGTATGACTGCAGGAGCCTTTTCGGATCTTCCGGGACGAGCTTAGCTGGCCATAACCTTTAATAGTTATGTTTTCAACAATCACACAATTATCGATTAGATTACTATCGGAAACAAAGGCAGTTTTTATATTTATTGTTGTGTACAGCATATGTGCCGCACTTTTTTTCTCGGGTATCTACGCTATACCATTCTGGATTCAAATCATTGTACTGATAACACTTGTCTGGATAGTCAGTATTCGAGTGTGGAACATTATATATTCTGCAACAACACTAAAATGGCTTTATATTGATACAGGAATTTTGATTCTATTAGTCCTTGATAAAGCTTCCAGGCTTCCGATGTTTATTGGTTTAAGATAAGACAGAAGAAATATTGACTAAACACGGCCTAGAATGTATCTTCCAAAAATTACTTAAGATTTGTTTATATAATATTGTTTTTATGATTGTCGCAATTATTTTTATAGGCGCAGCATATTTACTAGAGGCTATCCCAAAACCGCGCAACCGGTCGGTGTGGGGGCGCGAATAGCATC
>CAYRPC010000018.1:0-32678 GCA_964425995.1 uncultured Phycisphaeraceae bacterium
GCGATGACGTGTTCTGTATACGTGGTCGGGTTGTCCGCGCGGGCGAGCACGAGTCGGTCGCCCTGCGCCCATGCAATCGCACGCCCGGCATCGATGCGCAAACGGGCAACTCGCGGCGACGCATCGTCGTCCGTACCCGGATCGATGCGCAACCACAGGTCGGTTCCAACCACGGGCGAGCCAGCACCTGCCACTTCAAATCGAATCAGTTCGACCACTGCTTTGTCGCTATAGGCATCACGAAGCGCGAGCAACCAGTCGGCGAACGAACGCTCGGCTGGGCCGGTCGGCTGAAAAGGCATGTCGATATGCGTCTCATTGGACACAATTTGCGCGCACGTCACTGGCAAAGCCATCCAAGACGCGGCGCTTGCCATGCACGCACGTACGAGAATCGCACGAATATCGATCATTCGCAACGGTAGCGAGGCATAGGCCCGATCAGGCGTGGTTCGCCAGTGCATCGAGCAGTTCGCGCACCGTCCGCCCACGAGCCGCGGATCCTGGCACAACCATGTCTGGAAGTAGTTGGGCGAGCGGCCCGAGCACGAAGACCCGCTGATGCATGCGAGAGTGAGGCAGTTCGAGCGCGGGCGTCGTTCCATCATCGCTGGCCACCATGTCGTCGTACAACACAAGATCAAGGTCCAGCGTTCGGGCCAGATTGCGGCCATTCGGGCGGCGCTCGCGTCCGAAAGCGCGTTCAATCTCCAGCAGCATCGCAAGCAGGCCCCGAGGCGTGAGCATGGTTCGTAGGGCGGCGCAGGCGTTCACGTACGGGGGTTGACCAGAACTTCCCGGGCCCTCCGCTGGCGTGACTACGAATCGTGAAACGCCCAGCAGAGTCGTGAGGGGCAGCCTGCCCAGACTATCAATCGCGGCATGAAGTGTCGATGCAGGGTCGCCGACGCGCGAAGGCAGATTGGCCCCCAACGCGATCGCGGCGATGGATGGGGCAGGAATGGATATCCCGCCAAGCGATCGTGCGGCGCGCGCCAGTGGTTTCATATCACCAAGCGTACCGTATGAAAAATCGCGGGCAGACATGCTTAGAAGATGAACTGGAACTGCAAGCGGAAGTAGAACTGGTCGTCTGTCGCGGCCAGCAAGCCGTTGTTTACGGCAGGAAATACAACATCCGAGCTTCCAGCCTGTTCGTCCAAAGCCCAGGTCAGGTCCGACGTGATCTTCGCGGCATGGCTCTCGGGAAAGAGGTAGTAGTTGGCACCGATGGTCACTTCGTTGAAATCATCGCCATTGGGGCGGTCGTCGTCGGGCAGGATCAAGCTGTATCGCGCGAAGAGTTCGGTTTCAGGCGCGACGAACATCCCGCCCTGGGCGACCAAACCCATGTCGTCAAATTCATTGACGGTATTGTCGACACGACGGCCCATGAACGCGATGAACGTGTTCCAGCCGTCGCCTTTACTAAAGAAATCGATCGTGTACGAGAAGTTTGAGTAGTCGATTGTGCCGCCGGTCTCGCCACCATCTTGCCAGTGCAGCGCGATGCGAGCAGCGCCTGCGTACGCCCCGCCCTGGAAGCCCGTGAACTGCTCGGTCTCCTGCCACCTCCCGGCCCACTTGAACTCCGCGCTGGCCGTGATGGCATAGTCTGCCTCGGCGAAGGACTCAAAGTCTGTGTTGATCGTTCTTAGACCGTCTCCAAAGCCGCCCACGACTCGAGTGGATTGTCCGGTCCACCCGACTTCGACACCTTGTGAGCGATCCTGCGTGAAAACAGCGTTGGCGGTGCTTCGCTCCACAGCCAGTTGACGCGTGGCGTTGATCAATTCTTCACGGAGGAATGGCATCTTGAGCTGCCCGAAGCGGACAGCGACCTGCTCACTGGCTTTCCACATTCCAAACGCATCCACCAAACGCATCGTGCCCGCGGCGGCATCGCCAGACACCTGGTAACTAAGGTCCTTGTTGAGATTGCCCCTCATGATCAAGCGAGCACGCCGATTCGAAAAACCACTCGTCCACTCTTCGCTGTCGTCCGGCGCGTCCTGACGGTTGTTCAAGGTGTAGCGAGTCTGCACGTATCCCGCGAAGTCCAGAACCGCATCGCTAGAAGATATCTGGAGGTTGGGCACGCTTGGTTTTGCCACAGCACCCTGCCCGAAGGCACATGGCACTGACAGCAATACCGCGCCGTACCGAGCCAGAATTCCGAATAGAGATCGTGGAATCGCCATCGTGGGCCTCCGAACGGCCATGCTAGCAGCAGTGGGTAGCGAAGGCTTGCAGCGGCTCCGCTTCAGCCCATGCCCGGGAGATGCTTATCGATCCAATCGTCCTGGCGGAGGACGCTGGCGCGGTTGCGTCGATCGTGTGCTTCGTTGCGGCGCTGGCACCATCGCAACAGCGTGCGCATGCCCGGCGCGCCCGTCAGTTCCGGACCGCTGCTGCGCTCGCGGGCGAGGCGGCCCGCCCACTTTGCGAACTTGCGCACAAGTTCGTCCTCGAGACTGACAAAGATCTGGGCGCTGCCGGGATCGCCCTGGCGACCGGCGCGTCCGATGAACTGACGGTCGATGCGTTTCGCGCCGTGCATTTCAGTGAGCATGACGTGCAGTCCGCCCGCACGCAGGGCCGCGTCATCCAGTTTGATGTCGGTACCGCGACCGGCCATGTTGGTGGCGACGGTCACGCTCGCGGAGCGTTCGCTGGTGCCGCCGTGCCCGGCTTGGGCAATCAGGTTGGCCTCGTCCTTGTCAAAGTTGGCGTTGAGGACCTGATGAGGAATTCCCCGCTGTTCGAGCATGCGGGCCAGATGCTCGCTGCTGGCGATGGATCGCGAACCGATTAGGACGGGTTGCCCCTTGGCGTTGCGTGCGGCGATCTCATCAGCGATCGCTGCCCACTTATCCCGAGCCGTGCGAAAAATCCGGACTGGCATCTCGGCGCGCTGGCTGGGGCGATTGGTGGGTATCAGCATCACCGGGCGGCTGTAGGTGTTTTCGATCTCGCTCGTCGCGTCTGCGGCGGTACCCGTCATGCCGCACAGGAACGGATAACTGCGGAAGTAACGCTGGAAGCTCAGGCGAGCAAGTGTTTCTCTATCCGCAGTGACATCGACGGCTTCCTTGGCCTCGACAGATTGATGAAGACCATGCTCCCAACTTCGGTCGGCGAGGAATCGCCCCGTGTATTCATCGACAATAACAACCTTGCCATCCACGATTTCGTACTGCTGGCCACGCACATAGCAGTGCCGCGCAATCAGGGCTTGACGAATCAATTCCTCGGCGCGGCGAGTCGCCTTGAAGAGCGGCTGTCCGCCCCGCGCAAGATGCTGCGAGAAAATCTGCTCGAGGCGCTGCTGGCCACGGAACTTGATCGTCGCCTTGCGCAGCACCGGCTCGATCTCGTAGTCGTTGCCTTCGTCGAGTTTCTGCGCGAGGGCTGCGGCCTCCATGTAGACCTTGGCCATGTCATCCTCGCGCCGGGCGCGAGCGATGATCAGCGGCACGACACCCTCGTCGATCAGCACAGCATCCGCCTCGTCAACGATCGCTGCGTGCAAGCCCGGCACCATCGGGAGAATCCCGCGTCCCTCGCCCATGCGCGCCCCGCCCGATGCCTCCAGGCCCGATTGAAGCGTCCGGGCCATCCAGGGCGTGCGCGCCTGGCCCAGACGAATCTGATCGCGCAGCCAGTCGGCGACGATCTGCTTGGGCGTGCCATAGACGATCTCGCGCGCATAGATCTGAAAGCGTTCGTCGCTCTGCGTTTCCTGCACGATCGCGCCAACGCGAATGCCGCACCGCTTGTAGATGCACTCCCGGCTCTGCGCGTCGCGCTGTGCCAGGTAGTCGTTGACCGTCAGCACATGCACCTTGCGATGGTGCCACGCGATGAGCGGCGCGGCGATGCTGGCTGTCAGCGTCTTGCCCTCGCCCGTTAACATTTCGATCACGCGCCCGTGGTACATCGCCAGCGCGCCCATAATCTGCACAGGAAACGGTTCTTCGCCGGTTTCCCGGCGCGCCAACTCACGGATCAGCGCAAGCGACTGATCCACATGCTCACGCTGCTGACGCCTCCGAACGAACACTTCTCGAATGTCTTCGACCGCCTGATTGAGCACGGCGTCGGACATGCCCCGCGTGGCCTTGCTTCGATCAGCAATTGCATTGGCACGATGCAACAACTCTCCGGCCCGAATCCGAGTCCGATCCAGCGAAACCCGCGCGCGAATCGCCATCGAGTCGATGCCCTTGGGCACTACTGGCTTCAGCCGGCGCGTCCGCAGCGACTCGTACAACGCCACGTAGTTGGTAATCGGGTATCCGGACATGCGTCAGACCTTTGCCCGTCCCTGCAGCGCCTTCTCCAGACGATCCAGCCACTGCACCAGCAGCGGACGACTGGGCAGCGTGAAGCGCAGGCTCACTCGCTCGCCAGGCAGGCCCACCGACTTGGCGACCTCGCCCTCGCCAGACTTTGAAACAAACAACGCATTGAAGACCCGGTCCTTCGCAATCGCCTGGCCTTGCGGGCCCTGCTCGCCCGCGATCGTCCCCCCGCCCTGGAAGAGCAACGCCTGATGCGGCACATCCTTGCGCGCCGAAACCGGAATGCGCGAGGGCACACCCTGGATCACTTCGTGAACCCGAGACACGCGGCGCATTTCAACGCGATACTGCTCGGGAGGCATCGAAGCAAGCCAGTCGGCTTCCGTCTGCGACAGCGACGCGGCTACACGCAGGTCGGTGTCATCCACCACCTCGCACAAGGGCGAACTTTCCGGCATGAACACACCAACCCGCCCCAGCGCCTCGCCCAACACCACCACGCCATCATGCGGGGCACGAACCACGAGTTTGTCCACCTTTGACTGGGCCACGTCTCGGGCCTTGCCAATGGTCGCTACATATTCCCGCGCAACTTGTTCCTCTGCGGGCGAGCGTGCGGCGGCCTGCTGCTCTCTTGCGATGGCCTCGCCAAGCTGAGCCTTCGCCAGTTCGAGCCGAGCACGCAACTCATCGTTCTCGAGCGTGACGACAGGCTCGCCCGCCCGAACCCGCTGGCCCGGACGCACATGCACTTGGGAGAGAAAACCGTCCGATCCCGTGAAGAGTTGTGCCGTGTGCTGACTCTCGACGACCCCGCTCGCGCGCCGGTAATCCGGGAATCGCACGAGCCCCAGCAGGATGAGTCCTCCCGCGACCATCGTGAGCGTTGCACCAATCGCTCGCCCGCGTTTGTGCGTTAGTTGTGCGCTGGTTGCCAGCCAATGCACCAACTGCCCAACGGGCAGAATGAACCACATCGCCGCCGTCCACACCGCAAGAATGACTCCAAGGCCAAACATCTTGCCCAGGACATACAGGGTCACGGAGATAAAGATGAAAACTCGATACGCCATGGCAAGCACGCCATAGACGAGCAGGATCAGCGCCTCGCGCGGATCGCTGGTCGGCTGCTGTGGCTGCTCGACGCGATACACATGTTTCTGGAACAGGAACTTGAGCATCTGCATCGAGCGCTGCATGAGATTGGGCACGCCCAGGAGATCGCTCAGGATGAAGTAGCCGTCAAACCGCATCAGCGGATTGGCATTGAAGACGATAGTGCTGATGCTCGCCGTGAGCATCGCGTTGTAGGCCAGTTGGTGTACGACCCCGGGGTTATCGCGCGTGGCGAGCCAAACGAATGCCGCGACGGCGGCGGCAAACAACTCGAACATCATACCGCCCGCCGCGACCACCACGCGCTGCCACTTGCTGGGGAAACTCCACGCGGAAGAACAGTCGACAAATGGCGAGGGAATCAGGACGAGCATCATCGCGCCCAGGACGGGCACCTGGCCGCCAAAGCGCTTGGTCAGCACGCCGTGTCCGAACTCGTGCCAGAGTTTGAGCACGATGAAGGAGATACCTATGAAAATCCAATTGCTCGGCGCGATCGCGGAGTCAAAGCCGCCCACCAATGTCTTCCAGTTCGGGATCAATGCCGTGAGGGCCGCGATGATTACACCAAGCCAGATGACCAGACCAACGCGAGAAAGCATCGGGCGCAGCACCGGCTCAACCGTGTTCAGCAACCCGTTGGGATTGAAAAGCGGCACGCGGAAGTACATCAAGCCGATGGCCTGACCAATTGCCTTCTTCTTGAATCGGTCGCGACCGCGCGACAACAACTGGTCGGTCTCGGGCGGCACGTCGGCCTGCAGCAGGTTGCCGCCATAGAGCTGGCCCATCACCTGAATGACATCGTTCTGCGTCAGTGCGTCGTCGCCATGGCGGGCCAGGTTCAGTTGCCACACCTCGTCCACAGTGCGCGAGCCGTCGAGCAGACCGACAAACTCGTACTGAACCGGGCTCAAGCGATAAAAGGCGTTCGACGATGGATCGTGGGCGACATGCCACCGCCCGCCCTGGAAACGCTGACGCGTGATCTGAACGTGCGGGCGCAGGCGCGGCTTGAGTGCTCGCACGCGATGCCAGAAGGGCGAGAATGTGTTGCGTTCACTCATGAATAAAGGCACGAAGTAAAAGAGGGACAAAAGGACTAGGCGGTTCTGGTGTTGCCAGCGCCATGGCGGGCTACTACCACCAGAGCCAGACCCGCATCTGGTCCACGATGCGCCGTGAGAGAATCCACGCGAAACTTCTCCGCTCGGAATTGAACTTGGCTTGGCCCTCAAGCCCCGGGAGCAGCCACCGGCGTTCCACATCCGTCATCCGCTCGGGATTCGCGAACGACGCTCGCACTTCGAACGCGTTCACGCCGCCCTCGGCTTGGCTGAGGGGCACGATCTGATCCACGACAAACGCAACCGCCTTGCTGGGGTCAGCCTTCGGGCTGATCTCTCCGGTCTGGCCCACCTGGATGAAACTGATGTCGCGATCATCAACCTTTGCGACCACCTTCATCGAAGCCAGGTCCGCGACCTCGATCATCGGATCGCCCAGTTTCACCGTCGAACCCAGTCGCTCGCGGATGTCGGGGGAGACGATGGTGCCCTCAATGGGCGAGCGAATGGTGCTTTTCTGAATCTGCAGCGCCGCAAGCCCCATGCGAGCACGGGCCTGATCTGCCCGGGCCCGGCTCTGGGCCGCCGTTGCGTTGTCGCCCTTGCGCAGCGCGTCGTCGGCCTGCTTGTCATACTGAGCATACTGGGCGCGAGCCTCAAGCTCGCTCAGTTGCAGTTCCTTGATATCCAGTTGAGCCAGCACCTGATCCTTCGTGACCCGAGCGCCCGAGCGAATTTCCTCTGGGATGCTCTCAAGCAGACCAGACACGGGCGCCGCGATCAATCGGTGTTGCTGCGCCTTGAGGCTCATCGGCGCGCCCACGCGATAGGTGGTCTTGCCAAAGAAGAGCACGCCCGTTGCGAGCATGATCGCGATGCCCGCGGCTTTCCACGCGGTGTGCGTTGGTCCCACAACCCACGCAGCGCTTCGCAGCGAACTGTCCCACGCCCGCAGCGCCAGGTTGCGATCATCGCTTGCCCGCACAGCCAGCACCGGTGCTACCAGGTCCAGCGTCGCCTGCATGAGTTCGACCAGCGGCGCATCCAGTTTGGCGTTCTGGCCCGCCTCCACCAAAAGCACGCCCGCAATCCGTTCGCCCCGCGCGTCGACCACGCGAAGCGGCAGGCTCGCGACCTTGAGGTGCGCGTCGTTGCGCGCCAGGTCGCGGTGCGCGTGCGTCACGCTCTGTGCCAGGGCCGGGTCTGCGCCCGCGCCCGTTGCGGGCGGAGCGGGAAACAACACTGGCTGTTCCTGATCCAGGCACTCTTCCATCGCCGACTCGATCTTCCGACACATCTCCAGGCGTCGGTCGATGTGCTCTGTATCGCTGATCGCACGAAGGTGAACGTTGTACGCGTCGCGCGTTGTGCCGACGCTGCGCTGCGATTCGTTGTTCGCTCGCCCGGGCCAGCGCGAGGGCGAGCCGGGCACCCAGCCCAGTGCGGCCCGGTCCACCGACAACTGCCGGCACAGATCGTTCACCAACTGGAACGACGCGGCTTTGAATCCGGTGGTGGCATTGATCGATGCGATGAGCCGGCCCGCGAGGTCCAGCGCCGCCGTGCCCTGGCGCGTGCGCCGCAGCGCCTGTTGTGCCTCGTGGGTGAAGACATATCCCACGAGCATTTCAACAATAGCAAGCGTGGTCTGGAGCGCCTGTCGTGAAGTCGTTTCGCCCACCAGTGTGATCACATGTTGAATCGGGCGCGTGGGAGACTCGTGCGAAAGGCCGCTGGGAATCGGGGCCGCGATCACAAAACCTTTGGCTTGCGTGCCTGTGTACAACTGCTCTTCGTCGAGCGAGAAGACCTGCAACTGGCGCGAGGCCGCGACGGTGCGGGCCGCCGCATGCACTTCCTTGGTGCGCTCGATGCTTGTGGCATCCACCTTGGAAGGATCGACCAATTCTTCCAGAGGACGCAGGGGTTTGCCCTGCGGGTCGATGATGTCCGCCGCGAATGGCCAGACCTGCGCAGGCTTGACTTCCGCGGAGTTCTGTTCTTGCGAACCGACGACGCTGAAGAGCACTCCCTGGCGAGCGTTGCTAACCAGGCCCAGCGTTGATAGCAGCCGCAGCAGGAACACACGATCATCGGGTAATGGCTGCGACAACTCCGCGACCACCCGATGCCAACCTGGGCTCTTGATATTGGAAACGTCGATCACTTGGCAACGCCCTCCGCCAATTGCTTGACATTGTTCAGGCCACCGGGCGCAGCCGCGCCGCCCGAGGCCGCCGTGATGCCCGGCATCTGCGCCGCTTCGGGCTGCGTGAATCGCACCCACAACGCCTCGCCCGCGAGCAGGCGCGTCGTGCCTGCCGGCGCTGGAGGATTGGGAACTTCCACTCGAATGCGCCGCGTCCGACTTGCCGGGTCAGCGGTTGGTGAAACTTCGATAACTTTTCCTTCGATGATCCGCGGCACACCAGCAACCGACGCCAGTGCCCACGCCTTGGAACCCACGGTCATTTCCCACGTGCGTTGGTCGTCCGTCGGCGCAGGCACGTCAACCCAGAGAGGATCGACATCAACCACGCGCACGACCTTTTCATTGCCACCCACCACCTGCCCCAGGTCGGCGTTCACCAGATCGATGCTGCCATCAAACGGGGCCACGATGTCGTATCGCGTCACGCGCTCGGCAAGGCGCTCCAGTTGAATCTTCTCCTGAAGGTCGTTGCTGAGCGCCAATTCCCAGTCGATCCCCGCGACCTGCGCCTGCAAGCGCGCGCGATCCACTTCTTGTGTGCCCGACGCGCCGCGTGCATACGCCTCGCGCGTGCGGTTATATTCCACATCCGACAGTTCCATTGCAGCCTTGGCCCGGTCAACCGCAAGGGGCTTGGCCACCCGCTCTTCCTGCAACTTCAGCAGAATGCGATCTTCTGCGTCGTCTCCCTTGACGATCACTTCGCCCTTCTTCACATCCATGCCGCCACGCTTGACGAGTTCCTTGACCGTTGTCGCACTCACATTCGTGGGCAGCGAGAACCCCAACACAGCGTCTTGGCTGGGGCGAGAAACACCCTTGGTGCCCGAATACGCGCCCAGCAGCGTGGTCCACTCGCGCTCGTTGAGACTATTGCGGGTTGCGCTCAAGCCTGGTGCGGGGGAGGAGGCGGGAACGGAGGTGAGCACGGGGGGAGCCGCCGGCATCTGGCCCCTGGCCACGCTCGCGCACGTCCCGGCAACGATAAAAGTCATCACTACCGCTTGCTTCCAACTTCGCGCCAAATGCCACATGCGCATGAATCCTCATTCTGGCGGTCGTGCTGCGCGACCGCCGCAAATCCCCTGGCCTCAGACACTTGAAGCCGTTGCTTCACGTCGATTGGCGACTGTTCCTACTTCCAATTCGCATCAATTGTATGAAGGGCCGCCCCGACGGCCTCGCGTTACCCACAGTCTGTACGCAGGGTCCGCGATCAAGCGTCTCTCGCTGCATCAATATACGCCAGTGACCCCACCCGATGTTCCCTCTGCCTCGTGAGTACAAGGGGAATCCCCCACAAAACGCAAACGCGATTCAGGACTCGGAATTCTGACTGCAACACCGCTATCCTCGCAGTTCCCTCAATACTTGCTGGCGTGCCCACTTTGGCCCGCCTCGTCAGCCCAATAGTCCCCACAGGATCCTCCCAGTGCCCACCATGACGCCCGTTCGTTCTGCCCGTCGGGAAATGATGCTCAAGGAACTCGCCGCGTTTGGTGGCAAACCCATCTCCGACAAACCCATTCCCTTCATGTCCACCGCCCTCACCCAGGAAGACAAAGACGCCGTGATGGCCGTCCTCAACAGCGGCATGCTCCGGGCGGCCAAGAAGTGTGAAGAGCTCGAGCAGCGCTGGGCCCAGATGACCAGCGCTCAGTACGCCATGACCTGTGCCAACGGCACCTGCGCCCTCCAACTCGCCTACGAACCGCTGATCCAGCCCGGCGATGATGTCCTGGTTCCCGCCTGGAGCTACATCGCCACTGCAAGCATGCTCGTCGCCCGCGGGGCCAACCCGATCTTCGTCGATGCCCTGCCTGATACGTGCCAGATCGACATGGAAGACGCTGCCCGCAAGGTCACCCGCAATACCACCGCGATCGCCGCGACCCATCTCTATGGCTGCCCGGTCGATATCGATGCGGTTGAGACTCTCGCCGACAAGCACAACCTTTCGGTGATCTACGACGCGGCACAGGCCCACCTCGCCACCTATCAGGGCAAAGGCCTGGGCGAGTTTGGCGATGCGGTGACGTACTCGATGTACGCCACCAAGAACCTGGCGACCGGCGAAGGTGGCCTGATCACCTGCAACGAAGAAAGCCTGGCGCACGAGATTCAACTGCTCCGCAGCCATGGCGAAACCGAGAAGTACCTGCACGAACAGGTCGGGTACAACTACCGCCTCAACGACATGGCTGGTGCCATCGGCTGTTCTCGTTTGGATCGCCTCGCCGACCAGACCGCCGCCCGCCAGCGCAATGCCGCAAAGTACGATCGCCTGGTGAGCGCAATCGATGGACTCTCTGCCCCCGTAATCACTCCCGATGGCGTGTCCGTCTATCACCTCTATGTAATTCAAATGAATCTGGCGAGCTTTGCCTGCACTCGTGACGAGTTCGCAGCGGCTCTCAAGGCCGAAGGCGTGCCCACCGCGGTGCACTACCCCCGCAGCCTGCCCAACCAGCCGGCCTTCGAGGCGATGAATCGTCACGATACGCCCGTCGCCGATGCTCTTGCGAACAAGATCTTGGCTCTGCCCATGCACCACGACCTCACCGATGACCATATCCGCATCGTCGGCGAAGCCCTCAACCGCGTCGCCGAGGCATATCGGGCCTGAGCACATGAGCAGTTGACCCTGCGTCTCCTGCGACTATTCAAGAAGCCACAGCGCAGCGTGAGCAAACCGTGTTCTTGCACCTTCTGTGGCTTCTGTTTTTTTGTGAAGACGCGCCGCAAGGAGATCGCGGCGCAAGGCGGTCACGGGGCAAGCGGTCACTTGCCGAACACAAACTGACCGCCATTCCAATCCAGGCTCACGCGATCTCCATCGCCAAACTCGCCCGACAGAATCCGCGTGGCCATGGCATTCTCGATGCGCTGCTGGATGGTGCGCTTGAGCGGGCGGGCACCAAAGATCGGATCCCATCCCTCGCTCGCCAGTTGCAACTTTGCGGCATCGGATAGTTCCAGCGCGATGCCGCGCTCCCCAAGCCGCTTGCGCAATCGCGCCAGTTGAATCTCAACTATCGAGCCCAGCGCCTCACGCCGCAACTGGTGGAAGACAACCACTTCGTCGATGCGGTTGAGCAGTTCTGGCCTCATCAGCCCGCCGCTCATCTGCGTCGCTGCTCTGCTCATGACCTCACGCACCCGCGCGGGCAATCCCGCCGCCCTGCCTATTTCCTCCGCGACCATGCCCGCCGGTCCACTCTTGAGCATTTCTCGGATCGCCGCCTCGATCTCCCAATCCTCCGCGCCGCCCGCCGCCAGTTCCTGAATCTGCGCACTGCCATAGTTGCTCGTCATCACCACGAGCGCGTTGCGGAAGTCCACGGTCCTTCCCTGCCCGTCGGTCAATCGCCCGTCGTCGAGCACCTGCAGCAGAATATTGAATACGTCCTGGTGTGCCTTCTCGATCTCGTCGAGCAGTACCACGCAGTAGGGCCTGCGACGAACTGTCTCCGTCAATTGCCCGCCCTCGTCATACCCCACATAGCCTGGCGGCGCGCCGATCAGCCGCGATACGGCGTGCTTCTCGCCATACTCGCTCATGTCGATTCGCACCATCGCCTCTTCGGTATCAAACAGAAATTCCGCAAGTGCCTTGCACGTTTCCGTCTTGCCCACGCCCGTCGGCCCAAGAAAAAGGAAACTGCCGATGGGACGATTCGGGTCCGATATGCCCGCTCGCGAGCGTCGCACCGCGTCACTCACCGCCTTGAGCGCGTGCTGCTGCCCGATCACGCGCTTGGACAGTTGTTCTTCCATCCGCGTAAGTTTGTCTCGCTCGCTCTCGACCAGTCGCGTCACTGGAATGCCCGTCCACCGCGCGACAATCTGCGCAATCGCTTGCGCATCAACTTCCTCCTGCACCAGTGTGTCGCCCTTGCTCCTGCGCAGGATCATCGCTGCCTCGGCGCTCTTGAGATTGGCCTCCAATTCGCGCATGTCGCCATAGCGAATGCGGGCCGCGGCCTCAAGCTGCCCCGCCCGCTGTGCCCGCTCAAGTTCCACCTGCTTCGATGCCATTTGCTCCTTGATGTCCTTGACCCCGTCAAGTTCCTTCTTCTCCGCTTCCCATCGGAAAGTCAGCGCCCGATTCTGCTCCTGCAACTCCGCAAGCTCCCTCTCGACGCGATCAAGTTCGCGTGCCGTCCCGTCCGCGCGCGTGCCGCCGCTCTTTTTCTCCTCGCCCGCCCGCTCGCCAACCCATTCACTGGCCCGCTCGCTCGCCTCAATTTTGAGCGCCTCTCGTTCGATTTCCAACTGCATGATCCGCCGGCGAAGCTCATCCAACTCCGTTGGCATGCTGTCGATCTCGATCCGCAATCTCGACGCCGCCTCGTCCATCAGATCAATGGCCTTGTCGGGCAGGAAGCGATCCGCGATGTAGCGATGGCTCAACTGCGCTGCCGCAAGAATCGCGCTGTCGAGTATCTTCACACCATGGTGAGCCTCATAGCGTGGCTTGAGCCCGCGCAGAATCGCGACCGTCTCTTCCACATTCGGCTGGTCCACCACGATGGGCTGGAATCGTCGCTCAAACGCCGGGTCCTTCTCGACATGCTTGCGATACTCATCCAGCGTCGTGGCCCCGATGCAGCGTAACTCGCCGCGCGCCAGAGCGGGCTTGAGCAGGTTTCCCGCGCTCACCGCGCCCTCCGCCGCGCCAGCACCGATGATCGTGTGCAATTCATCGATGAACAGAATCACCTTGCCAGTGCTCGCCTGCACCTCGCGCAGCACCGCCTTCAATCGATCCTCAAACTCCCCGCGAAACTTTGCGCCCGCCAGCAACTGCCCGACATCCAGCGCCATGATCCGCTTGTCGCGCATCCCGTCGGGGCAATCGCCATTCACGATTCGCAGCGCCAGCCCTTCCACCACCGCCGTCTTGCCAACGCCAGGCTCGCCGATCAGCACTGGATTGTTCTTGGTGCGCCGCGACAATACCTGCATCGTGCGGCGAATCTCCTCGTCGCGTCCAATCACGGGATCGAGTTTTCCCTGCTGCGCTTTCTGCGTGAGGTCGATTGCATACTTCTGGAGCGCGTCGTAGCCGCCCTCCCCATCAGGATCATTGATGGTCGTCACGCCACTGCGCTGGCGAATCTGTTTGATGGCAAACTCGATGGACCCTTGTGTCGCACCGACACCAGAGAGGAGATTGGCCGTCGACCCCCCGACCGCCGCCGCGCTCAACAGCAAGTGCTCGCTGCTGATATACGCATCCCCAAGTTTCTTCGCCTGTTTGTCCGCGTCGGCAAGCAACTCCATCAACGCTCGCCCCGCACTCCCCGCCCCGCTGGTTGTTTTCGGTAATCGCGATAACTGCTCACGCACCGCCTGCTGCACCCGCAGTGGCTCCACGCCCGCCGCCGCCAAGATCGACCAGGCATTGCCCTGTCGATCTTCGAGCAATCCCTCGAGCACGTGCAAACCCGTTACCTCTGGATGTCCCGCACCCATGGCGTTGGACTGAGCACTCGACAATGCCTGTTGCGCGGCGGTGGTCAATCGATCAGGTCGCATGTACTGGCTCCATCAGATACGAGGTGAGACGAGGTGAGACGAAGAAACAAGAAACCGCTGCCAAGGCAAGCCCTTCGCCGGTTGACACGGTGGAAGATGTGCAACCGGCGCGCCAACCCCAAAGCATCAAATCTGAGCAGGCAATGCTTTGCCAGATATACACTTATGAATATGTGTGCCGTAGTCTCCTGCCGAACCGGCAGCCTAAGGCCGGCCAGTAGCCATTCTGCTGTCGAATTCAGTACATGCCGCGCCGTCATTTGGAGGCCATAGCGGTAACGGACTTCTCAAATCTTGGACCCCCCCACTGCCACTTGACGGATACACTGTTTGCAAGGGCTTAGGGTACAGATGCACATGGTCCGCACGCGCACGATCCGATAGCCTTGCGTCAAAGCCTGAGTTTGGTGAACCTCGTAACCGACCGTTAGACATTGATCGTCCTAGTTCGTCCACCAACGCCTGCAGCCCGACCGCCTATTGTGACCCCCCCAGGAGATTTGCTATGCGTCGTTCCGCCCGTCGTTCTGTGTGCATGACGCTCATCGGTATCGCTCTTGTCAGCCTCGGTGCTTGCGCAAGCAGCGGACGCGATGATGGTGGACGCCACTCGGCTATCCAAGGCTCGATCTCGCCCGAGCTCGACACGCTCACCAAGCGTCCCATCGATGTCGACAACCGAATGTACTACACCTGGGACACCAACGGACGCATGTTCTGGGGCGACCTCGAACGCGCACTGCTCAATGATCGGCCCAGCCGCTTGGCGCCAACTACCTCGCCGTTCTGAGCCGATTTCACGACCTGTCTTATACTAGTCAAAGGGTACGACAAATTGTCCCGGAATAGTCCATAAAAAACGCCAGCCCATGCGGCTGGCGTTGTTCTTTGTGCACAATCAGTTCACATTACGGAGCGGTGTAGAGCCCGCGGTCAACCTTCTTGAACTTGTTCTTGTGCTTGATCAACGCTTGATTGACGATCGTCCGGAAGTTCGCGGCGTTGGTGTTGTACCCGGCCTTGCGAACCGCCTCGGCAACCTCGGTGACGCCCATGGTCTTGCCAGACAGCACCTTCTGCAGCGACTCAACCAAGTTCATGTCATTGTGCGGGCGAACACGCACTCCACCAGCAGTCCCGCCCAGCGAACGAATCTGTGCGTCCAGCGTCGCAAGCTTGGCAGCCAACTTCTCGCGACGACGAATCAGGGCACCAACACCGCGCTGACGACGACGCAGTTCGGCTTGTAAGTGGGCGATGGGAAGAGACGCAATCGAACCAGCATTCGGACGACGACCCATGTATCAACTCCTTGAGAGCGTGTGTCCCCCACGCCCCAATAAAAACAAATGCAGTGCTCATTGCTGCGATAGGAAGTATTGCACGCATATGGGTATATGTCGAGCCAATTCTGCACGAAAGCGGGTCCATCCTACTAATTGGCTACTAACAGTGTGCCCATCGACAGATTTAAACGAACAAACCGTGAACGAGTAGTAATGGCTAGGATGATCGAAGTCCCATCTTTGTCATCAACCCATCAAAGTGATCTATGCCGTAATACTCAATCGTGACGCGCCCCTGACTCCCCTTCTTGCTGGTGGTAATCATTACCTTTGTACCAAGATGTTGCCCAAGTTGGCGCTCCAGGTCACGAAGCACGGCGTCTCTTGGCGAACCCGTTGTTGTAACAGTTTCTTTGGCGGTTCGCGGTAATTCGCGGCCTAATTCTTCGAGTTTGCGAACCGACCAGCCAAATTGCATTGCGAGTTTCGCTGCTTGCAAACGCGCCTCTCCCCTGGGAAACGACAGCAGGGCGCGGCCATGTCCAGCGGTGAGTTTGCCGTTCATAAGCATCGTCGCTATCTCTTCTTCCAACTCGCATAGCCGAAGTAAGTTCGCAATCGTGGCCCGATCCAGCCCGATGCGCGTCGCCAGTTGTTCTTGTGTGAACCCAAATCGTTCTAACAATCCTCGTAGCGCAAAGGCTCGGTCCATTGGATTGAGATCTTCTCGCTGGATGTTCTCAACCAGGCCCCATTCCGCGGCTTCTTCGTCGCTGAGCGCACGAATCATCGCCGGAATCTGCTCCAGACCCGCAATGGCCGCAGCTCGCCAGCGCCGTTCGCCCGCGATCAGTTCATACTTCACATCCCCCACCACCCGCTCAAGTGGCCTGATGATGATGGGCTGCATCAACCCACTGTGCCTGATCGAATCAGCAAGTTGTTGAAGTTGGACCTGGTCAAATGCGCGTCGCGGCTGAAACCGTGAGGGTTGAATGACCGAGAGCGAAACACGCACAAAGTCCGATAAAAAATTAGACTTGACACCATCGGCTGCACTAACAGAGTCAACTCTTGTTTGTGTTTCGATGACAACCGGGGCCATCGAAGCGACAACCGATACCGAAGGCATCTGCATCAGGCTTCCAATGCCACGACCGAGCCGACGAGGTTTTGACGAATTCGCATCCATGCGACAATCTCCATTGTGGGGTGTGCAATCTAGCAGATTGAGTATACCCGGAGTTCTCAGAACGCGGTCGTTTCACGTGGAACAATTGACAGGATGCGATGAGATCGCACAGCCCAGTATGCTTCTTTGAATAACGTTACGATGGAAGGATGATGACATCCTGATGGTCGGTCGCCACCATGATCGACTGTCCCTTTGCCACGATCGTTCGCGGATTCAGAACAGACATCGTCATTCGATGTTGCCCGGGCGCGATCAGTTGCATCGAAGCAACATCTCCCAGGTACACCTGCCCATCGACCGTGGCCTCAAAACTTTTGAGGCCGGAACGATGGATCCCGAGTGCCTCTGGACGCACTCCAACCAGGCAAGCATCACCAATCCGGGGGTGCCACCCAGTCGCGATTCCATCCAGCGACCATCCGGCTAAATCCACACTGCACACACCATTTGTTTCACGTGACACACGCCCGGGGATCAGGTTGATCTCCCCTAAGAACTCAGCCACAAACCGATTTTCAGGCCGCCGGTACAAGTCCGATGGCGCCCCAACCTGCTCAAGTTGCCCCGCACGCATGATGGCCATTCGGTCTGCAATGCTCAGTGCTTCCTTCTGATCGTGCGTGACATATACAGTTGTTATCCCCGATTCTTTGCAGATTCGGCGAATTTCTGACCGCAACTCGACCCGAAGTTTGGCATCTAGATTCGACAACGGCTCGTCGAGCAGCAATACGCTCGGCTTCACAACCATGGCTCGCGCCAGCGCAACGCGCTGCTGCTGGCCACCAGAGAGTTGCGTGGGCTTTCGTTGGGCGTATGGCAGCATGCGAACCTGTTCGAGCGCATCGCGCACTCGCTTTTCTCGCTCACTCTTTGCAACGCCCCGAACTTCCAACCCGAAGGCCACGTTCTGCGCGACTGTCATATGTGGCCAAAGGGCATAACTCTGAAAGACCATACCGGTATCGCGCTTCTCTGCGGGCAGAAACGTGACATCACGAGGAACAGTGTTGGATATAAATAATATGTTACCGGACGTTGGCTCGATGAAGCCCGCGATCATCCGAAGCAAAGTGGTTTTGCCGCATCCGGACGGACCTAACAAGAAAAATAATTCGCCCGGCTCGATCGTGAGACTGACCTTGTCTACGGCGGTCGTTGTTGCCTGGGCCCCCGCCGCCGGGGCAATTGCTGGATAGGTTTTGGTGAGGTTTTTGATGACAATCTGAGTGGACACGCAGTACCTCCGCGATGCCTGAATGTGTTGAAACATCGCGGCATCGAGAGCCACGGCACATCAGGGGAACCAGCGTAGCCGTCGCACTTGGTTGATCGATGGCACTAGCATCCAGTATGGCACGCCGCGCCACGCTGCAAGACATCGAAAAACTTCGTGAACTGCGAACAAGACCGGAACAGGACTTGTCGATGCGGCTTTCGCTCGAGTCAATCGTCCGCGAGGTGAAGGCTCAGCAGCGCACGCAACGAACAGTCGCAAGCGCCCTGGCAGGCAGCAAGAGCGGCGCGAGCGGTGCCAGAAGTGGGGGTAGTGGGGGGGGCAAGCCCGAATCCCCGCTCGTTGACCTACCCCAACATCTTCAGGGCCATTGCAGCGCAGCCCGAATCAGCCGCGGCACACTGACGCTCCAGGTACCCCACGCCGCAGCGATGCACGCGCTCTCCGCCTGGCTTCGGGGCGGCGGGGAGGCACAATTGCGGTCTCGACACGCCACGATTCAACGCGTCAAAGTGCAGGTCTCCAAAGCCTGATATTGCCCAACCAGCAACCCCAATCCCTTGTGCTTCCTAAACTTGCACGTGCTGTATCGTGTTTGTAAAATGTTTGAGTTTGAGTCCGGACACATGCTCTCGAAGCACCCCGGACGCTGTCGCCATCCGCACGGTCATTCAAGGCGTGTGGAGATTGTCGTCGCAACTACCCAGTTGGACAAGCGCGATATGGTCTGCGACTTCAAGGCATTGCGACTGGCCATCGAGGGATTTCTCGATCAGTTTGACCACGCCATGGCGGTGAACAGCAAAGATTCGATGTACCCCCTCCTGCAAGAGCGCGGCGATCGCATGGTGGTCTTTGAGGACGCAGATCCCACGACGGAAGTGATAGCGCGGCGCATCTATGAGGAAGTCGCAGGGCAACTGGGGAAGCAGTTCGTCGCAAAGGACGGTGTGCGCTACCTGCTGCCTGAGCACCTCATCGTGGAGCGAGTGCGTGTGTGGGAAACATCAACGTCTTGGGCTGAGTTTGGCAAGCCCTGATTCCCCGCGACGCAACGAACCGTCTCGCATGGTGCAACGTCCAAGGATTGTTGTGATTCCGCGACCCTGCGCCGCGAGCGATAATTCATTCACAGATAAGAGCAGCAACCATGAAGACACTGAACAAACGCAACATATTCAGCACGCTGAACAAACTGGCCACGCATCATCCTTTGTCAGTGATGCGAACCGCCGCACCCCTGCTCCTCTGCGCCGGTCTCGCCCAGAGTGTTTTCGCGCAGGCAACACCAGTCATCGAAGCGAGCGACGGCGCGGTCGCAACCAGTGAGGACTTCGCGTTCGCGCGTCGACTCTCACGCGTCTTCAAGAGCGTTGCGAACAAGACCGAGCCTGCGGTGGTACACGTCACGCAGGTTCGCAGCGTGCGACCAGTCGACTTCTTTGGCCGGCCCGTCGGCCCCGCGCGCAAGCAGCAATCTGGCCTGGGCTCCGGCGCGATCATCGATTCATCGGGGGTTGTCCTGACCAACAACCACGTCATCGCGGGCGGCGAGGACTTTCGCGTGCGGCTCGCCAATGGCGAGGAGTATGACGCAACCCTCGTTGGCAATGATGCGCAGACAGATCTCGCCGTGCTGCAGATTGCCAACGCGCCATCGTCGCTCCCCACGCTCTCCTTTGCAGATTCCGACGCGTTGGAAGTGGGGGAGTGGGTGATCGCTGTGGGCAGCCCTTTTGGCCTAGACAGCACCGTGACGCAGGGCATCATCTCCGCACGCGGCAGGAGCGTCACGCCCCGAGAAACCGGGCGAGCGTACGAGGACTACATCCAGACCGACGCCGCGATCAATCCAGGAAACTCTGGGGGCCCGCTGCTGAACCTCGAAGGCAAGATCGTCGGTATCAACACGGCGATTGCATCTCGCACGGGCGGATATGACGGTATTGGCTTTGCGATTCCCTCCAACACCGCGCGACTGGTGGTCGATAGCATTCGTCAGAACGGACGCGTGCTGCGTGGCTGGCTGGGCGCAGGCTTCGCGGATTTGAACGAGCGCAACGCGCAGCCGCGAGTGCAGGTTGGCTCGGTGCTGATGGGCAGCCCCGCCGAGCAAGCGGGCCTGCGCGAGGGCGACATCATCACGCGATTCCAGGGGGTGGCGATGAACGAAAGCCGCCTTCGCAACGCGATTGCCACGCTGCCCAGCGGCTCGGTCGTGTCGCTCGACATTGATCGCAACGGCGCGGCGCTGAAATTGTCGGCAACGCTCACCGATCGGTCGACGGGTAACAACAGCACACTGATTCCATCGATGGGTATGCAAGTGGTATCCCTCGACAGCGAGAGCGCCAAGCGGCTAGGATTCAATGGTGTTGTCGTCACCGATGTTCGCCCACAAGGCCGGGCGGAGGGGCGATTCCTTGAGAACGACATCATTGTGTCGGTCAACGGCGACGAGATCGAGAACGAGCGAGAGTTTGCCGAGGCGCTCAACGATGCCAAGTTCCGGCGTGGCGTGCGATTCAACGTGCTGCGTGAAGTAGAGCGCAATGGCCAGCGTGTGCTCGAGCGTGGCCGGATCGATGTGCAGGATTGACGTACCCAATTGAATGGATCGATCATGCCCGCGCGAGGTCCAATATAAGACGAAGTGCCCAGAAAAAAGGCCCGACAGTTGTCGGGCCTTTCTGATAAAAAATCTCAATGGGAACAAAGCGATTGCTAGCGCCGTGCCAACGGAGCCGGGGTCTTACCGGTCAGGGTGTAGAGCCGATTCTCGTTGAGGACGGGCACACCAGTTGCAACAGCCTGACGAGACAGGGCGTCGTAGCGCTCAACCTCGCGGAAGCGGCGCTGGAACTCAAGGGCGACTTCGAGCGGCGCGCTGCCATCCGGACGCGGGGGCAGCAGGGGACGCGAGCCCATGATCAGGAAGTCGACATCGCCCGACAGATCGTCGGAGACAACCCCGCCCCAACTCTTGACCGTCGACTCGACATTGGCCCGCTCGCTGGGTGTGGCCACACCATCGCGATCGCCATCAAAGTTGCCGAAGACCACAAACTTGTATGTCTTGTTGGGGTCATAGATCGCGTTGGCGATCACGTCGCCTCGAATAACCGGGTTGCCACGAAGCTCGCTGGTGACGCGGCAGGTCGCGGTATTCTCTGCAACGTTGATGACTTCCAGCGTGGCCTTGCCAGCGGGATAGTCGCCATTTTCGCTGGGACGAATGGCGGCACCGGAGCTATACACGCTAAAGGACATGCCCAGTGGCACGCGATCGCGCCGCCCCAGGCTGATGACGACAGTGTTGTCCACCTCGTTGACGCTCACGATGTTGCCATCCACGAGGCTGGCCTCGTCCTGGCCCCTGAACAAATCTTTGGTGCGCTGGCCGCGGAGGCTGGCGACTTGGGCTTCAAGGATCAGGTTGCGTTCGGTCAGGTCGCGCACCTGCTGGGAGAAGCGGCTTTCAACTTCGTCCTTCTCCGTGCGGGCCCGCTCAACCTGAGCGGACAGTTCCTTCTGGAGATTCTCAAACCGGCTGCGCATTTCATCGTCCAGCGTGCGTGCGGCACCGACATCTGTGTTGATCTGCTCGATAGTCTTCTTGTGCTGGTCTGTCAGGCTGACGACGCGAGTGGTCTCGTTCTTCAGGTCCGCGAGGGCCTGGTCGCGTGCCGCGCCAAGTTGCTGCACTTCGCTCTTAAGGGCTGTGATGCTGGTGTCGCGAGCGGTGATCATGCTGACCAGTGGCTGGTCGGCACCTTGGACGCCTTGCAGTTTGCTGTCCAGCGTCGCGAGTGTGTCACGCTGGTCGCCCGTGATGCGCTGCGTCAGCCGCTGGCGCTCACCCACGAGGAAACCCACCAGCGACTTCTCGGCGCTCTGGCCCGCTTGGGCGGTCAAAGCGCGGATGTCATCGCGATTGCGTTCTGATCCGATGATCTCGCGATTCTCCTGCTCGACGCGTGCGAGGACCGCCTTGGCATCGTTGAACTTCCCGAAAAAGATCGCGAACGCGACGAACGCGCCCAGCGTCAGGAAGATCAGGATCGAGATCGTGACAATGGTGCCCGTTGATGCGCTGGTACGCCCTGCCATGCGTGACTCCTAACAAACTTGGGTGAATGCCAACCTGCTTGCAAGCCTGTTGCTCACGTTGGTCCAGAAGGCTTGCCAGCCGGACTTTCGTGCCAAGGACTCCACTCGCTTGCCTGCCCTTCCCGGCTCCCGCAACTTTTGTCGCAGGGACGGTTTGGGTGATTTTGACGTGGGAGGGGATAGTGGGGGGGATCAAGTCGAAGGTCAAGCACCCTGACGCAAACCAAAACTGATTTCTGACATTCTTTCTGTCAGGGACGGCTGGGGGGGCGTCTAGGACCTCCTGAGACAAGACCGCTCAATATTGAGTGTGGGCCCAAACCGCCAGCGGTTTCGAAAGGATAATTTCCAATGAACGTGATGAATAAAATGATAAACAAGACAACCAAAATTGCGACAGTTGCGCCATCATGGTCGCCGCAGGCCACGCCCACGCCGACTTCACGATCGGCTTTCCCTTCGGCGTGCCGCCCGAGATACAACTCAATGGCAGTAGCTTCCACGACTGGTCGGTACGCCTGACGCAGATGGGCGGACAAGCCGGCAGCATGTTCTATGACCAGACGCAGAACATCCAGAACGGCTTCCAGACCACATTCCGTTTCAACATCACTCCGGGCAACGTCATCGCTGGTGATGGCTTTGCCCTTGTGATCCACCATGATGCCGCTGGAGAGGACGCTTTGGGCGGCGGGGGTAGTTCCCTGGGCTATGGCGGGGGCAACAGCATCAGCAGCGGCATCGCCATCGAGTTTGACACCTTCTGGTTCTCCGGCGAATTTGAGGGATACCACGTCTCGGTCCAGGGTGTTGATGCGAATGGCTTCATCAGCGAGCAAGACGCTGATTCGCTGGGGCATGTCGTCCTCGATCCCGATATCGGCGATCCATCCTTGCTGGGATACCACGAAGGCCACGTTGAGTACGACCCGTCCGTGAATGGCGAGCCAGGCACGCTGCGCGTGTTCATTGATAACATCCAGGTTCTCTCCATCGGGATCGATCTGGGTAACTTCGGCGCTTCAAACGCCAGCGCGTTCAACCAGAGTGGCGAGGCATATGTCGGGTTCACGGCGAGCACGGGCCTGGCCGATTCGGCCCATGAGATCGAAAGCTGGGCCTTCTTTGGCGATACGGGTGGAGCGTGCTTGCCGCCCGCCGGCTTCATCGGATTCTGGGGTGGCTGTGGCATCGGCTGCCAGGAGTTTGCTGGCGTCACCGTGCTTGGTTCGCGCCCCATGACCTACGACTGGTCCAAGGACGGCACGCCCATCACCGATGACGAAGGCGGTCGCATCACCGGCTTGGGCACACCAAGCATCACCGTCTTTGACTTTACCGTCGCAGATCGGGGCCAGTACAACGTCATAGCGACCAACTCCTGCGGGATGCTTGATGGTGGCACATTCCCGCTCGGCGGAGAGCCTTGCGACAGCATTGACTTCAACAACGATGGTGGCTTCTTTGATCCCGTCGACATCGATGCGTTGCTCAGCGTGTTTGCAGAGGGACCCTGTATCCCGGAAACCGCAACGTGCAACGACATCGACTTCAACAACGACAACTCGCTCTTTGACCCATGCGATATCGACAGTTACTTGGTGGTGTTTGCAGAAGGGCCGTGCACGCCCTGCGGCCAGTAAACAGAAGCACAAAGCATCCCAGAGCGTCAAACGTTCTTGCGGGCAAACACAACCGCAGTTCGTTTGACGCTTGCTATTGTGGTTGCGCGTGCTTGCTCAATACACCTTGCGCAGGCGGGCCGACTGAATGCCAAGTTGATCGCGATACTTTGCAACCGTTCGCCGAGCGATGGTGATGCCACGCTTCTTGAGTTCTTCGGCCAATGCCTCATCGCTCAGCGGATGGCGCTTGTCCTCAGTGCCAATCACTTCCTGCAGCGCGACCTTGATCGCGTCCCAGGCCAGCGAATCACCAACCTCGCTCTGGGTGGTCGTTGTCACACCCTCGCTGCTTTCTTCGGTCACCTCCCCGCGTGCCACTCCGCCGCTGAAGAACTTGCGAAGGGGCATAACGCCCCGGGGCGTTGCGATGTACTTCTCCGCAACAGCCCGTGATACCGTAGCGACGTGGATGCCCAACTCGTCGGCAACCTGCGTCATGGGCAGGGGCTTGAGGGACTGTGGCCCTAGATCAAAGAAGTCGCGCTGGTGCTCGATCACCTTGTGGACCACGCGCAGCAGCGTTTGTCGGCGCTGGTTCACCGCGTCCAGAAGCCACTGGGCATTGCCCAGGTTGGTCTTGATGAACTCGCGGTCGCGCTTCTCCATCGTCTTGTCGCGCGTAAGCCGTGCGTACTCCTCGTTGATGCGAAGGCTGGGCAGGTGCGCGTCGTTCAGGTACGCGATGTATCGATCGCTGCCATCATCAAACTCCACGATCGCGTCGGGCACGATCGGCCGCTCGTTGGTCTCGACGAGTCTGCGTCCTGGCGCGAGGCTGAGCCGTCGCAGCAGCGTCAGCGCACTCTTGATCTGCTCGAGCGAAAGACCAGTGCGATCGGCGACCTTTGGAAGCCTGTTCTGCATCAGATCGTCGAGATGTCCTTCGACGATGCGCTTAGCCGCGGCGAATGCTTCCATGGGCCAGCCCAGGTCGTTGCCGCCCCCTTCGAGCGCGTCGAGTTGCAGCAGCAGCGCCTCCTGTGGCGACCTCGCGGCGACACCTGCGGGCTCGAGGAACAACTGCAGCGCCTTCAGGGCGTGTTCCAATTGCTCGACGCTGGGCCTGGTCGTGAACTGCAGCACGCCGCCGCGGCTTGTTGCACCTGATGCGTTTGATCCTCTGCCTGTGCCAGCCATGCCAGCCACGCCCGCCAAGCCGGCCACCGCCGCCCGATCAGCGATCGTCTCAAGCGTGGTCTTGAGGCTTCCGTCCTCTTCCAGAAAGTTGAGGATCAGATCGCCATAAGGGCGCAGCGAATCGTCAACGTCCGCCAGGGACCACTGGCCGCGAAGTTGATCCAGCAGGCTCGCCCCGCGCGCGGGGGCCGCCGCCATCGCGTCCATCTTCGTATCCCGATCGCCGCCACTCTCGCGCACCTTGCGATAGGTCAGGCCATCAAAGTCATCATCGCGCGAGCGTTCGCGGGGCGTGACTTCGGTGTATTCGTTGTCGACGGTGTCGGGGTTGGACTCCTCGAACGAATCCAGGCGCTCAAACTCGTCGGCACCCTCGACTTTTTTTTCCTGAGTGGCTCGCCCATCCTCGCCCGTGCTCGCAGCGGACGCATCGCCCGAAGACGGTTCCCCATCCCCTTCAATCAGTTCGAGCGTCGGATTGCTCTCAAGTTCCTGTTCCAGCCGCTCTTCAAGTTCGGCGAGCGGCATCTGCAGGATTTCCATGCTCTGGATCATCCTGGGGGCCAGCTTCATGTGCTGGCCCATCTTCATGGATTGAGAGGTCTCAAACCGCATCGGTCTCCTTGCACCAGTCGTCAACCCAGTTGCAAACCCAACTACAGAACCAATACCACAGCATCCTCAGCATCGGCATGCTCAAGCCATCACCAGCAATTGTTGCGCCCGCATATGTGCAATTTGCGTGCCAACGACGACAGCATACACGATATCGACCAGTTTCCACCCGCATGAATCGGGCAGCATGTAGTAAAAAAACAGACAAGACTTCACAAGTCGTTTTATATCAATGATTTATGTTGTATTCTGACGATGATGAATCGCATCCGCCAACACGGCCTTGCTCGCATACTCGAGTTGGCTTCCACTAGGCAAACCCCTTGCTAGCCGACTGACCTTAACACCAAAGGTCTTGAGTTCCTCGCTCAGGTACAGGCCCGTCCCGTCGCCTTCGAGCGTGGGATTAAGGCCCAGAATGACCTCTCGAACTGGTGCCATGCCCGGGTTGGTCGAGGGGTCGCGAACCCGCTCGATAAGCCGCGCGACCGTCAATGTATCGGGCCCGATCCCTTCCAGCGGTGCCAGCCGCCCCATCAGAACGTGATACAGGCCCTTGAACATACCCGTCGCCTCCAGCGCAAGCAGGTCGCGGGTCTGCTCGACCACCAGCACCAATCCCCGATCGCGCGAAGCGTCGTTGCACACCCCGCACAACGCGCCGTCCGAAAGATGCCAGCAGTTCTGGCAATGCCGCACCGTCTTCTTCACGTCGATAATCGCCTGCGCAAACGCCAGCGCCTCCGGCTCGCTCGACTTGAGCACATGAAACGCCAGCCGCTCTGCGCTGCGCCGCCCAATGCCAGGCAACGCGGCGAATGCGACGATCAACCGCTCCAGCGCGGCGGGATAGGCAAGCGATGGCCTGGCGAAGGGGTCGGGCACGGGACATCGTACGGGAGGCGGTGCGGGCCTTGCGTCTGCAAACGGCAGAGTTGCGTTGCGTTATAGCACCCGTGTGCTGCGCGGATAGCTCCCCAAAATCACCAACTCCTGACAATGCTGCTTCGCCCGCTCGATCGCGAGTTGCATGCTCGCGTCGCTCTGGTGGCCCTGGGCGTCGATGAAGAACGTGTACGTCCAGTTCACCCGTCCCGCCGGGCGTTTGTCGATGTGCGTCAGGTTGATGCCACTTCGCTCAAAGTCACCCAGCACGCTGGCAAGTGCGCCGGGCTTGTCGGCCGCCTTGAACATCAAACTCGTCTTGTCGTCGCCCGTCCGCTCTGCGAGTTGTCTTGCCAGGACAAAGAAACGCGTGAGGTTGTGGGCATGATCCTCGATGTTCTCAAACAGCGTGGTCAGTCCGTTCAGGCTTGCGCCCAGTGCGCTGCCGATGGCCGCGGCGTCGGTTGGTCCGCCCGCCGTCTCGCTTTCTTCGCGAACCACTTGCATCGCCTTGCTCGAACTGGGCGTGGGGATTAGTTTTGCCTGCGGGAACTTGTCGGCGAGCCACAATCGGCACTGGCTGAAGACCTCGGGCTTGGAATAAATGCGTTGAATCTCCGACGGCGCACACTGCCCCGCGAGCACATGATGAATTTCCACCTGCGCCTCGGCGTATATCTGCACTTTGCCCGCGAAGCTCGTGAACGATTCGAGCGTCTCCGCGACACCGCCATGAATGCTGTTCTCAATCGGCACCAGCCCGCAGTCCACATGCCCGCGCGAGACGCTGGTGAAGACACCCTCAATGGTCTCCTGCTCGACAAAGGCCACGCTGCTGCCAAAGTGGCGCACGCCCGCGACATGGCTATGCGAGCCTCTGGGCCCAAGATATCCGACGGAAAGGCCACGCTCCAGCGCGAACGAGCCGCTCATGATCTCACGATAGATGCCCTCGATGGCGCGAGCGGGCAGTTTGGTGCCCGTTGGCGACGCCTCGTTCATAGCGAGAACCTTCGCCAGCACCTGGCTCTCCCGGTGCGGCGCGTAAATCGGTGCCCCAGTATCGCGCTTGACCCTGCCAACTTCACTGACAAGCGCGGCTCGCTCGTTGAGCAGTGCAATCAGCCGCTGGTCGACCGAGTCGATCTTGGTGCGAAGGTCGGTTAGCGCAGGGGGCACCGGCTGGGTTGGCGTGGGTTCACTCACGCGCGATGATACCAACCCAACGCGAGCGGTTGGCTGGGCCGGAAGTTCGAGGCATTCAGCGGTCCTGCCCAATCCCCACGCCTGATGCAGGCAGAATTGTCAACAGTTCGTTCGAGTCGCTCACGCGCGGACGAGACAAGCGCCGAAGAATGTCGAATGTCGTCCACGCCCGGCACCAATCCCGCGACACCAGCCCCCGATCCCCACCACGACCCCGATGCAGTACTCGACCAAGCGCTACTCCACGATCGCGCCACCAGTCCCTACACGACCAAGGAAAAAGTCGGGCGCGTCCTGTGGAACTACCTCGGGCAGAAACTTTTCCGCTTTACTTTCCACAATTGGTATGGCGTGCGCAACGCGCTCTTGCGATTGTTTGGTGCCAAGGTCGGTATACCAGTCCGAATCCGCCCCACAGTCCTCATTGAACAACCCTGGAATCTCTCGATTGGCGACAACTCCAGCATCGGCGATCGCTCGATCGTGTACTGCCTGGGCAAGGTGACGATTGGCAAGCACGTCTCGATTTCGCAAGGCGCACACCTGTGCGCAGGCACGCACGACTATCGCAAACTCGACATGCCGCTCTTGCGCCCGCCCATCGTTGTGGAGGACTTTGCATGGATAGCCGCCGACGCATTCGTGGGGCCAAGCGTGACCGTACACGAGGGCGCGATCCTCGGTGCCCGTGCCGTTGCGATTCGAGATCTCGAGGCCTGGAATATTTACTCAGGCAACCCCGCAAATAAGGCCAAGCCGCGTTCTCGCCCAAAGTAATCGCTTGCATAGAAGAATTTTTCTGGTACAATTGCCTACACCGCATCGGATGAATTTTTATTCATAGATCATATTTGTCTCCGTTGTTTTCATGTGTCGCAGTATGATCGGCCCTGTGTCTTTTGACTTAGCGGCGCAGCCGCGAGCCGACAATCCGATCCGGGTGGTGATCCAGCAGCCCAACCTGGCGCGTTATCGCTTGCCCGTCTACCAGGAACTCGCTTCGCGCCCGGGCATCGACCTGCATCTGCTGTACGGCGATGACAACTCGGTTCCGAGCGTGGAGCCTGATGGCCTGCGTGCCACGCGAGTGCCCCTCAAGATATTCCGCGTGCTGGGCTCGGAAGTGCGTTGGCATTCGGCTCAGTACGCATGGACAGACCCGACCAAGATTGATGTCATGGTGCTCTCCTGGAGCACCCGCTATCTCAGCCTCGTGCCAGGACTCGTGAAAGCTCGACGACAAGGCATTGGCACCGTTTTGTGGGGGCACGGCTATTCCAAAGAAGAGTCCGGGCCGACCGCAAAGATCCGCAATCGAATCTCTCATCGAGCAGACTCAATCTTGCTCTACAACCACGCCACGGCGCGCGGGTTCGTCGAGAACGGACACTCATCCCCCGAACGGGTCTTCGTCGCCCTGAACGCCCTCGACCAGCAACCCATCGCTGCCGCACGAAATCAATGGCTTGCAGACCCCGCTCGTCTTGAGGCGTTCCAGCGCCAGCACGATCTTTTGGGCACGCCCAATGTCCTCTTCGTGTCGCGCTTTGACCGGCGCAACCGCGTGGACCTGCTATTGGAAGCAGCCGCCAAACTCCAATCTCGCCTCCCCAACCTGGTCGTGAACCTGATTGGTCGAGGTCCGGAGGATGCAAGCCTTCGGGCCCAAGCCCGCAGTCTGGGTATTGCCAGCAAAGTTCGTTTCTTGGGAGCAATCTATAACGAGGAGGAACTTGCACCCTGGTTCCTCTCTGCCAACGCCTTCGTGTATCCGTCCAACATCGGCCTCAGCCTCCTGCACGCCTTCGGATATGGCGTTCCAGTGATCACCAGCGCCGATGCCAATATGCACAATCCGGAGTTTGAGGCCCTACGCCCCAATGTCAATGGCCTCGTCTACTCACACGGAGATGTTGATCGCCTGGCCGATGCGATCGCTCTGACATGCCAAGACGCAACACTGCGAAAGACCATGGGAACGAACGCAACCCGAACGGCGACGCAAGAATTTACACTCAAGGCCATGGTCGACGGTATGGAAGCAGCCATTCGATATGCTGCAACGAAGGCAAATCGCATCCTGGGGGTCGGTTATTCAGTTATTTCTACAACTTTCCTTGCGGACTCTGAACCATGGTGCATGCTGTAGTACCGGGATAACTCTCTCCTGTCCCGGAATGTGGAGCCTCGCCATGACCAGCATTCCCAGCAGCACGTTTTTAGCCGTCAAGGTACTCGGTCCTAAGACCGAGCAGGACAAAAGCACAATCTGGGCCGAGGTCAAGATGATGCTCAGTTCGGTTCGTGAAGCCTGGCAGTCTCGCAGCGAGAACGAGCCTGTCGATACCTATATGAACTACTAAGCGATGGCTGCAACCAAGGTGTGTGTGAACGCCGACTGCGAAAGCGTCGGCGTTTTTCTTCGTACAACCGGATGCAACTGGCAGAACAATTCAACCTGCCAATTGTTGTGTCAGCCTCGCCCGCATTCGGTCGATGTGTAGACTCCACTCTCGCATGCGCATCGTCCACGTCATCGACTCTACAGCAACCGAGTTTGGCGGCCCGCCCCGCTGCGCTCTTGATCTCGCGCGCCTCACCGCCGCGATGGGCCATCCTACGACCATCCTCACGCCCGATCCTCGCGATGCGCCGCACGCGTGGATCGTCAACGCTCAGAACGGTTCGCAGCAGAACGATCACCTGCCAGGCGTGCTCGAACTGGTCGGGCCGCGCGCCTCGCTGGGGCGCATGGGTCCGCAGATGATCCCAACCGTTCAGCGAATGATCGCCAACGCCGACGTGCTCCACTTCCATGGTGTCTTCAACACATTGTTCGTGCAGGTCGCGTCGATGGCGCGTTCCGCCGGGGTCGCGTACTTCGTCACCGCCCATGGCATGCTCGACGACTGGAGCATGCAGCAGAAGGCCCTGAAGAAGAAGCTGTACCTGATGCTGGGCGGACGGGAGTATCTGGAGCGGGCCCAGTTCGTCCACTGCACCGCCGAAGGCGAGGTCCGCCAGAGCAAGAAGTGGTTTCCTAAAGGCCGCGAAGTCACGGTCCCGTACGTCATCGATATGTCGGCCTATCGCGAACTGCCTGGCGCACAGATGGCCAGGCAACAGGCAGGCTGGGAGTTCCTCAACGACCACAGCCTCGTCAACGTGCTCTTCCTCAGCCGGCTGCACTACAAGAAAGGGCCAGATGTACTGATCGATGCGATCGCGCTCGCCCACCAGCAGGGCGCAAAGGTTCGATTGATCCTGGCGGGGGATGGCGACAAACCCTATGTGGATCAACTGACGGCCCAAATCGCGACCAAGGGCATCGCGCCGATTACGCACTTCGTCGGGCAGGTATCTGGCCAACTCAAGTTCAGCCTCTATCAGGCGTGCGACATGTTTGTACTCCCGACCAGTCAGGAGAACTTTGGACTGGTCTACACCGAGAGCCTCGCGAGCGGCACACCCGTTGTCACCACGCGCGGCACGGACATCTACCCCGAGTTGGAGCGCAGCGGCTGCGTCGTGATCGCGGAGCGCACACCAGAGGCCTTTGCCAAGGCCATCACGGATCTCGCGAGCAACACAGCGCTTCGTGAGCAGATGCGGGCCAAGGCCCAGGCCTGGGTGCTGGAAACCTATGACGAGCATCGCACGCTGCAGCGCTTTGTCGAGATGTACCAGCAGTGTGCGAGTGTGACTGCGCTGCAACGGACGGGGCAAAGCAGCAAGGCCAAGGCGTGAGCCGTTCCACGCTCCGCATCGTGCAGTACCTCAAGTGGATGCGCCGACGCGATGGCGGCGTGGTCAACACCGTGTCGTTGCTCTGCCCGATGCTCACCGATCTGGGCCATCGCGTGACGTTGTTGCATGGCGAAGCCGACGACCTGAAAGATCCGCACTGGTTCCATCAAACCCCGAAACCAAACGAGGCCATTGGCCACCAGCCCGGAACAACCGCCTGTGTGCGCGTGCAGGTCCGAGATCGTGTGGGCGAGTGGCGCGGTCGAAGTTTCGCGCAGAGTGAGCGTGACGAGCCCTTCCAGTTGCTGACTGGCGATGGCCTGCGTGTCTGCGAGGCGGCGCTACGAGATGCCGACGTGCTGCACCTTCATGGCGTGTGGGCAAGTTCGCACATCCAACTCGCACGACTGGCCCGAAAAGTGGGCGTGCCCTATGTCGTCAGTCCGCACGGCATGCTCGACGACTGGAGCCTGAGCCAGGGACGCGCGAAGAAGCAAGTGTTCATGACCTTGTTTGGTCAACGGATGCTGGACCGTGCGATGGTGGTTCACTTTGAAGTCGAAGAGGAGGCGCGCCAGGGGCGCGTGCATGTGCGCGCGCCGGTGGTGGTGGGGCCGCCGCCGCCGATTGATCCGCGCGCGTTTGCACGGTTGCCTGGTCCGAATCTCGCACGAGAGCAGTTTCCGCAGTTGGACAAGCCCGGGCTCAAAGTCCTGTTCCTGGGGCGTGTGGCTCAAAAGAAAGCGCCCGATGCGGTGGTGCGCGCCAGCGCGATCTGGAAACGCGAGGGGCTGACGGTCACGACACTGATCGCGGGCAAGGGCCATCCGCCCGAGTTCGAGGATCATTGCAAGACATTGGCGTGCGAGCTTGGCGTGGCGAATTCGTGCCACTTTCTTGGTCTGGTCACGGGCGAGCACAAGTGGTCGCTGATGCAGGCGGCGGACATCATGGTGCTGCCCACCAGTCAGGAGAACTTCGGCATCGCGCTGGTCGAGTCGATGTTGTGCGCCACGCCCATCATCACCACGAAGCAGGTCGATACCTGGCGCGAGTTTGAAGGCGCCGGAGGCGTGATCCTCGAAGGCGGTGACGACGTGGACCAGCAACTTGCGCGAGCAGTGGGGGAGATCGCGCGCACTGGCGCCGCAGGGCTCCGCGAGCGGGGCGAGCGCGCACAAGCGTGGGCCATGCATACCTACAGCCCGCACGTGCTGGCGCAGGGATATGCGGACATTCTCACACCACCAGCACATCGCAAGTAGTCCAGCCGAAGGGAGAAGTTGTTGGTGCATGATGCGAACAACCTGAAAGCGAGTGAGGCTGCAGCGGTGA
>CAYRPC010000019.1:0-32331 GCA_964425995.1 uncultured Phycisphaeraceae bacterium
GGACGGATGCGACCAGGCCGCTTGCGCGGAGGCGGGCGGGCGTGGTGGCGCGGAGATCAGCGAGGAAGGCGTTGGTGGGAAGGTAGTCGAGCACCTGCACGCCTGCGTTCACGAGGGCAGCACGAGCGGCTGCTGTCATCGGGTCGCGCAGCACGATCACGTACGACAGTTGTGTTAACGCTGCATCGGCTTGCAGGAGGTCCGGCAGCGCGGCGGTGCGCACTTCGCCCACGCGCAGGGAGAGCGTGCCCCCAACAGGTTGCACGACATCGGCGCGGACCGACGATGCGGTCGATGTGACTGAGGCGAGGCCAGCGAGGGCAATCAGCACTCTTGCGCGGCGATATGGGTCGAGTGTGGGCATAGTGATTCCCGAACAGGCACACAGCGGTTAGGTTATTGAACTGGTGTTATCGACACGATGCAACGACGCGCGGAGGCCAACCGCTGGGAAGAAGTATGCGGCTGAACAGGAATACGCACGGGCGGGTCGGGGGGTTTCGGGGGCCTGGTTTTCGGACAGCCAAACCCGGGATCGCACGGGGTTTGCAGTTCATGGGCCGTCCTGTGATCTATCCTCGCCGCGTTGCCATGGCTACGCCGCATAGGCCAAGCAGCATCGTTGCGGAAGGTGCTGGGATGGTGGCGAATCAGGCTTCGTTCTGGCCCTGGGGGTTGGTGCCGTAGCCGCACAGGGAGCGGCCGTTGGAGGAGATATCGGTTCCGGTGACGTTGGTCTAGCCCGTGAGGTCGCAGCCAGCGTCGAGGAGGACATCGCGCAGGGGGCGGACACCGCTGGAGAGGGTCCAAAGATTTTCCTTGTAAACTACAGTGGTGGCATCACCGGAGATGCGTGGCTGACCGATTCCAGCGGCGGGAACAGCGCTGGTGAGCAATTGAAAGCCGGTCTGGGCGGTCCAGATGTAACTTCCCACCCCCACCATACCGACCATCACCGCGCCATCGGCGGAGACATCGGTGGCAATGGTTCCACTGAGGGGGTTGTAGAACTGTCCGTTCTCGAGAATGCCGACGCTTCCGGTCTGCTGGGTCCAGCGGAAAGGAACGGCTGTTTCGAGCGGCGGGCTCAATGAGTACAAGGCACGGCTTGAACCGACGACCAGACTCCCGTTCGATGACACGCCGTAGCCGACGAAGGCGCCACCATTGCTCAAGGGTAATCCCGTCACCGGACCAAGAGGCTGTGCACCGGTTGCTTGAGTCCAGCGGATGGCGGAGATGCTGAGTGTGTCGGCGACACCGACGATGGTGGAGGCATCGGCGGAGATGTAGGGACCGAATCCGCCGCCGCCAACACCCATTACTTGATTGATTCCGCTTCCCTGTGTCCAACGCCAGGCATAAGAAATGTTTCCATCATTCATGGAACCAACAATAACAGAACCGTCGCCGGACACATCGCTTGCCTGTTCCATGATGAGGCCGTTTGGTGCTGTGCCCAATCTCACCAAACCAGTGTTCAATGACCACCGCCATGAACGACCATCCACCGATGTGCCAATGGATGCACAAACTATGGTGAGTCCATCCGAGGAAATGGCATTGGCACTCGAGTTGTTGAAGTTGCTATCAAATCCAAGTCCTTGAAAAAACTTGACCAAAGCAAGGAAGAGTGAAAATCATGCTGGCGGTCTGTGCATACCAATTCATTTCAAAGCTCCAGGATCAGTCCAACGGCCCAGGCGGCAAAGGGACTGTCTTTAAGTACAAGATGCCGGGGGATTGCAGCGACGACTTGATCGCAGAATCGCTCAACGCAACAGATTCGTCGATTCGTCCGCCATACCAGAGCATGGGTTGAATATTGTCCTTGTTCTCGTCGCCAAACCGGATTTCAGTCGGTGCGGATTGGGGTGGCGATGTTCCAGTGCCGAAGTCAACCAACTCGACTGGTCCCGCTACTTGCGTGCCTCCAACAGAAACGAAGGCGTGGTAGGCAGATCCGTTGCGGCGGATGGGACAAGGAGGGGTGAGCCGCGCAGGAAGTAAAACTTTTCAATCCCTTGCGCGGTCACGCTTTGTTGTGGTCGAGTGTTGAGTTTGAAGACGACTGCATTGATTTCAGGATGGAGAGCGCCTTGTCCCACCAAAAAACAAGGTGCAGCATGGTGGGGCTTTGTCAAGGAAAGCGGCAAGTATTTCTACTATCGAGTGTCGCTGGCCCTGATTCCCGCGTGGCAACGACCAACCCAGACCCATCCGCCCTGCGTGTCCAGATTCCTGGGGTGGTGCTGGCCGGCTGGGCCAATTGGTTGTAGGGTGGACAAAGCAAGCCCCACAAGCCAGAAGATGTGTTGTGTCTGAAATGAAGCCAGCCTGGGACAACGGTAGTTTGTCCCAGGCTGATGGTGTGCATGCTGAGGATGTGGCTGGGAATCGCGGCTTAGGCGCTTTCCTTGCGACGCATACGAAGTTGGCTCAATGCGGTCTTGGAACGCACGGCTTGCTCATCAATGATGTACTCGATGCCGGTGTTGTCGTGGTCGGGCAGTTCATACATCAGGGGAAGCATGATCTCTTCCATGACACTGCGCAAGGCGCGAGCGCCGGTTTCGCGGGCCGCGGCCCGCTCCGCGATGATGCGCATGGCACCGGCGGTGTAGGTGAGTTTGGCACCTTCGACGTTGAAGAGATGCGAGTATTGCTTGATAAGCGCATTCTTGGGCTCGGTCAGGATGTTGATCATCGCCTCGATGCTGAGGGGCGTGAGCGGGGCGAGCACGGGCAGGCGGCCGACAAACTCGGGGATCATGCCAAACTCGATAAGGTCGTCGGCGGTGACCTGCTGGTAGAGGATCGCCGTCTCGTCGTCTTCGTTGGTTGGCGTGCTGGAAAGTGCGTGAGAAGGGGCGGGGGTCTTGAAGCCAATCTTTGTCTGGCCCAGGCGGCGACGGATGATCTCTTCGAGGCCAACAAAGGTGCCCGCGCAGATGAAGAGGATGTTGGTGGTGTCGACCTGGATGTACTGCTGCTCGGGGTGCTTGCGGCCGCCCTGGGGCGGGACATTGCTGACGGTGCCTTCGAGCATCTTGAGGAGGCTCTGCTGCACGCCTTCGCCCGAGACATCGCGGGTGATGCTGACGTTGTTGGAGGTCTTGCCGATCTTGTCGATCTCGTCGATGTAGATGATGCCGCGCTGTGCAGCTTCGAGATCAAAGTCCGCGCTCTGGAGGAGTTTCAATATCAGATTCTCGACATCTTCGCCGACGTAGCCCGCCTCGGTCAGGGTGGTGGCATCGCCAATGGCGAAGGGCACCTTGAGCATGCGGGCCAGGCTCTTGGCGAGCAGGGTCTTGCCGCTGCCCGTGGGCCCGATCATCAGGATGTTGCTCTTATCGATCTCGATGTTGCCAGCGCTCTCTGATTCAAGGTGGAGGAGGCGCTTGTAGTGGTTGTGGACCGCGACCGAGAGGCTCTTCTTGGCCATGTCCTGGCCAATCACGTATTGATCGAGGAACTCCTTCATCTGGCGTGGTGCGGGGACTTCGCGCAGCCAGGCGGTGGCGCTGGAAACGCGACGGCGTTCCTGCTTGAAAATATTCTGGCACAGGTCGGTGCAGTTCGAGCAGATGTAGACGCTGCCCGGTCCTTCAACCATGGGCCCAACTTCGCGGCTGGTCTTGCCGCAGAATGAGCACGTCGTCACCTTCCGGCCCTTGAAGCCCTGATCGTTGCCAGCAGCGCCAGCCACTGCGCTCGCGCTGGGACTGTTGTTGGGAGGCAACTGCTCGCCGTCTTTACCCTTGGCCATGGAAGGCTCCTTGCCCAACGCGCACGGCATGACACAACCGCATGGCGTCGGGGCTTCTAGTGTATCGGCTTGCGACGGGAGGGGCTACAAACCTAGCGAAGTAGCCGTGATGGGTGGTAGGGGTGTAGCGATTGTGCGGGCTAGTGAAGCGCGAGTGAAGCAATTGAAAACAAACAACCCCGCTAGAGCGCGGGGTTGTGTTTGAATTCAATGAGTTGAGCAAAGTCTCAACTCAGGTTTGATCACTCAGGCCTTGATCGCCGTGACCTTGAGTTTGGTGTAGCGCTGGCGGTGGCCGGTCTTCTTGCGCCAGGTCTTCTTGGCTTGGAACTTCTGGATGTAGAGTTTGTCGCCCAGGACGACGGGCTCGAGAATTTCAGCGGTCACAGTTGCGCCAGTGACATACGGAACGCCGAACTTGGCGTTGCCGCCTTCGGCACCGACGACGAGGACGCGGTCAAAGGTCACGCTCTTGCCAGCCTGGGCTTGCCCATCACTGAGCAGGTCGACAAAGAACTCTTCGCCCTGAATAACCTTGCGCTGGCTGCCGGATTCTTCGATGATCGCGTACATGGTTCGTGAAACTCCGTCGCTACCCTGCCAACGATCGCGAGCGGACGCTGCGACGGGACGGGCCTAGATGATAGCGGGAACCGTTCGGGAAGCAAGCGGGCAGGGCGAGTAGGGTGTACTAAGGGTGCTGGGGGTGCTGGGGGTGCTGGGGGTGCTAGGGCTGCAGGGACTTGCTGACGCGAGACAGTTCGGTGGATTCTACTGGGTCGTGACACCTGCAAGCACTCTGGGAAACTGCTAGTATTGCCGCGTGCGGATGCGAAGTGATTATTGGGCTTTGTTTGGCTCAATTCGTAATCAGTTTCGATCCGTGAGACATGCAAGTGTACGTGCCAGCCAGCCACACCTGAACCCCAATCACCCATGCCAGCCACCAGCCCCGTGCTCGAATTCCCGCCGTCTCTTCCCCATGCAGATCTTTTCAGCCAACCGCTGCCCAGCCGGACTGGTGATCGCGTGATTCAGTTCCGCGAAGCACTCCGCGAGGCCATGAGCGAGGAGATGCGACGCGATCTTCGCTTGTTCCTCATGGGCGAGGAAGTGGCACAGTACAGCGGCGCGTACAAAATTTCACAGGGAATGCTCGAAGAGTTTGGCCCTAAGCGGATCATCGACTCGCCCATCAGCGAGAACGGCTTTGCTGGCCTTGCGGTTGGTGCCGCGATGTACGGCCTCAAGCCCATCATCGAGTTTATGAGTTGGTCGTTCAGCCTGGTCGCGGCTGATCAGATTCTGAACAACGTGCCCAAGATGCTGTACATGAGCGGCGGGCAGTGGGGCTGTCCGATTGTCTTCCGTGGTAACGATGGCGCGGGTGGGCAGCTTGGCAGTACGCACAGTTGGTGCGTCGAAGGCTTGTACAGCAATGTGCCGGGCATGAAGATCGCGATTCCCAGCAATCCCTACGACGCAAAGGGTTTGCTGAAGACTGCGCTGCGAGAGAGCGACCCGGTCTTTTTCCTCGAGAGCGAGCGCATGCTGGGCGACAAGGCCCACGTGCCGCCGGAGGAGTACTACATCCCGTTTGGGCAGGCGTATCTGGCGCGAGAAGGAGAAGACTGCACGGTGGTGAGCTTTGGCCGTCCTGTGAACTTCTGCATGGAAGCGGCGGCGGAACTGGAAAAAGATGGAATCTCGTGCGACGTGCTGGACATGCGCACGATTCGTCCGCTCGACATCGACAGCATCATCCGGAGCATTCAGAAGACGGGACGGATCGTGGTCGTCGATCAGTGCTGGCCTTTCGCGAGTGTCGCCAGCGAAGTCGTGACGCAGGTGTGCGAGCGAGGCTTTGACTATCTGGATCACCAACCTGTTCGCGTCAATACCGAGGACGTGCCCACGCCATACGCAAAGAACCTGGAGTATGCGTACTTGCCGAACAAAGATCGGATTGCGGCGGCTGTCAAGGGCGTCGTTTCCAAGGCTTGAACGGAAACCATCAAAGACAATTCTGAATAAAAAAAGATGTTGGACGGTTGCATGTGAGTTTGTTGAGTTGGATCGAAACTGATTGCGATTGTTTCATTAACGTTGGAGATGTGCCTGACAAGTCCATGGTTTCCAGGAGACTGAGCGACCAGATGACCGCGACGGGCACATTGATCAGCGTGCTCGCTTTCGAATCAGACGAGGCCATGAGTCGTGCCGACATTGTAAAGGGCCTGTGCTTTGCGGTGAAAGAACTCAATGAAACCCGACTCTGGCTTCGACTCTACGTCGTCAGACTATGGCTCCCCAGTGAGCAGTTGGAGCCATAGATTCAGGAAATAATCGAACTCAGGAAGATGCTCGGTGCCAAACTTTACTCGAATCCAGACCAATTCCCAGTCCCGCACAAAGCCGATGTGAGCTTTGAGCATTCCGCTTTGAGGTTCTTCCCATGCCCATCGAAGTCACCATGCCCCGCCTGTCCGACACCATGCAGCAGGGCACCATCGTCAAGTGGAACATCAAGGAAGGTCAGAAGGTCAAGACCGGCGAGACCATCGCTGACATTGAGACCGACAAGGCCACCATGGAGCTCCAGAGTTTCGATGATGGCACGGTGGCTGCAATCGTTGTCCCGCAGGGGCAGGTGGTTGCGGTTGGGACGCTCATGCTTGTGATCGCTGCTGCTGGCGAAGATGTTGCCGCGATCAAGGCGAAGTTTGCTGGTGGGGCAAGCACAGCCAAGTCCGGTGGTGCGGTGTCGGCTGTGCAGTCGGACGGTTCGGGTAAAAGTGGAACACCTGTCCCACCCGTTGCAGGTGCCTCGGGGACTGCGACTCTGCATGCACCGATACACTCGCATGCCGGAGCCAATGGCGGACGCATCTTTGCGTCTCCGCTTGCAAAAAAAATCGCCAGTGAGTCTGGCGTGAACCTGGGCAACATCCAAGGTTCGGGCCCTGCGGGTCGCATCGTTCGCAAGGATGTCGAAGAAGTCCTCGCTCGCGGAGGCAGCACCATCCCTGTCGAGCAGACATCTGCTCACGCTTCGCTCTCAGCAGCCGCCCCCGCCGCTACTGCAACTCCGGCACCCCGAGTTTCCGCTCCGGTGTTGCCCGCGTACAACGCGACGCTCACGAGCAGAATGATCCCGGTTTCGAATATGCGCCGCGTGATCGCGCAGCGGCTCGCAGAGAGCAAGAGCACGATTCCGCACTATCAAGTGACCTTCGAGGTTGAGATGTCAGCGTTGATGGCTTTGCGCAGCCAACTTAACGAGCAACTGGCCAATCAGGGCGTCAAGTTGAGCGTCAACGACTTCCTCGTCAAGGCCTGTGCGCTCGGGATGCATCAGCATCCGTATGTCAACGCTCGTTGGCTTGCTCTGCCTGCGCAATCAAAGGGTGGGCAGGGCCAGACTGACAACTTCATCGAGTATGTCGCGGATGTCAACGTTGGTGTTGCCATCGCCCTGCCCGTCCGCGAGGATGGCTCGGGTGGCGGGCTGGTGGTGGCGACGCTACGCAACGCCGACCAGATCGGCCTGCGGCAGATTTCCGCACAGACCAAGGCGCTCTCGGAGAAGGCTCGCACCAAAGGCCTGGCTCCCAACGAAATGTCCGACAGTACGTTCACGATTTCCAATCTCGGCATGTTCGGGGTTGGCCACTTCAACGCCATCATCAACCCGCCCAACGTTGCGATCCTCGCAGTGGGCGCGGCGATCGAGAAGCCGGTCATTCGCAATGGGAAGGTGGAGCCGGGCCTGGTGATGAGCATGACCATGAGCAGCGATCACCGTGTAGTGGATGGCGCGATGGCGGCTCAGTATCTGGGCACCATCAAGAACTATCTAGAAAAGCCCGCAACCCTCCTGGTCTGATAGTGTGGGGTGTTTTCCTGGCTCGCAGGCTTTGCCTCTGCAACTAGCAGAGGGTTGGGCTTGAAGCGATCAGGCTTGCCATGGACGGAGGACGGCACTAAGCGTGAGTGCGGTCGTACTCTTCCAGCATGACACACTTCCGCACATTGTTTGCGTTACTGCTGACCTGTGTGATTGCGGGATCTGCTGTTGCTCAATTGGTGCCCATGCCCAACGTTGAGGGTTCGCCGTTCCGAGGTCGTAACATTCTCATCACCGGCTACTGGCCGCCCACCAACGAGATGCTGCGCCAATGGAGTCCGAGTCCGACGCAGAATCCCGGGCATTGGACGGGTGAAAACTGGGAAGGTCGTGGCTTCAACTTGCACGCTCACTTTCCCGAGTTTCCGGGCGGGACCACGACCAACCCCAAGGGCAATGGCGATTTCGAGGTGGACTATCAGGACACGTTCGCAGACTTCAACAGTCTCCTGAGCGTACTTAAGCCTGTCGCCGTGATCAGTTTTAGCCGAGCCAATACGCAGATTGGCTGGGAGATGGAGCCGGCCTACACACGGTTTAGATTGCCCGGAGAAACGACACAGGTGCCGGGACGGACGATACCGACATACACGCAGGACTACGCGGGCAATCGGTATCCAACTGAAGTGGCCAACGTTCCGCTGGGCGACATTCGCGTTTCCAATCTTCCCATGCAGCGAGTGGTGAACGCTGTTGATGCCGCGTTCACGTCGACGCAGATTGATCCCTTTGTTGCTGCGTACAACCCGCAGAATCCCAATTCGTTTGACTTTGCGGGCTCTTTTCTCAGCGGCTATCTCCCCTTCCTCGCGGCTCGTCATCGCGATGCGAACAACGACCCGACCAACCCATTCGCTCTGATGATGTCCGGCCATATTCATGTTGGTCAGAATCTGAACGTGCAGGTGGGAAGGCAGGCGGCGGAGATCACGCTGCGCGAAGTGATCGGAAGCCTTGAATGGTTGGTCATCCCCGCACCATCGGGCATGATTGTGCCTGGCGTGCTGTGCCTGGCTGTGCTGCGTCGTCGCCTTTGATTTCGAGCGAGCACTATGCGGATTCTTGGCATCGACTTCACGAGTTCGCCCAGCCGCGTCCAGCCATTGTGGATCGCGCATGCCAGCCTGACCACGGGGTCGAGCCTGCCAGTATTGTGCGTTGATCGCGTCGAGCGTCACACGTCGTTTCTGGCGTTTGAAACCTTACTCGCCGACGCGTTGGGGCCATGCGTGCTCGCCATCGATGCACCCTTTGGCCTTCCGATGGTCTTCCAGGAGTGGGCTCGCTTGCCTGATCGCTGGGAAACGATGATCGAATCGATCCGGGCGATGGGCGATCGCGGCTTTGAGCAGTTGATCGTTCGATTTCGTACGCTCCAGCCCGAGGGCAGCAAGCACCCGCTTCGCGAGTGTGATCTGCTAGCGGGCGCGGCGTCGCCTATTAACATCGTCCGTCCGCCCGTTGGCAAGATGTTCTATCAATGTGCGCCTCGGTTAGCTCGCACGGACTGGCGAGTTGTGCCCTGTCGCGAATCGAGCAGTGATCGCGTTGCGATCGAAGGATATCCGGCGCTGGTCGCGCGGGCAATGGTGGGGCGTTTGTCGTACAAAGGTGGCAATGATGGTGCGGCGAGACTGGAACGAGGTCGCGTTCGTGAACTGTTGTTGAGCAGGTTGCTGGGCGAGCATGGGGATGATCGGCTGCAGAGCAAGTATGCGATGCGATGCACGCTTGCGACTGCTGGGGAGCGTGATGTGCTGTTGACAGATGAGGACGGCGATGCGCTCGACAGCGTGCTCTGCTGTGTGCAGGCATCGTGGGCTTGGATGCGGCGCGAGGCTGGATTTGGAATTGCAGCCAGGGCTTGCGAGGTAGAGGGTTGGATCACTGACCCTGCGACTATGGTACTGCGATAAGTAATCGTGCTAGCGAACTTATGGCTCTCGTGAGTCATCGACCCTGAAAGTGGCGAAGGTAGTGCACCACTGTCTTGGCGATTGAGTCACATTCGAGGTTGACCTGATGGCCCACATCAAGTTCGCCCAGTGTTGTCTTGGAGAGCGTTGTCGGAATCAACGCAACCTCAAACCATGCCTGCGTTACATCCAACGCTGCGATTGTCAGCGAGACGCCCTTCACACAGACGCTGCCCTTGGGCACCAAGTAGGCCATCAACTCCGCAGGCGGAGCGATCCGGACCCGCCATTGGTCTTCGCGCTGAACATTCACGACTCGCCCAACACCATCGACATGCCCTTGCACCAGGTGCCCCCCTAGCAACGTGGCCAGAGTCGCCGATGATTCGAGATGAACACGCTGCCCGGGCGCTAGCGAACCCATCGTCGTCTTCGCCAGCGATTCAGGGATCACATCAAACGCGAAGCATGCCTTGTACTCCGACGGGTCTACGGCGAGCGTGAGGCAGCATCCATCCACTGAGATGGATTCGCCCAGCGTGGGCTGATAGGGCCAGGTTTGCGGCTGGATGAGCAGCCTCACGCCCGTTTTCGTGGGCTTCGCGTCGATGAGCGTACCAAGATGCTCGATGAGGCCTGTAAACACCATGCACAATAGGGTTGATAATGCCTGAATAGGGCAAGTACACGCACAAGGGTTGTTGACCAGATGAGGACTTGCCCCGCCTCGATCAGTATGCAGGTCGACTCACAATCCCGCCATCCTTCGAATGAGCAGGTCGAGTTCTGCTGGCACAAGCATCACGCTGAGTCGCGATTGCTTCACCAATGCGAACGCAGTAAATCTCTCATCCGCCTTGATGGCCTTGAGTGTGACCGGCACTTTCACAGCACGCACTGGAGCGAGGTCAATTACAGCGTGCTTTGGCTCGCCTTTTTCAGTCTTGCCTGGCTGCTTGGGATCCTCGAATGGATCACCCAGGGCCCTGGCCAGCCCGACAATGGCTTTCTCGTCGTCGGTGTGATAGATGAACGCTTGATCGCCTTTGCGCATGGTTCGCAGCGTGGCTAATGCTTGCGCATTTGCAACGCCCGTCCACGTCGCGCGTTCCTCGCGGACCAAATCGGTATACGCGTATTCGCCTGGTTCGGTCTTGAGCAGAAAGGTTGCCATAGATGATTGTGGACCGGTCGGATAACCGAATCCAGCCCGTCGCACGCCCCGTCCACACCGGTTGTGCCTCCTGCGCGATCTGCGATTTTGGGACGCGCAGGAACGCACGGTCCAGACCGGTCTTGGATGCGTCGATGAAGACCGGGAACGAATCGAGCCGGTTGCGACGTGCGTCGCGATCGGATCAAACTGCAACGGCCCGCACAAGAACGGTGGAGTACCGCGCTATGGCTTCGCAAGATCGCCACAAGACCAGCAAGTCTGACATCGAACAAACTTCTGAGGGCATCGCCCCCAACCAGCCGGGTGGCGAGGAAGTGCTCCGCGTGCTGAGCGAGTTTGAGACAGGATTGGACGCACTTCGCAAGTTGTACGCAGAGCGTCAGGCATTGCAGAACCGTCTGCGTGAGCGTGAAGATGAACTGGTCACGCGAGATGCCGAGATCGAGGAGAAGGGACGGGAGCTGACCGAGTTGCGCGAGCGATTCAACGAGCAGGTACACGCCCTCGAGACGGCGCGGACTGAACTGGAAGAGCGCGAACTGAACCTGCGTGCCCGGGCCAATCAACTCGATGAGGTCGCCCGAGCTAACGCGGAGTCCAAGCGGCAGACCGAAGAGGCCAAGCAGGCTGCCTTGCAGTTGGTTGCGCAGGAGCGGGCCCAAACCCAGCGCGAGATGGAAAAAGTCGGGGAGCAATCGCGTGAACTTGACAAGCGAGCCAAGGTACTGGCGGAGCAAGGTCGCGCAATAGAGCAGGCAGAAGCGCAGGTGGCCAAGGCTCGCCAGGATGCGGATGCCCAGCATGCTGCCCTGAACGAACTGAAGCGAGTACTGGACGAGCGTGAAAAGTCGGTTGTGCTGCGCGAGCGAGGCCTGGAAGAACAGCAAGTGCAGATGCAGAAGCAACTGGCGACGCGCGAGCAGCGCATTGGCGAACTTCAGCAGTCAATTGGAGATCGGGAGCGGGCCCTGGAATCCGGGCGAAACCAACTCCAGCAGCGCGAGGAGCAGTTGCAGGAAGCGCGGGCCTCGCTCAGCCAGGTCGAATCTCGCCGGGATGGCATCGAGCAAGCCTTGATCGAGGCACGCACCGACATCGACACAGAGCGAGCCAATTCGCAGGAAGCGCGAGCACGCTGCGAGGCGTTTGAGCGGGAACTGGCGAATGAACGACAGAGCCTCGCGACCCTCCGAGAGCAAGTGGCTCGGCATGCGGCAGCCGTTGAGCACGAGTCCAATCGCTGCGAAGAGCAAGAGACGCGGATTGCAGAACTGCGCGCCGAGTTGGACGATGAGCGTGACGCTCGCCTTCAGGCAGAAAAAGCCGCTGCCAGTGTTGCGCAGGATCTCGCGGCAAAGTACGAGAGAGAGTTGCAGAATGCACTCAAGAAGTCACGCGATGAGATGGCGGAGGAATTTGAGCGTGCTCGCGAGCAGCAGCGATTGGCCTTCGCGGAAGAACGTCGTCAGGCCGATCGACGCAGCAGCGAGCGAATGGGCCAGGCCATAGCGGAGGCGAGCAGTGCATCCGCGGCGGCGCTCGAGAAGCGTCTTCGCGAGGAAATGAGCGAAGAGTTGCAGCGCGAGATCGAGAACGTGCAGGCACAAATGCTGGCGGAAAGTCAGCAGCGCCTGAACAGCGAGCAGAAGAAGTGGGAGGCGGCTGCACAGCAACGGATGCAGCAGGCGATCGCGCAGGCTGTGGATCAAGCGGCTGCTCAGGCCCGCGTCGAGGCGAGCAGTCAGACGCAGAAGGAAGTGTCGGCGAAACTGCATGCACAGCACACCGAGCAGCTGGCGGCGCAGCTCGCGCTGCAAGCGGGGCAGGCTGCGGCGCAAATGGAACAGCGCGAGCGAGATCTGCGCGATCTCTATGAGCATGAACTGAACCTTGTGCGAGATCAAGCTCGCAAGGCCATCGACGATGAATGTGAACGCCTTGATCGTGAGACACGTGCCCGAGTCGAGCAGGTGATCGCCGATGCCCAGGCAACCACATCGCAGGGCGAGACGGCGGTGCTCGAATGGCAGCGTCAGTTTGAATCTGAACGAACACATCGGGGCACACTTGTGCGAGAACTGACAGGCGCGCTGCAGGAGTACGAGCAGTTGTGGGGTGTTGAGCGGAGCGAATCGGCGAAGTTGTCCACCCAGATCGCGAGGCTCGCTGGAGAAACGGGCGTTGAACAGGGCGAGCAGGCATTCGCAGACTTACGCATGCGATTGCGGGAGGATGCGGAAGCCAAGCAAGAACTCACGGAGCATCTCCAGACCACTGAGCATCAACTGTCTGACGCCATGTCGCGCGTGGTTGCCCTCGAAATCCGTCTACGCTCGCACAACGAGGATGGCGGATACGTCCTGGGCACGTGGCGCACGCCCGAATCGATGGAGCGCCATCGCCAGCGATTGCTTCTGGCCCGCTCGATGATGCGCGACCAGACCGACAAGATTCGCAAGGGCAGCGAAGCACTTCGCAAGCGATTCGAGCAGACCGAGCGAGTGCTTTCGCAGCGAGCCGAACTCGCCCAGGCACGCGAGCGGGTGATCGACGCCGAGCGGCGCGTGCAGAGCGCCGCTGCCAAGAGCAAGGTTGCGGTGGTCTTCTTGTGCATCACCGGCAGCATCGGCATTCTGGGCGGCTTGTCCTATGGACTCGCGCGTGAACTGGCACCCGCGACGTTTGTTGCCACGTCGGTCATCACCGCGGATGGACGCGGTCGTGAACTCAACACGGCCGAACTTGCCGAGTGGAAGACATACCACGAAAATATTCTGCACGATGCCAGGTTCCACCAGATGGCCGCGGAGCGTTTCCAGCGTGTAGGTATCGACACACTCTCGTCGGCATCGGCCGCTCAGCAGCTTGCCGAGCGGAGCATCGACGTGCAGGAGCGTGCGCCGGGCGAACTGATTCTCGCGCTCGCAGGCGAGGGGGCGACTCGCACCGAACGAGTGCTCGACACACTGACCGCAGCGCTCGTCAGCCATGCCAACGCGGCTCAGACCGCTCGCGTTGATGGCAGTGTGACGGCGGTGAAGCAGCAGGCCAAGTCAGGTACCGATCCGATTGACAAGACACGTTTGTATTGGGCGCTGGGCATGCTCGGCGCGGGCATCGTTGTCTGTGGCCTTGCTGCGATAGGCCTGTGGCGCAAGTTGTCGGGGGCCAAGACCAAGTTCGAGAGCGACACGCATCTGGCGGCGGTGCTCGACCAGGCTCGATGGGGCGACGTGAACATGCCCGATCTCAAGGACATCGAGCGGCGCACGACCAAGCCCAACCAGCCTGGTGATCAGAAACAGGCAGCCTGAGTTGAGCCGTTTGTTGGCAAAAACAGCGGGCCTGGCTGGAGGAGATGCCAGGCCCGCGCGTTTTTTTTCCTCAAGAGAAAAGTGAACTGAGAAAAGTGAGCGAGCACTCAGGCAACAGTTGCGGTCATGAGAACAGTTGCACTTGCTTCGCGCGAACCAACGGGCACTCGCACGATCGCGAGTTTCGTTCCGCTGGCGAGTCTGGGCAAGGGGTGATCCGCGTTGGTCTGCACGCCGGTCTGCAGGGGGCCTAGGGTCCGCACGATCTTGTCCTCTGCGTCGACTTCAACAATCCGATACTCCTCGCCCGCGACACGCGGTAGGTTGCGGGAAATCACGCGAGCGTGCATCCAGTCGGGGTTGGTGAAGAGTGCAACTTCGCCAGCGAAGGACTCGTCGACGCGATCGAAAATGATGTGTTTGGTGCTGGCACCAAAGATCACATCCTCGAACTCGCCCTCGAACTTGCTCGCGTATTCAGTGACGATCTTGTTGCCGCCAATGCTGTTGGCGCTGTTGACATTGGTCTGATAGACGTAGAGGAAGGCACCGCCCAGCACAAAAACCGCCGCCATGAGTCCCATCGAGGCCGCACGCCAACTGGCGCTGACTTTGCGAGGGCCGATACCATGCTGCTCGCGGAGTAGCGAAAAGTCATCAGAGTTGATCGAAGCTTCAACAATCGCGTTTCGCACGCCGTCAAGCACGCGGTCGCGGAGAGCAGCAGGAGCAGTCACATCGGGCAGCAGAGCGCCAGACTCAGCCCAGCGGGCTTGTTCTGAGATCACTTGAAGGCGCACCCTGGGTGGAGCCGCGCTCAGCGCACGCTCGAACTGGGCATGGTCTTCAGGATCCAGCAGTCCGAGCGCGGCGAGGTTCGAGTTTTCAAGCAGTTCTTGCAACGTCATACAACCAACTCCTCACCAGTTCGTTCTCGCAATCGCACCAGTGCCCTGCTGAGCGCCGACTTGATTGTCCCTAAAGGTGTGTTTAGTTCTTCACCAATCTGTCGAAGCGTTTGCCCGCCTAAGTACGCCCTGGTCACAACTGTTCTTTGAAGTTCGGGCAAAGCATCGATTCGTTTCATTAAACCTGTCAGACGATCATCCGTGTCGAGCCGGCTCGGAATGAATGCCGCCGTCGGCGCGGCGGTTGATGCCGGATGATCGAGAGATGTCGGACGAAGGCGCGCACGATTGCGCCGCAGTTTGTCAACCAGATGACGCCTGCTAATGAGCATGACCCATGTCACAAGCGCCGCTTTTTCGTCGTCGTAGCGCCCAGCCGTCCGCCAGAGCCGCACGAAAATCTCCTGGACCGCATCCTCAGCCTCGGTCTTGCTGGGCATCGCTTGGACAGCCATGCGATACACCAGTGAACCGAAACGTTCGTAGAGAATAGAAATGGCCTCGTCTTCATTGGCAGACACACGCTGCATGAGCGCGCGATCAGCCGGTCCGTCGTGCTGGCTTCGACCAGCCGCCACTATGTATCCCCTTTCATGAACTTTACAACGTGAATGCGGGACTCATCCCCAGAAGACTGAATCTCGTTTCACTGATAGCCATTCGCATCAATTGTCGGCAAGGATCCCTACAAAAGCGTCATTTTTGCAATCCACAGTCTTTTGATAGGATTCTGATAGGACATTGGTGAGATTGTCCTGTCGTAGCGTGAAACACCTAAACACAATTCAGTGAAGTTTGGATGCTGCAAAGGTCTTGTGTTTTTTCAAAGAATCTGGTAGAGTGTCATGGACGGATGCATGGAGGCCAGTTTTTCACAAGCCACAGGTAATGTACCCAGTGGCGAGTGAGTCAGATGAGTGGTATCGCGAGCCGACGTATGGCACGCTGAAAGGTCCTCACCCGATGGTGATGGCGAGTCAGAATCCCAGAAGCCAACGCGCCGCATTGCCGGTGCGAGGCTTTACGTTGATCGACGTGCTCGTCTCGCTTGCTGTGATCGCGCTCATTGTCTCGCTCTTGCTGCCCAGCATCTCGAGTGTGACGGAGGCGGGGCGGCGGGTGGTCTGCCAGTCAAACTTGCGTCAGATCGGCACCGGCCTTCTCCAGTACGCAGAAGCAAACAAAGGGTTGCTTGCTCCCAGCGTCTACTTGCACAGCGGTCCTGGTCGCAGTGCTCCCGAGCCGCAGTCGATGATCGCGCTTCGCGTCGGGCTGGATCGTCGCGCTGCACTTGAGGATTGGGATGGCCTAGGCGTTCTGTTCCAGACCGAACTCGTTGACGCTCCCAAGGTTTTCTATTGCCCATCCCATCGTGGCACCGCTCGGTACGAGGATCAAACCGAGAACTGGCAGGGACAGACGAATGAAGTTCTTTCCAACTATCAATACCGGGGCCAAGGGCCAAACTTCGGCATGCGTCGACCGGATGGGGTAGTGCCCAACACGCGATTCCTGTCTGAAATCGATCCATCGACTACCAGCCTGATTGCAGATTCGCTGCGTTCTCGTGAAGATATCAATCACAAGTCGGGCATCAACTTTTTTCGGGCTGATCTGACCATCCGCTGGTACAACGATCCGGGCATGACGTTGCGAGGCCGTCTTGCCGAGACCAAGGAAGGCGCGAATGCCACCGCCGTGAACAGTGCGTGGGACACGCTGGATGCCGCAGGAATCGCGCCCGCGCCCACCGAAGAGTAGTGCTTTCATTCACAAATTTTCGTGTGAACGCACACTCCTTCCAGGGTCACTTGTTATTCTCATGTCGGCTCTGGCGACCAACCGCAGCAACGCGTCATGCAACAGGCAGAGCGAAGGTGATCTCCGTTGAACTTTCCCCTATTGCTTGAGCGTCGCTGCCGATCTTGAAACCACACCATAGCCGCAGGCATCGAAAGCTCGTTGTGTCAAGGAGTTTATCTTCGGCACAATGTTTGTGCATCCCAATGATGCCATTGACACCATCTGAAGTCTGAACTGCCTACTCGCTCTTACCCCTGAAAATGCCATGCTCAACCCCGATCTCCTGCGTTCTTTTTTCGATGCTGGTCTGAGCTATGACAGATACGTTGCCACAGGAACACCAGACCAGCAGGTTTCGTGGAAAACCGCGACCCAGCGCGTGGTGCTCATCGAGCCTCAGCGATCACTCGTCGCATCGTTCACTCGCCGCGTTCATGTGCTCGTGCTCTCCGGGACATGGTGCGGAGATTGTGTGCATCAGGTTCCCATGATCGCTGCGCTGGCATCGATCAACCCCAACGTGCTCTCGCTTCGCCTGGTCGATCGAGACAAGGCGATTGAACTCTCAAACCATGTCAAGATATGCGGCGGCAATCGCGTGCCTACTGCGCTTTTCCTCAACGAGGATTACGAATTTCTTTCAATCTACGGCGATAAGAGCCTGTCGCGGCTTCGGGCCCAAGCAGCTAAGAGCATCGGGGCATCCTGCATGATTCCCAGCGTAGGTATTGGTGTGGACGAAGCAGCATCGACTCTTCAGGACTGGGCCAACGAGTTCGAGCGCGCACACCTGATTGCCAGACTCTCCAGCAAACTTCGCCAACGCCATGGAGACTGATGAGGTCCCAAGCCAATCCTCGCCGGTCTATCTTGAAGGATCGCGAGGCAAGATCTCCCAGTGCCATGACGACACGCTGTGTCATCTTGAGTGGCGTGATTGGGCACACAAGAAAATACCGACCATGCTGTTCATGGTCGGTGTTGTTAATTTCTAGGTTTTTACGAAGAATACTTGTCTTACTGGCCGCAGGGCGTGCAGGGACCTTCGCTGAACACCAGCAAGAACGAGTCGATATCGCATGGGTCAAAGAGTGACCCGTCGTTGTTGAAGTCGATATCGCTGCATGTTGCCTGAGCAGGAATGCATGGGCCTTCACTGAAAACGCTCAGTAAAGCATCGATGTCTGTGGGGTCAAACGATGCCGAGTCGTTGTTGAAGTCGATGCTGTCGCAGACAGGTCCGCAGCCAAGTGCTGTCACGCGAAGATCGTCAATGCCAGCCTCAACAACAGTGCCCGCTCCGGCATCATCTGCGATGAATCGAATGCGCGTCTGCGCACTCGGAGTGACTCCCGCGGGCAGCGTCCAGGTCGCACCTCGCCATCCGGATTGCAACTCGGGCAGATCGGTTGGGCCAGGGCCGATCAACTGAGCATCGATCCAGTTCGATCCATTGTCGATGGAGACTTGGGCACGGAACGTGTCCTGTCCCGCCGCGCCGCCCGCGACGTTGTTGTACCAACGGTTGTACGAGACACGCACGCCGAATCGTCCGGCGAGATTGATCGCGGGGCTAGTCAGTCGCGTCAGCCCGCCGTCCACATCGTTCGTGCCAGCGGCTTCGCCAAACGCGCCCGATTGGCCCGTGAAGAAGCAGAGGCTACCAGCGGGTGTCGTGTCATCTTCGGGCTGAGCAAACGTGCCGATCGGATCATCTCGCAGCCAGATGCCGCTCGAAGCGGTATTGGGACCGACGACCCAACCCTTGTCGGTCTCGAAGTCGTCGGTGAAAGCAACTTGCAGCACACCGATGTTGGTGGCAAAGAAGGATGTCGGGGCATCAGAGGGCAATCGTGTGATCGTTCCCTGCGTGCTCGTCGCCTGGTAATAGTACTGCACCAGAGTGGGGCATGGAGCGCTGGGGATTGCCGCGCCGAACTGGTTGGCTCCGGGGCCGCTGGACATCGCAACGGAAGCAAAAGCCCCTACCGAGCCGAAGCGATAGAACAAGCGCACTTGCGATGCGTTGACGGTCTGCGATCCCGCACGCACCGTTGTCGTCAGAGTGGGATTGGATGGGGAAAGCAATTCGGGAGCAGGGCTCGCTTCCACGACGAGCGTCTGGGTCTGTGACATCAGGCGGAGTTGGTACAACTGCGCATCATTCACGCCTGCGGTGGTAAAGACCCGCAGCCGGTACGAACCCGCGTTCAACTGCTGTCGCAACATGGCAGTGCCTTCCGTGAGGTTGGACAACAGGGCAATTGGCGTGCCCGTGCTCGTCGTCAGTTCCACGCTCAATGGTGTCGCACCGGAGTCAGTAAAGTCATTGAAGCAGCAACTCCCGGTATACGGGCAAGGGGCACCATCCTGCGGTGCGTCGTCGTAAGAGAATCCAAGCGAGATCAGGTCAATGCTCAGCACGCCCGCATTGGAGAGGCTCAGCGAGTACCAATCTTGGTCGCTGCCATTGGAGAGCCCGGCTGAGGAAGCGTTCTGGACTGCGGGAGCAGCCACACTGCCAACTGTCACGGTCGTTGCGGAGATGGTTCCAAGCGGGGAGGAAGCGGCAAGGGTGTTATTGGGTTCGAACGTATCGCCATAATTGAACTGCGCGGCGCGAATGTCATCGTGACGCACGCCGTCATAGGCGGTGGAGACGAATGGCTCCATGAGTTTGTTCTGCTGCACCGGGCACACATGAGCAAGACCGATGCCATGTCCGACTTCATGTGCCAGCACGTTGCGCAGGCCTAGTGAGTTGTTGCCCGTGTTGTTGTAAAAACTATCAAAGGAGTTGATGACCATGTCGCCAAGGTCGGGGAAGTAGTTATACGCGAGAATCCCGCTATTGCCATCGATGTTCTTGGCGGAGACTCGGACATCGCCGCGAATGCCGAGCGCCCCGGGCGTATCTGGGAACGGGGCACCATCGTCGGTGGACTGGTACACAAAGACCAAACCACTGACCTGGCTCCAGCGCCCGAAGATATTGTCAAAAAGCGGCTTCCAGTCATTGAAACCGCCGGGATACACGGAGTTCATCCAAGCAAAAAGTTCGCTGGGCAGGTCGCCTTCGCCAAACTCATTGGGCAGGATCGTGCCGTCGGGAACAAAACTCCAGGTCACGATCGTGGGTTCACCCTGGTTGCCGCCATCCACGTCCGTCGCTGTCGGTCCCCAGCGGGTTGCTGCATTGAAGCGCTGGCCGAATCCGGGGATGCCGCGCCGAAAGGCCTCGACCGTTTCGTAGGGCGTGTCGGGGGCGAAGCAACTGGTCACCAGACCCGCCTTGGCGAGTCGCGAGAAGCCGCGATCAATCATTTCCTGCTGGCGAGGCGTCAAAGACTGGAAGACTGCCTGCTCGAGATTCGCAATCAGCGCGGGTTCGTCGAATTGCGGTGAGGCCAACTGGCTAGGCAAAGCGTCAGTCACAGAGGGAGGCGCAGAGGCAGGCATAATAACCGGCAGAGATGATGCCGTCGTTCCGGTCGGTGTGCGGAATCCGTCGGCTTCGCCCTGCTGGACGGGCCCAATCAGCGCTCCCAGCGAGGCGAGACTAAAACCAGCAACGATCAATCCGAGCATGCGGGGTGGGGGCGGGGGGGTAGTCATGTAGAATTCTCCAGAAATGCGGCGAACTGCCAGCCTGCTCTACGCAAACCGTGCAGGAAGGAACGCAAGAACATACAGCATCACGCCGAAACTTCCAAGCAAAATGTTGTTCCGAGAACCAGAGTCGCCGCTCGAATGCATGGCATCGTCAATCGGTGGTCCTTGATCGAGTCGGGCGAGCGCTATAAGTTGCCATCTTGACCAAACAATAACCCCCCGCAAGGTGCAGGGGGTTGTTGGTACAGATTGTCGTTGAAAAAGTTGTTTCAGATTACTTGGGCAGCATGCCACTGAGTTCCTTCAACTTGCTGCCGAAGGTGTCCCAAGCCTTGGTTGCCGCGTCCTTCATCTTGGAGAAGTCATCCATCTTGATCGACTTCCAGTCCAGGTTCTTGATCTTGGTGACGGTTTCTTCGATGCCAGGGATCGAAGCCTGCAGTTCCTTGACCATCCCCTCAGCCTTGGTCTTGATTGCTGGATCCTTGATGCCACCGACTTTCTTCGCCGCATCATCGAGCTGGGTCTTCATACCAGGCCACTGCTTCTCGACGGTGTCGGTGAGCCACTTGGTGGTGTCGGTCTTAGCGCTCTCAAGCGCCTTGGAGACCGCATCCGTCGCGCTCGCTGCAGCGTCCTTGGTAGCATCGACCGCCTTGCCAGCAGCATCGCTGGTCGCGTGCGCGGCGTCCTTCATGCCTTCTTTGGTGGCATCGACTGCTTTGGTAGCGGTATCGCCAGCTTTCTTCGCGGCGTCGCCCACGGCGGTGCTGGCTTGGGACGCGGTGTTCTTGGCCTCCTCGCAGCCCACGATGAACATGCTCGAAGCGAGACCAGCCACCAACACAATGTTGCGAACCTTCATTTCCGTTCTCCATGCTCGCGCGTCATGTGATCCGATGCGCCCGACCCCGATACATTCGGTGGGCAAATCGGTCGCCGCGCGGCTTCCTCAATTCTGCCCGATAATAGGCTACGTTTGACTCCGACTCATGTTCGTTTGGGTTTTGAAAGGATTGTGTGGCATGCAGGCGCTCACGAATGTTCGAACATGGATCGCGCATGCGTGTGCAATCCTTGCAGTAAGCCTCTTTGGAGTCTGGATGATCGGACGGGTAGTGTCGGATCGCACTTTGCTCAGTCAGTTTTTTTCCTGGATACCCACGCTGGCGGTCGTCTTGGGATTGGCAGGATTGCTGGGGGTGCGTGCGATCGTGATTTGGAAGCAGCATGATGCTGTGGTCCAAGACACGGCACGGTCAAAGTTGCTTGAAAGACTTGTCCCGGGGCTCTTCGTGGGTGTGGCTGCTGCATGGTGGCTGATTGTGGACCTAGGTGTGTTGCACTTTGCCCGATCTGGTCCTGCAACGATTTCGATGCGGATCCTCGCTTGGAACATGACGACCATCAGCAACGAGGAAGCGGCTGATGGAGTGAGCCAAACGCGACCGGACATTGCGCTGCTCGCCAACACGCGATTCCAGGCCTCACTGGTGCCCGTGCGGGTTGCCTTGGGTGAGGCTGCTCGTTCGGATGGACATTCGGACAAGACCTACGCAGCCACCAGCATCCGCCTGAACATCATCTCGCGATTTCCAATGCTCCACTCTGCTTGGATGCCTCTGGGAATCTCGGGCGCAAGAGAGCGCACGTTTACTTGGCCAGGTGGCGGCATGAAGCACATTGACGTGGGCGAGGTGATCATGGCGGAACTCGACACTCGCGAGGCCTTGGGACGGACCATGATTGTGTGGCTGGTGGACCTGCCCAGCGATCCCGACATTCCTCGCAGTCGCATGATGAGGCAGGCTCGCGCCACGATCGATGCGTTCGCCTCGGATGTGTTGGTGCGAACTGTCGATGGCCTCGATCGTGCGCTCACGCCAGGCCCAGAGCGTGATGCCGTACTCGCACGCCTGCGGACTCCCGACATCGTGGGTGGCGACTTCAACACGCCCTACGGATCGTGGTCGATTGGCCAACTGGTGGGGTCGATGCGGCACGCCAGGGAGACTGCGGTCAATGGCGGATCGGCGCTCTCTTATCCGCGCGGGTTTCCAATCCTGCACATCGATCATGTTTTCCTACGCGAGCCGCTGGTCGCTGGTTCGTATCGCATCATCGATCCCGGCATGGGCAGACACAAGGCACAGGTCGTGGATATCGGGACCAAGCAGTGAATGGCATGGCATCGTTGCAATCACCAGAAGACTTTGCCAGCCGGCTTGGCTGGGGCATCGAGGACCACTGGCGGCGGCGGGCCAACATGATCGGTTGCCATAGGAGCGGGTGCTGGCGCGCCCCAGGATTCCACGCCAGCCTTGAATGTGCGGAGCGTCACGGCTGTAAATGCAACGGCAAGCAGGAGTGGGCCCAAGTTGCGCGCGAGTCGTCGTCGCAGCGATGATTGGGCGTGCAGGCCAGTAACCCGTGCGCTCATCAGTACGAGGACCAGCAGCGCCAGTGGTTCCACATATCGCTGCCAGACTTCCGCGCTGGCGGTCATGACAATGGCATAGCCCAGCAGACAGGCGAGAAGGATCACGCGAGGGCGACTGTCCAGCAGCGTTGCGAAGCAGGCCAGCACCAGAGCGCCCACCGTCGTGAGCATGAGGATCAGTACCGAGGTATGGCCAAACAGCACGGGGAAATGTGCCGCAAGGTTCCATAAGCCAGTGCGTCGCCCGGCCTGGTAATCAAAGTTCGTGGCTGGAAAGATCGCCACAGCAATACCAACAGCGCATACTCCAAGCAACGTAAAGCGATGATCTTTCCACAGGCGCAGCAGGCCCGGGCCCCAGAAGCCAGCGAAAAATGGTGAGAGTGCGCCGACCACGGCAAGGATAAACGCTGGCGCGGGCGACAAGAGCATGCCGCCCAGGCCTCGGGGTGGATACTGGCCCTGGAAGCGTGGGGGGACAAGGCCTTCCCAGTATCGCACGAAGAGCAGCAGCATGAGAGCCGCAGGGATACACGCGATCAGACCCAGGGCCACTGGCCCCAATCGTGAATTGGCGGCGCTCGTGCTGCGGCGCGAAACTTGGGAATCCATCGGGGGCGACCAGAGTGCAAGGAGGAATAGACCAGCGATCCAAACATGCAGTTGGCGTGTCAGAACGGTTGCAAGCAGCAGCACGCCGCCTGTCACTAGCGTGAAAACCGTCGTCCGAGTGGTCAGACATATGGCGATCATCGCGAGCACCCCCAGCCAGCCAGCAGCATCGGGCAGCAGCGCAACCCCAGGCATGAGCAGGTAGTTGTTGGCAAGCAACGGGAGGCAGAGCAGCACAGGCAGCCAGCGCGGACCATGAGACCCAGTTGCAAGCCGCGCGATGAGCCAGGCGGCCAGTGCAAAGAAGCCAGCGGTGATCAGGGCGTTGGCGATGAGCACAATCCTGAGCGAGCCGCCAGTCAGACTCCAGACACCAGAGAGCAGCCAGTGGTATCCTGGCGTAGTTGCAGAGAGATAGTCCCATGGATCAATCGAGGGCCATGTCTGCGCAAACTGCTTGATCGTGGGCAGGTGATAGAGCTTGCTGTCAAAGGCGGCGCGACTGGGGACAATGTCCGCAACCAGCATGGCACCGACGACCAGCGCATAGAGCGCCAGCACGATCAAAAGTGTCTGGATGGTCTCGCGGGTGGGACGGGGCACCAATGCACCTTCGGCTACTGCTCGTTCCAAGCGTGAATCCGCATGCCTTCGGGCAGGGCGTCAAGGAACACGCGACCGTAGCGGGTGGTCAGGACGCGGTCGTCGAGGATCACCACACGACCCTTGTCCTCCTTGCTGCGGATAAGCCGGCCAAACCCCTGCTTGAATCGAAGCACAGCCCGGGGCAGGGCATCTTCCATGAAGGGATTGCCGCCGCGGCTTTGGATCAACTCACCCCGGGCCTGCACGAGCGGACGATCGGGCGGGTCAAATGGAAGTTTTGTGATGATGACGTTGCGGAGGCCACGACCTCTGACATCGACACCCTGCCAGAAACTCGCAGCACCAAGGAGCACGCTGCGTTCATCTTCGCGGAACTTTTGAAGTATGGTGGTGCGGCTGCCGTCCTTGCCTTGCACGAGCAGGGGAAGAGCCAGGCGGGCGAGCGGCTGTTCGATTTCGCGAGCAACTTGGTTGAGGGTGGCGAAACTGGTGAAGAGGACGAAGGCACCGCCGTCGGTAGCGCGAACGTGCTCGACGATCTGCTGCGTGAGGGCCTGGGCATAGGCGGAGCCAGGGCGAGCAGGACGCGTCCCAAAGCCGCTGTTGGCGGCCCGATCACGGACGAACACAGGGACATCATCGCCCGGTATGTGAAAGTCTGAGGGAGGAGGGGCCTGCGTGCGCGGCTTGAGCTCGACGCGTTCGACGAAGACCTCGACTTGCTTGCGATAGTCGAAGGGACTGGCGACTTGGAGTGTGGAAGCACCTTCGCAGCCGAGTTGGCGTGCGGTGTGGGCGAAGGCGGGGTTGGTCGTAGCCGACCCAGCGGCATCGGCATTGACTTTGCCCGCAGTCGCGAGCGTTGCGCTGGTGAGGACAACGCTGATCTGTTGCTCCGGGTTGAAGAGCTTGGCCTTGAGGAGCGGAGCGACCTCGATAGGTGCGCACGCGAAGGTCACACGCTGGTTGCTGCCACTGCCATCCTCACCACCGGTGACCTCGATCCAATAGGCGCAGGACGGGGCGGTCTGCTTGACGAGGGTGGTCGCATCCTGTGCGATCATCTCGGCCCGCTGGGCATATGCATTGAGTTCGTACTTGTCGGGCTCGTACTTGGCGATGTCGCGCAGGCCTCGCAGGCGCATAGAGAGTTCACGCATGGCACCGGCTAATGCGTTTGGAACGATGTCGGGCTCGCGGATGCGGGTGATGCGAGGCTCGCTGCGCCCTTCGGAAGTAGTGCCGCGCTGGGTCCATGGTCGAGAGGTTTCACCCGACTTCTCACGAACAGTCGGGCTACTTGTCTGCGCAAGGTTCTGCAGGTCATCGAAGAAGACCCGGGCCTCATCACTCGCACGGATAGCCAAGCCGATGGCCTTTTCAAGTGGCTGGATGTCCTCGCCCGTGAGTGCAAGTTGGGCCAGATATCCCTTGCCTGTGCGCGCCTGATAGAGCGTGCCGAGCAGGTGCTGGACGCGGCCTTCGGAAAGTGATGCCCCGAAGTGCTCACTGGCGACCTCCTCGACGTTGTGGCCTTCGTCGAAGATCGCGTGTTGGTAAGCGGGCAGGAATCCTGCGTCTTGCACGCGGAGGGCCAGGTCGCTGAAAAACAGGGCGTGGTTGCAGATGAAGAGGTTGGCTTCGTCAAGTTGGGCACGTGCGGCTTGATAGAAGCACTGCCCGTGGTTTGGGCACTTCTTGCCCATGCAGTTGCCGCTATCGCTTTGGACCTTGTCCCAGACCCCCCAGCGTTCGATGGGTGGGAGGGTGCTTTGCGTGCCATCGCGGGTGGTGCTGGCCCAATCTTCGATAACGTGCAGGCTTCGCTTGGCGGCTGGATCGGCGAACAGACGATCCTGGCGTTCGCTGGCAAGTTTGAGGCGACGCACGCTGACATAATTGCCCCGGCCTTTGACGAGCACGCTCTTAAGTTCGCGTTTTTCGCCGTCTTCGGTGGCTGGCTCGGGCAGTTCGCCTTGGTCGCTGAGAATCTTGATGACGCGCTCGACGACGGGCAGATCCTTGTGGAGGATTTGTTCTTGCAGGCTGATGGTGTGGGTGCTGACGACGACGCGCTCACCATAGAGCACGCAGCGCAGCGCGGCGGGCAGGAGATAGGCGAGACTCTTGCCCGTGCCTGTGCCTGCTTCGGCGAGGAGGTGACTGCGAGTCTGCATTGCCAGGGCGACGGACTCGCACATCTGGGCTTGCTGCGGACGAGTTTCGTAGCCAACGCCCATCACTTGCTCCATGGCGCGGGCGAGCGGGCCGGCGGGGGCAAGCAAGCGAGCAAGGAATGAGTCGTGCGAGGGGGTTGGAGGAGTGGGGGAGGGGGTCGGCACTTGTTTGGATCGTAGCGATCGTGGGTTCGCCGCTTTGCGGGTAAACGCGGGATCGCCGCACTTGTTCCACATGGTTGCGTGATGGGGTGGGATGAGACGTGATGCGATGGGCTTGCGAGCAGCGTTGCTGCCGCATCCTCCCGCTATAATCGCACGAAAGCACTCTGATCCTGTTGTGCAAGCAACAGGTTTAAGTATGTGTGTCGAGGGCGTAGCTCAGTTGGTAGAGCAACGGACTTTTAATCCGTGGGTCGTGGGTTCGAATCCCACCGCCCTCACTTGGTGTGAGGATGTCGATATGGTGGATGATCTCTGCAGGGTTGCCGCGGAGGACAGGTCCGGGCATGGCGGGTTGATCCAGCAGGGATTGTGGACGGGCAAGTGACGGGCAAGTAATCGGGAAGTGACGGGGCGGGGGGGTGGAGCAAGGATTGCCGCAAGCGCTGCATGCAACGTGGTCGGGTGGTGTCGTGCATCTCTGGGCGGAGGATGCCGCGTTGTGTGCCGCAACATCAAACGTGCCGATTTTGGTGGGTGCGGGCCGCGCTCCTGCCGACGATTCAGACTCTGCCGCGCCTCTCGTGCCCAGTATTGCAAAGCCGCATCCATTCGCGAGCAATGCGATTGAAGCCGACGGTTTGCCGACGCTACTACGTGATGCACTGCGGGCCTGTCCCGAAGGTTTACTTCGGATGCGATTGCCCGCGCGGGGCAGTTTGCCCGAGCCTAGCCCAACTCTTGCACTTGCCAGCACAGCGCTTCGCTCGCATGGCATGAGCGATGATCGTGCCGATGATGCGGGCATCGACTTTGAGGATCCGACGATCGCGCTACCAGCCGAGCCAGTCGTCGAAGAGCCGGTGATTAGCACCGACGTACTCGAACCGTTGTCGCTCCACAGCTTTGATGTGCCAACCCGAACGCTTGATCCGGACCTCGCGCTCGAACTGCTTCCCGCCCTCGCCGACGTACTCGCAGAGCAGGCGGAGGCGGACGGGCAGTCTGATGGTCCGGCCAGCGAAGATGCCCCCACGCTACGAGCCGGGGCCGATCTGGAATATTGGGCTTTGTCCGCCCGATTCGCGCGATACATCCTTGCCCAGCAGCGCTTCGTGCCCATGCTGGTGCAGGTGGTGACGGGCGAACTGCGCGGCGCGTGGCGACCTTGGCTCTCCGACGAGGCAATCGCCAAGCGTGCGACCCTGCTCGTTCACGCCATGCCCACGATTGCTCGCTCTCCTCTGGATGCGCACGATCACGACGCGTGGGCGATCACGGAAGACTTCATCGCGTCGCTGGTTGATGCCGCGTGCCGACGTGTGCTGGTCGCGGACAGTTTTGGTGATGCCCTGGATGGACAGGACCCCGCCAAGGACTCGCACGTCGCGCTGCTCTCTGGCTTGCTCCAGACAACTGCTGACATTCAAGGGCCGCTCACGATTCGTCAGGACCTTGTGAAGCGTGTCCGCACATGGATCAGTGGCCTTGAAGAGCGCGGCATCTCCGCCGCGTGGCGATTGCTGGTCCGTTTGAGCGAGCCGGATGTGTCGGGCCTCGCTCCGGATGCGGCACCCGATCCGGGTCAGGAAGCGTGGACGCTTTCGTTCCATCTGCAATCTGTCGATGCTCCTTCGCTCATTGTGGACGGGGGCGACATCTGGCTTTTGAAGGGCGACAGCGCAACGATCATGGGCCGGCGCATGGACCAGCCTCAGGAACTGCTTCTCAAAGAACTCGGGCGAGCCGCGCGTTTCTATCGCCGCCTTGAGATCGCGCTCCAGGAAAGCGAACCTGAAGCAATCAAACTGAGTACGCGCCAGGCGTACGAGTTCCTTCGCGAGGTACGTCCGATCCTGATCGAGCAGGGCTTTGGTGCGGAAGCACCCAGTTGGTGGGACTCGCCCGCCGCACGCGTTGGGGCAAAACTCAAACTTGAGAGCAACGAACAGTTTGACCCCCGACTGCAAGGTGGCCAGACTAACGCTGCCAAGCCGCAGTTAGGTCTTGCAACGCTCGTCAATTACAAGTGGGAGATCAGCGTCGGCGACATGACGATCTCTCTCGAAGAGTTCGAGAAACTCGCCGCCAAGCGCACGCCTTTGGTGCGTGTCAACGGGCGCTGGGTGGAGATTCGCCCCGAGGATGTACACGCCGCGATCAAGTTCATCCGTGAGAATCCGGGCGGGCAGATTCGCCTCAGCGAGGCGATGCGACTTGCCTATTCGATGGACGTTGCCCAGACCGGCGTTCCGGTGGTGGGTATGGAGGCGACGGGTTGGCTCGCTGGCTTCATGAACAGCGAGGCAGCGACCAAGCAACTTGAGATGCTACCCCCGCCCAAGTTGTTTCGCGGAACGCTGCGTCCCTACCAGGCTCGCGGCGTCAGTTGGATGATGTTCCAGGAACGCCTGGGCTTTGGCATCTGCCTCGCCGATGACATGGGCCTGGGTAAGACCGTGCAGTTGCTCGCCCTGTTGGCATATGAGCGGGAGGGCCAGGAAGAAAGCGAAGCGGCAACCAAGCAAGCACGCCTTGATGTCGTCGCTTCGGACCCAACCACGGGCGAGCATTCGGATGGGGCTTCGCTCACCGTGCTTCCGACGCTGCTTTTGGTGCCCATGTCCGTCGTAGGCAACTGGCTGCACGAGACGCGCCGCTTCTGTCCGCACTTACGAGTAATGGTCCACCATGGCCCGACTCGCAAGACCGGCGATGCATTTCTCGATGTCGCGGCCGAGACCGATCTGGTCATCACGACCTACGCGCTCGCTCATCGCGACCGCGAAACGCTCGCACGCGTCAAGTGGGGACGTGTCGTCCTCGACGAGGCCCAGTACATCAAGAACCCTACCAGCAAGCAGGCCCAGGCGGCTCGCTTGTTCGAGGCCAACCATCGCATCGCGCTCACGGGCACGCCCGTCGAGAATCGTCTCGCGGAACTATGGTCCATCATGGACTTCCTGAATCCTGGGTATCTGGGCGGCGCATCGAGTTTTCGTACCCGTTTCTCGCTCGCGATCGAACGCTACCACGACAAGCAGAAGGGCGAGCAACTCCGATCGCTCATTCGCCCGTTCATTCTTCGCCGCCTCAAGAGCGATCCAACCGTCGTCGCGGACTTGCCCGCCAAACTCGAGAGCAAGGAATACAGCCACCTCACCAGCGAACAGGCAAGCCTGTACGAATCGTGCGTCAAGCGCATGCTCAGCGAGGTCGATGCCGCGGAGGGCATTCAGCGCCGGGGCCTGGTCCTTTCTGCCCTGATTCGCCTCAAGCAGATATGCAATCATCCCGGGCAAGCCCTGAAGGAGTGGGAAAACGGGGGCATGAAGACTCCCGATCCATCGCGCAGCGGCAAGTGCATCCGCCTGCTCGAAATGCTCGACGAGATCATCAGCGAGGGCGACCACTGCCTGCTGTTCACCCAGTTCCGTCAGATGGGCCACATGCTCGATCTGATGATCCGCCACCGCTTTGGCAAGGAAGTATTGTTCATCCATGGCGGCACCACCATGGCCAAGCGCCAGCAGATGATCGATACTTTCCAGAAGGGCGATGGCACGCACCCCGTCATGCTGCTGAGCCTGCGTGCGGGCGGCGTTGGCTTGAACCTCACCGCAGCGACCCACGTCTTCCACTTTGACCGTTGGTGGAACCCAGCAGTCGAGAATCAGGCCACCGACCGTGCGTACCGCATCGGCCAGACACGCACGGTGCAGGTCCACAAGTTCGTGGTTCGAGGCACGCTCGAAGAGCGCATCGATCAGATGATCGAGAGCAAGACCGAACTCGCGGAGAACATCATCGGGCAGGGCGAGCAGTGGCTCAGCGAATTGTCAACGGATCAGTTGCGCGACATTCTGACATTGCGCAATGATGCGATTGATGATGTGGATTAAGTCTTTGGGCTGGAATGTGTCAACGCTCCCTTACGCTTGAGATTCGTAAGCCAGGATTCTCGGCACGCTGGCGAGCAGTCGCTGCGTGTACTGCTCTTTGGGGGCTTCCAGTATCTGCTCGCGCGTGCCTTGCTCGACGATCACACCTCGTTGCATCACAGCGATCCTCGGGCACATGTGCTGAATCACGCTCATGTCGTGGCTGATGAAGAGATAGGACAATCCCAGATCGCGTTGAAGGTCTTGGAGGAGGTTGAGTATCTGAGCCTGGATCGACACATCAAGTGCGCTGGTGGGCTCGTCGCAGACAAGCAACGCCGGGGAGAGGGTCAGGGCTCGCGCGATCGCGATGCGTTGCTTCTGGCCTCCTGAGAATTCGTGGGGATAGCGTGTGAGGGCTGCGGGTGTCATGCCGCAGCGTTCGAGGAGCGCGGCGGCCCGCTCGTCGGCATCCCGGGCAGAACCAGCGATGTGGTGGACGCGGAGGGGTTCGGTGAGCGCGTCGCGGATGGTGCGGCGGGGGTTGAGAGAACTGCCCGGATCCTGAAAAATCATTTGCATGCGGCTGCGGAGCATGCGAAGTTGGCCCGACGAGGCAGCACGCACGTCGATTCCCTGAAAGCGGACTTCGCCACTGGTGGGTTCGATCAGCCGGAGCACCGCCCGCCCGACGGTGGACTTGCCCGAGCCGGATTCGCCCACGAGGCCCATGGTTGAGCCTTTGGGCACCATGAACGAGATGCCATCCACCGCCTTGATGGAGCCGTTCGTCCGCTGGAGCAGGCCCGAACGGACCGGGAAGTGGACGCGCAGGTCTCCAACCGCGAGGAGTGGGGAGGTTGAGGCTGAATCGTCTGGCACATGCGATTCTTGCAGGCTTGACCCTTCCACGCGCAGTCACTAAACTTGTTGTTCCCCTCGGGCGACCGATGGGACTGTTCGGCTGGGTAGCTCAGTTGGTAGAGCACCGCATTGAAAATGCGGGTGTCGCCGGTTCAAGTCCGGCTCCAGCCATTTTGTCTTATGGCCCGTCCTCTCCGTTGCGGGTAGTCGATGGGCCTTTTTTCTGGCCTGACTTTGGACCATCACTGATTGGTCCATCACTGCCGCTTGGGGTTCGTATGGTTGGGCATGTCCCACCAGTCCACTTTTTTACATGATCTTGCCTGGCGCGGACAACTCGCGCAGGTGACAGATGTCCAGAGTCTTGACAAGCACTTGTCAACCGGACCTGCGCAGGCCCGCAAGGCTTATGTTGGCTTTGACCCCACGGCGGACAGCCTGACGATTGGCAATCTGGTGGGCATCATGGCGCTCGCCCGGTTCCAGCGTGCGGGGCACACGCCCGTCGCGATCATGGGGGGCGGGACCGGGCTGATTGGCGATCCCTCGGGTAAAACTGCGGAGCGTCAGCTTCGCACCGTACAGGAGATCGAGGCGAACGTCCGGAACATTCAACGCATCTTTGCGGGCGGCGAGTTGTTTGACTCCAGCGCGAAGTCCAATCCACTGGCGACGATCAACAACATCGACTGGCTGGGCAAGATCAGTTACCTCGACGCCTTGCGCGATATCGGCAAGCACTTCTCGGTCAACATGATGATGCAGAAGGATTCGGTCAAGGAGCGGCTCACCAACCGCGACCAGGGGATTTCATACACCGAGTTCTCGTACATGATCCTGCAGGCGTATGACTTTCAGCAATTGCACGAAAAGCATGGCGTGACGATGCAAATGGGCGGGAGTGATCAGTATGGAAACATCGTGGTCGGGATGGACTTGATCGCGAAGAAAGCCAACGAGCGACCGAAAGAGGAAACGAATGAGGCAGCGCGTGATTCAGGTGGCAAAGGTGCCTACGGCCTGACTTGGCCCCTCGTCACCAAAGCCGATGGCAGCAAGTTTGGCAAGACCGAATCGGGCGCGATTTGGCTCACCGCTCGCAAGGATGCCAGCGACACCAGCCCGACGCGTACGAGCGCGTACGCGTACTACCAGTTCTGGCTCAACGCTGCGGACGCGG
>CAYRPC010000020.1:0-32315 GCA_964425995.1 uncultured Phycisphaeraceae bacterium
GGGCTGGGGATTGGAAGAGGCGGGGCCGGGCATGCGATTGGGATATGGTAGTGGAGTCACCGGAGGCGGTGTACCCTAGAAGCCTTGTCGATGCCTTGTCTTCTTGGGTACGAGTAAGGCGCGCTACAAGCGATTTAAGGTACTTTAGGAGCACTTGCACACGATGTTTTGGGGCAAGAAAAAGGACGACATTCCTCCCGGCAACGGCGGCCCCAACGGGCTTGCTGGTGGCGGCGATGGCGAAAAAGACAAGGACAAAGTGGTCTACTCCCCGGAGAAGGCCAAGAAGTTCTTCGAGCACGCCCGAACTGTGCAGGAGACGGGCAATCCTGAATATGCCATGTCGCTATGGCTTGGTGGCCTGCGGTTTGACCCCGGCAATATGGAAGGCCTTACCTCCTTCTTCGGCTGCGCTGCCCAATTCCTCGAAGCCGATGTCAAGGGCAAGGGCCCGGGCAAGGATGTTGTCAACAGTGTCTCCGGCAAGTCCGAAGTCGACAAGTACTTGCGTGGCATCCTCGAATGGTCCATGAAGCCCTCCGAAGCCAGTTTTGCTGTGCGCGCGCTGGAAGCCGCCGCCGTGATGCGATTGAAGGAGCCAGCACAGTGGATTGGCGATCGGGCTCTTGGCTTTGCGCTCAAGGAACGCAAGGTCCGCAAGGACTTGTTGCTGAAGATCGCCGAAGCCTTCAAAACCATGGAGGACCCGGATCGTGCGGTTCGCGCCGCCGAGGAAGCGGTCAAGGTCGATCCCTCCGATGGCGAGTTAGCCGCGTATGTGCGCAATCTTGCGGCCCTGGCAACCATGAACCGGGGCGGATATACGCAGACATCAGGCTCGGATGGTGGTTTCCGCGCCAACATCCGCGACGCCAAGAAGCAGCAGTTGCTCGAAGAGGGCGATCGCCTGGTCAAGACTGAGGACACGGTTGAGCGCTTGCTGAAGGCCGCCGAAGAGGATTACGCCAAGCGGCCCAACGATCTGCCCGCAGTCGAAGTGCTGTGCAAGCGCCTGCTGGAACGAGCCAAGCCCACGGACGAGGCCCGTGCGTTTGACCTCTATATGAAGACGTTCGAGTGGAGCAAGCAGTTTCGCTTCCGCGAACTGGCTGGCGATATCAAGATGCGTCAGGGGCATCGGAAAATCCGCGATCTCGAGAAGATGCTCGATGCCAGCCCGGGCAGCGAAATGCTCACCAACATGCTGACCAGCGAGCGCGAAGACCTGCTCAAACTGGAGGTCCAGGAATTCACGCTGCGCGTCGAGGCCTATCCCACCGACATTGGCCGCAAGTATGAACTTGCCAAGCGGCTCTTTCAATTGAACCGACTCGACGATGCCATCGGCCTGTTCCAGGAAACCCAGACCGACTCGAAGCTTCGCGTGCCCAGCCTCAACTTCATGGGCCAGGCCTTCTATAAGATCAAGTACTACGACGAGGCCGAGGCGAGTTTCCGCCAGGCGCTGGACTCGGGCGACATGGCTCCAGAAACCGCGCTCGACCTTCGCTACAACCTTTTCACCTCGCTCATGGAAGTGGGCAAGGCATCGCGTAGCGTGGACAAACTCCGCGAGGCCGACAAGATCGCGTCGCAGATCGCCATGAAGCAGTTCAACTACAAGGATGTCCGGACCCGGCGTGAGGAGATCAAGGCGTTGCTGGTGGAGATTGGTGCTTGAGCACGTTGAATGGGCGCGCTTGCATGGTGTGCTTCTGTGTTGTGCTTGAGCGATGAGCCTTGTTCGATGCAACTGCATCGCCCGTCCGCAGCATCAATCATGTTCTACTCAGCCTGATGAGTTTGCCTTTCACGAATCTTGGGGCCAATATGGGCACCAATCTTGGGACCAATCGGGGAGTGCTCTCGTGCCGATGATCGAAACGATCAACCTGACCAAGCGCTATGGCGACTTGATCGCCCTCAATAACCTCAACCTCACCATCAACGAGGGCGATTGCTTCGGATTCATTGGTCCCAACGGCGCGGGCAAGACCACCACCATCAAGATTCTCGCCACCCTCCTCAAGCCCAGCAGCGGCCAAGCCAACGTCGCCGGCCTCACCGTCGGCTACCAGAACCGCCAGATCCGCCCACTCATCGGCTACGTCCCCGACGAACTGGGCGCGTACGAAGACATGGTCGTGATCGAATACCTCGAGTTCTTCGCCGCGGCGTATGGGATTCATGGCGGCACTCGCAAGAAAGTGGTTCACGACGTGCTCGAACTGACGGACCTTGGCTACAAGGCGACCGCCGAAGTGAACTCGCTCTCGCGCGGCATGCAGCAGCGACTTTCTGTAGCGCGCGTGCTGCTGCACGATCCCAAAGTGATGCTGATGGACGAGCCCGCCAGCGGCTTGGACCCCCGCGCCCGCATCGAAATGCGCGAATTGCTGAAAGAACTCCGCAGGATGGGCAAGACCATCCTCATCTCCTCGCACATCCTGCCAGAACTCGCCGAACTCTGCAACGTCGTGGGCGTCATCGAGCGCGGCCAACTGCTCTTCAACGGCAGCGTCGACGAGATCCTCAAGCGCGCAAAACTGGGCCATGTCCTGCACGTGGGCGTCGTTGACCGCACCGACGAGGCCGCGAAACTCCTCCAGCAAATCCGAGGCGTCACCAAGATCGCCGTCATCAACGACGACAGCGTCACCGCGTCCGTGGGCAGCAAACTCATCCAGGTCAACTACGATGATGGCGGGGCCAATGGTCTCAATATCGCCGATGTGCCCAATGTGCTGGTCAACAAGGGTTTCCGCGTGACCAAACTGGCGGAGGAACCCGTGAATCTGGAAACAGCCTTCATGCGGTTGACGAAGGGACTTGTGCAGTAGTAAGTTAAGTGGCATGGGCTTCTACAAACCGCGCGAGCCTTCCCGGATGGTCGGGCTGCATACTGGGACACCATCTATCGATGTTCTTCGCATGCCCTCCCTCTGTCCATCCTGCACGTACGATCTCTCCGGCCTCCCCGACGGCGCATGCCCGGAGTGTGGCGTTGCCTTCTCACATTCCCAGCTCGCTGCCCTCGCACAAAGCAACGCCATCCGCCGCAGCAGACGTACCAGCCTTGCTTGGCTCGCGTCCTTCTCGCTCGTGGTCTTCATGCTCAGCAGCGGCTGGATCAGCACACTCGAGCCAGTAATGCGTCTCCCGGCGGCCTTCGCCTCGCTCGCCTTCGTGCTGTATGCCATAGGCATACACGAGCAGTTCTGGATCAACAAATGGCTGCGCTGGGGTCTTGTTTCGATGCCGCTCGCGGCGATGGCGTGTTTCTCTGATTGGAATACCTTCGAGCAAATCGTCATCGTCATGGGGGCGATGTTCTTCGGCATTGCCATCGGCTTCGCGATTCAGCATCCAAGGAAAGCTGCGTGGCTGATCACGATGGCTGGTATCGTCCTCGCGCTCCGTGGTCTTGTGATGTTTCTCGATGGTGTCACGCTGCACCAGCAGGGCTTCGCCTGGACCGACTACGACTGGCCATTGTCGAACCACGAGGGATATGGCAAGCCGATCCTGGTGAGCGATGCCCTTTGGTTTGGTCCCGCGCAGATCGTCGTGGCGATCGGATCATTCGTCCTCGCCTGGACGTTGTCGAGATGCAAATCCCGCCCAACTCAATCTCGATCCGAGCAACCTAAGCCTGACCCATTACATGCACCAGCGACCTGCAAGCCCACCCAGGCCCCCTAACGCTCCGCCTACTGCCCCGTACCATTGAGCACACCCCGGGCCGAAGCCCGGCGGTCGGTTATTGGTCACCAGGAACCATGTATGAAACGCCCGATCCTGATCGCTCTTGCTGCCATGTCCATCACTCCTCTGCTTGCTTTCGCCGAGCACCCTTGGAAGTACCCCGCCGCGCGCCTGGACGTGAGCATCACGGACAACTATCACGGCGTGCAAGTCGCTGACCCGTACCGCTGGCTCGAAGACCCAGACTCAACCGAGACCCGCACATGGATCGATGGACAGGTTGCACTGACTAACTCCTACCTGGCTGGTGTTCCCCAGCGTCAGGCAATCGAAGACCGCATCACCAAACTCTGGAACTATGAAAAGTTTGGCACGCCTTCCAAGCAGGGGGGCAAGTACTTCTGGAGTTACAACAGTGGCCTCCAGAACCAGAGCGTGATGTACGTCGCCGATGCCTTGGGCGATGCGGGACGCATCCTGATCGACCCCAACACGCTCAAGGCCGATGGCACCGTGGCCCTCGCGGGCACGTCGATCACGGATGACGGCAGGTACATGGCCTATGGCATCGCCGAGGCCGGCAGCGATTGGAACACCTGGAAGGTCCGCGACATCGCGAGCGGCGAGGACCTCCCCGATGTCATTAACTGGGTCAAGTTCAGCGGCGCAAGTTGGACCAACGACGCTAGTGGCTTCTTTTACAGCCGATACGACGAGCCCAAGAGTGGTAACGCCCTCGTCAACGAGAACTACTACCAGAAACTCTACTACCACAAACTCGGCACGTCCCAGAGCGAGGACCTGCTTGTGTATCAGGAAAGCGACGAGGCCAAAAAGGACTGGGGCTTTGGTGGGGGCGTCACAGAGGATGGCGAGTATCTCGTCATCAACGTCTGGAAGGGCACCGATCCCAAGAACCGCTTCTACGTCAAGGACATCAGCCCCAAGGCCAACACCACGGAGGCGCTTGCCGACGGCAAGGTCGTCAAACTCCTGGACGAAATGGACGCGAGTTATGAGTACGTCGGCAACGACGGCACTGTCTTCTACTTCAACACCAACCTTGATGCAACCCGCGGACGAGTCATCGCGATCGACCTCAACAAGCCCGAGCGTTCCAATTGGAAGGAACTGATTCCCCAGAGCGACGCGACCCTGACGGGCGTGGGCATGGTCGGCAACTACTTCTTCGCCAACTACCTCCGCGATGCCAGGACCGAAATCAAGGTCTTTGATGTCGCCGGAAAGTTTGTCCGTGATGTCGACCTGCCGGGCATCGGCAGCGCTGGCGGCTTTGGCGGCAAGCGCACCGATACCGAGACCTTCTACGCCTATGCCGGCTTCACCAGCCCCAATCGCATCTACCGCTATGACGTTGCTTCAGGTCAGAGCAGCCTCTACAAGCAGGCCAAGGTCGCCTTCAATCCCGACGACTTCGTGACCGAGCAGGTCTTCTACAAGAGCAAGGACGGCACCAAGGTGCCCATGTTCCTCACGTACAAGAAAGGCCTCGAAAAGAACAGCAGCAATCCCACGCTCCTCTACGGCTACGGCGGCTTTAACATCTCTCTCACGCCCAGCTTCTCCATCACCAACCTCGTCTGGATGGAAATGGGCGGGGTCTACGCCTCCGCCAACATCCGCGGTGGCGGCGAATATGGCGAAGACTGGCACCAGGCCGGCACCACCACCAACAAGCAGAATGTCTTCGATGACTTCATCGCCGCGGGCGAGTGGCTCATCGCCAACAAGTTCACCAGCAGCAAGAAACTCGCCATCCGTGGCGGCAGCAACGGCGGTCTTCTCGTCGGTGCCTGCATCACCCAGCGCCCCGACCTCTTCGGTGCCGCCCTGCCCGAGGTGGGCGTGCTCGACATGCTCCGCTTCCACAAGTTCACCATCGGCCACGCCTGGCGCAGCGACTATGGCTCCGCCGATGGCGACAGCAGCACGACCGAGCAGTTCCAGGCCCTCCTCAAGTACTCGCCCCTCCACAACATCAAGAGCGGCACCTGCTACCCGCCCACCATGATCATGACCGCCGACCACGACGACCGCGTCGTGCCCGCCCACAGTTTCAAGTTTGCCGCCGCTCTTCAGGCCGCCCAGGGCAAGGCCAGCAACTGCGACGATCCCACGCTGATCCGCATCGAAACCCGCGCTGGCCACGGCGCGGGCAAGCCCACCGCCAAGGTCATTGAGGAAGCCGCCGATCGTTGGGCCTTCCTGATTCGTGCCCTCGACATGAACCCCAGTTTCGCCGCAGCGAATCAGGAAGTGCTGCCCACCTTGCGAACCGTTGCGTTCAATGTGGATGGCATGACGTGCCACGCCTGTGCGGATTCCGTCAAGACGACACTCCAACGTGTGAAGGGTGTCAAGAACGTCGCCATCAACCTCGAAGGCAAGAGCGCAACCTGTGATCTCGACTCAGACGTCGAAGTCGCCACGCTTCTTTCTGCCTTCGAGGGAACCAAGTACAAAGTCGCTACAAAGTAGTTGGCACGTAATTTGGCAGGTAGTTGCTCACTACGTGCCAACTACTAGTCGACGTAACGCCAAAGTCTGCGAGCATTCGGCTCGACTATTCTGTCACAATATAGTTCGCGATTGCGACGCGGCGGCTTGATGAGCAAGCCTCCGCGTTGTTTCTTTTTCTCTCAGTACGCCCGTACCGCAAGAATGCCACCATGCCCGATGAGCCTCTTGAGCCCGTGACACCTCCAATACCCCGCCCCAGCACCGCCGCCAGCATCCGGGCCGCGTTCGATGGGGTCTCCGCGCACCAGGTCGGCTCGATGACCCTGGGCCAGCACCTTGATGAGTTGCGCAAGCGACTGGTCTGGGCATTGGCGGGGTTGGTCCCGTTGGTCGCGCTCGCCTTCAGTTTTGGCGAACAATTGCTCCAGTACGTTCTCGCCCCCGCGCGCAAGGCTCTGGCCGACAGCGATCAGCCCGACATGGTCGCTATCAGTCCCCTCGAGACCTTCAGCGCCTACATGCGCGTCAGTTTCATCACCGCGCTGGTCGTGGGCAGTCCCTGGATTTTCTATCAGATATGGCGTTTCGTCGCCCCGGGCCTGCACAAGCACGAGAAGCGGTTTGTCTACTTCCTGGTTCCCCTCTCCGGGCTGCTCACCGCGAGCGGCGTCATTTTCCTGTTCAAGGTTGTCCTGCCGCTCATCCTCACGTTCCTCATCACCTTCAGCACGGGCGTGGGCAAGGTGCCCATCCTGACCGCGCCCACGCCAGAGAGCATCACGCTCCCCAGCCTGCCCATCCTCGACTTTGATCCAACAGCACCAAAGCCCGGCGAGGTGTGGGTCAATAAGAAACTCCACAAGATTCGCATCTGCATTGCCGAGAGCGAAGGCAAGCCCAACATTCTTTCCATCGACCTCTACCGCGAGGGTGGGATTCGACAGCAGTACCGGGTGGGCGAAGTACTCAGCCTTGTCCTCACCCTCATCACCGCGTTTGCCGGCGCGTTCCAGGCTCCGCTCATCGTCCTCCTGCTGGGCTGGGCTGGTGTCGTCAACCGCCCGATGCTCGCCAAGTATCGTCGCCATGCGCTCTTGGGCAGTGCTGTCATAGCCGCCGCCGTTATGCCTGGCGATCCCGCCAGTATGGTCGCCATGGCCGTGCCGCTGTACGTGCTCTACGAACTGGGCGGCATCCTGCTGCTGCTCTTTCCCGCCAGTCGGGTCGCGGGTAAGCGCCAAACGACCGAGCAGGAAGACGATCGTCCATGATGCCATGATGCCATGATGCCATGATGCCATGATGCCATGATGCCATGATGCGGTCATGCGGTCATGCGCTCAATACAAAAAAACATCGGACAACGTGATACTCGCAGCGCGTCGATCTCTCCATGACCGCGCTTGCATGATGCAAAAAACGCAGAACGGGGCCCTCCAGAGGCCCCGTTCTCGCGAACGAATCAATTTAGACAAACAGTCATTACCGGATGCAGGGCCCTTCGCTGAAGACGCTCAGGAACGCATCGACATCCTGCGGATCAAAGGTGCTCAAGTCGTTGTTGAAGTCAATCGAGTCGCAGTTGCTCGTGCTGCAGGGACCCTCGCTATAGACACTCAGGAAGTCGTCGATATCCAGAGGATCAAAGAGCGAACCATCGTTGTTGAAGTCGATGTCGTTGCATTCGCACGCTGCCTCACCCAGTTGCAGATTGTCAATCGCTGCCTCGACCAGTGATGGTGTCCCAGTGTCCTGCGCGATGAACCGGATGCGGAACTGCGACGTGGAAGGTACGCCCAAGGCATCCAGGTTCACTTGGCCGGGCCGCCAGCCTGGGTTGGTGTCCAGGGAGTTTGCCGGACCAACGGTCTCGCCCGCCAGCCACGTCGTCCCGTTGTTGCTCGACACCTCGATACGGAAGGGATCCTCGTATGGTCCGCCGCCCGTGCCGTTGGAGAACCAACGGTCGTAGCGGACGATGACCCCCGAGCGTCCCGTCAGGCTGAAGGTCGGGCTGGTCAGCGTGACAGCGCCGCCATCGACATCGGCCTCGCCCAGTGCGCCGCCTTGCGTGCCCTGACCCGTGAACCAGCAGTTGGTGCCAACCGTACCCGCGCCCGGCTGAGCAGCCGTGGCAATAGGATCTCCCAAGGTCCACTGGCCCGAGGTGGCCGTCGAAGCGTTTGTCCAAGCCCCAACGCCAGCCTCGAACGTATCGGTCAGGAAGTTGCTGATGACAACAGGAATATCGATGGTATAGACAGTGCCTCCCGTGCAAGCATTGGGCAGCGTCACATTGCCAGCCGAACTGCCGAAGACGAAGGTATATTCAATTCGCTGGCCGCAGTTGCCGCTGGGAATCGAAGCCTGATATGTACCTGGGCTGCTCAGAGTCATCGGTGCGGAGAAGAATGAGTTGCTCGTTGAGTGACGATAGAGCACGCGAGCCGAGCCGGGCGTGAGCGTCGCCGAGCCATTGGAGACTGTGGCACCAACGATCAGGGCCTGACCGGGTGTCGCGGTCGTGGGATTGCTCGCCAGCGGCGCCACCGAGAGCCGTCCTTCAATGCCAGGGACTGGCAGGTTCTTCAGCAATGCCGCCGAGCGAATCTGGTCATAGTTGGGCGTGCCGTTGCAGAAAGCGGTATCGTCGTCATCGGCCATCAGGAACTCGATCACCGTCTGGGGGTGGGCCGAATCCGAACCGAGGCCGCCGCCAGTGATCTGGGCCCAGTCCGCGTGCAGGACACGGGCAACAGCAAGGCCCTGTGCCGAGCCGTAGCGAGTGCCCAAGGCCCGGCGAAGTTCGATCACGAAGTCGCCGATCACCTGACCGCATGTGTGGATCGCGCTCGTGCAGGGATACAGCGTGCCCGCAGTATCCGGCAAGCGAACGGCACCGCCATCATTCAGGAAGAATCGCCCGATGACCGGATCGTCGTTGATGAGGATCGAGATCGTGTCAGAGAAGCCCTCGCCAAACGCGCCCTGGCCCAGGCCAAGGCGATTCACGATGTGGTGCCCATATTCGTGGTTGATCACGCTGGCGAACGCGGTGTTGTTGCACCCGCCGCCTGCGGGGTAGTAGTTCGTGGAGATGCCGTTGTAGAAGGCATTGCAGGTGCCCGCAACCTGAACGTTGGCGGGCAGGATGGCCTGGCCAGCAACGCCCTGGATCGTGTCCATGGTCGCCGCGAAACTTGGCGCAAGGTCGGCGAAGTAGTTGCGAGTGACGGTCACATAGTGCAACGCGTTGACTTCCGCCGTGGTCACTTCCGTGCGTCCCGCCGCTGGGTTCATTGTAATGGTAACGGGTGTGCCAGGTGTTGCAGTTGCCGAGTAAGTATCGGGCGAGCCACCATTCTCATTGACCTGCACCTGGCCAGTTGCCACCGTGTCCGCACCAAATGGTGCGGTGTTGGTCGAGGCTTCGACGACGACCGGCGTCGTGCCCGACCAAGGAATCGTGAAGTTGCCGTTGCGGTCAGCCTTCACCGTCGTCCCCGGCTGCCCCTGCACCCGCACCAGAACTTCGCCGATGCCGCGGACTGCGGGCAGGTTGCCCGAATGGTCCGCAGTGTTGTTGGGACTGACAAACCCCTGGACCTGCCCAGTGATGTTGATATGCAGAATTTCCGTCCGCGCATGCACCATTTCATTGGTCGCAGCATCGACGAAGAACGTGTACTTCTGCGGGTCGCCATCCTGGTTGGTCTTGTTGCCCGTGAACTTCCAGGCCCGGATGGGCGTGATCCATTCCGAGAAGTCTCCCTCGCCGAAGAACACAACCAGTTCCGCGTCGCTCCAGTCGTCCAGCGTCGCAAACTTGGGCAGGCTCATCGCCTTCTGCATCGCCTCGCTGGCAGTGAACGCGTCCGCAGCGAATCCGCCCTCGGGACGCTGCGCCAGACGTGCCGACGCGAGAACGACCGTCGAGACATTCCCCGCGTTCTCAGCGTTCACCCCGTTGTGCGTCACCACGCGAACCCGCCCGAACTCCACCGGCAGCCCGTCCATCAATTGGTTGAAAACGTACACCGTCTTGTTCCGGCCCGACAAGGTGTTGACGCGCGAGATTTCCAGATCCAAAGCGCCCGCGCCAAAGGCCTGCCCATGCTCTGCCAGAAACTGCGTCACGGCCTCGCCATCCGTCGCGCCTTGCGTCATCGCGCCGCCATAAATCGCCAGCACCCGTCCGCTGTGATCCAGCGAGGTGACGCCTGGGAACTGTGCCTTGACGTTATCCAGGGCCGCGTTGCTGCCAGGCACCGCAACGTCCGCAAACGCGCTCGACGACAGACCCAGAGATGGAACGAGAACCGAGGCGGCTAGCCCGGCCAAGGCGACAAGTCGAATCGAACGAGACATCTGCATGACTACTCCTTCATAGCGTGCCAGGCACGCCGTACGCCCCCGGATGGACGAATGAAAGAAAACGATCCTACGAACCTACGACACTACCACGAGGGGCAATAACCCTCACGTTCCCTTCACGCCCCCTCAAGTTCCCTTGAAGGACGCAAGACCGATATCCCACATCTCACCCTCCACGAATCAATGAAAACGTTGGGCTCTCACCCTGCGTTGGTGGCTCCCGCAGCCTGAAAGTACCACATCATCCACGAATCCGCAAGCAGAAATCCGAACATCCCTCAGATGGCCAAGAACCATGCCAATCAACGCCGCCAACACCGTCGCCTGTCTCGAAAACCAGCAAGCACAGAGTGCAACGCCCACGCTTTCGTGCTCATAGTCCAGCGCCGAATCCCCTGTTCATGCTCCGCAAGGCGTGCAAGGTCCTTCCGCGAAGAGCGTCAGGAAGCTCGAGATATCACATGGATCAAAGACCCCTCCATCATTGTTGAAGTCGATATCGTTGCAGGTCGCGGCCTCGGGCACGCAAGGCCCTTCCGCAAAGACCGACAGGAACGCCTCGATGTCCTGTGGATCAAATAAGCCTCCATCGTTGTTAAAGTCGATTGAGTCGCAAGTGATCGGCGTGATCGGGTTGATCGTCACCGATGCCGTTGTCGTCGCGGTGGCCAGATCGTCGTCGGTCACGATCAAGGTCACGGTCGACGCGCCGACCGGCGCGTTCCACACGCAGGTGGGGGATGGCCCGCTGCACAGCACCGTCGTGCCCTCCAGCCATTCATAGTTCACGATCGTGCCATCAATGTCGCTGCTCCCGCTCGCGTCCAGCGTCACGCCCTCGAACCCGTTGTCATCATCGTCGGTCGCGGAGTATGGCCCGCCCGCAATGGCCGTTGGCAACAGGTTGCTGGGCGGCGAGATCGTGATGACCACGCTGTCGTTGCCCGTCGCGTTCTCGTTGTCGGTCACCGTCAGTGTCAGCGTGGCTGTGCCCACTGGCAGCGTCACGTTGCCCGTCGCGCCCATCAGCACGATGGTGCTCCCGTTGCGCCACACATAGGAATTGATGGTGCCGTCCGGATCGCTGCTGAGCGTGCCATCCAATACCACCATCTCCGTCCCATTGTTGTTGCCATCGGTCAGGCTCTGGTCTGGCCCGGCATTCGCAATCGGAGACGTGTTGGGCGGCAGCACCACACCCGTCAGCGTGATGGTCAGCGTCGGCTGTTCGGGTGAGTCGGTCGTCACAATGAGCGTCGCGTTCCTGGTGCCAATTACGCTCGTGGGCATGCTCAGTGTGTGGGCAACGCCCGAGCCACCCGGCGCATCGGCTTGAGGCCCGGCGGGCACGGTAAAGCCAGCAGCGGAGCCCAACGAATAGTTCAGCGTGTCGATCCCGTTGATGCCCCACAGCGCAGTGTTGCCGTTGTTGGTGATGGTCAGTTGGCGTGTTGGGGCCAGCGCGTTCTGGCGCACGCTGCCAAAGTCGATGGCGAGAGTGCTCGCTCCCGCGAGCGCCGGCACGCGGAAGTCCGCGAAGACAGGAATGTGCCCGCCGCCCGGCGCGCAGTTGACAATCGCCTGAGCGATCACGTTGCCCACCATCGCATTGCTCGTGGTGTTCATGGCGACGTTGAAACTGGTTCCATCGTTGCCCCACGCGCGATAGGAATGGTTCGGATCGTTCCATGTCGTCGTGCTGTACGTGAGCGTCGGACTGCCGATGTAGTGCCAGCCCGCAGGAAAACCGCTCGCGTCCTCCAGCGATGCGCCGAACAGAATCTGGTCGTGCCGGTCGTCCATGCCGCCCCCGCCCGCCGGGTCCTGTGTATGCACGAATCGGAACGCGCTCGAGTTGTTCCAACTGCCGGGCGTGTTGATGGGATCGAAAAAGCGTCCGCTATTGTTCGCCTGGCTGTTGGTGTATTCGACGTAGAACGACTCGGTGTTCGTCTGGCCGTTGTAATCGCCCGCCACCATGAAGTTATGCCCCGCCGGCATGCCGTCAAACTCGCCATTGTCGGGGTTGGTGTCCTGGCCCTCCGCGTTGTCTCGGATGCGCTGCGCCTCGGTCAGGCGCTGATTGTCGTCGTCGCTGCCGCTATCCTGCGCCTTCATATGCACGCTGTAGATTGACATCCGCGACGCTGGCGATGCATACCCCACCGGCTGGAGATCGTACCGATACGTGTTGCGTACCGGCAGAGGCGGCGAATTGACGGCCCCCGCCGAAATCACCCACGTCTTGTTTCCGACCAGCGAGTAGCGGCTCATGCGATACACCAGCGCGCTTTCCGTATCAGGACCATCCACGAACGGCGCCGCAGCCCAGTCGCCCGGACTGCCCGAAGCGCCATTCAGCGCCACCACCATCGCGTTGAGCGCGCTCGAACTAAGAATCTCCTGCAGTGCAATGACATCAGGGCTCATCGATTGCCCAGCCAGCGGCCCGCTGGGCACTATTCCATACACCACGTTGCGAATATCCGCCTGGCGATTGGTGCCGGAGTAATTGGAAATATTCCAGCATGAGATTCGTGTCTGCGCACTCGCGACATCCGCCACGCCCCCCGCAAGCCCGACACTCCCGGCGTAAATCACCAGCACGCCTGCACGCGACCTCGTCATCCCGTGCATGTTCCGACCGCTGCGCTCTGAACCGATGCCCATGACTGTCTCGCTCTCTATCTTCAGATGGATGCTCTTTCGAGAATGCCAAGCCCTACTTGCCGAGCCCCCAGTACCGAGCCGCCAGTACCGAGCCGCCAGTACCGAGCCCCCAATACCAAGCGCTAGTGGTCTGGTACTTCATGCACCAGCACTCCAACCACATGACCTCAACACCCCAACAAACACGGCGCAGGGCCTTCATGCCCTGCGCCGAATCAGATCAACATGCTCCGTCACTCCCAATGCCAGCAATGTATGAGTCGTCCCAAGCAACCAGCGACTCAGAACACGTGAAGAAAAAATTTAGTTGCAAGGCCCTTCGCTATAGACACTCAGGAACGCATCCACATCGCTGGGGTCAAAGATGCCGCCATCGTTATTGAAGTCCAGGTCGTTGCACGTCGCCCCCAGCGGCAGACAAGGTCCCTCGCTGAAGACGCTCAGGAACGCATCCACATCCAACGGATCAAAGAACGATCCATCGTTGTTGAAGTCAATCGAATCGCACGTACGCGGATTCACCCGCACGATCACCGTGTCCGTCGATGTTGCAAAATCATTGTCCGTCACTGTCAACTGAATCGTGCTCAGCCCCAGGGGCAGTAAAACCGACCCTGTCGCCTGCTGAAGAATCACCAGGCCGTTGCGGCGCCACGCATACGCCGTAATCGTGCCATCCGAGTCCGTACTCAGCGTGCCATCAAGCGTCACCGCCTCAAACCCAAACCCGCCCGCGACTGTATCGGTGACCTGAACATCTAGACCCGCGTTCGCGACCGGTGCCATGTTGTTGGCAGGGCGCAGTCCCGGCTCGCCATCGGTCGGATTCGTCGTCGCGACAAACCGCGGCTGCTGACCCATGGGCGGATCAAACTGCCGAACCTCCAGCCAATAAAAATATTGCTGGAGCGGCACAGCAGTGGTGTCAAAGAACGTGAGCGCAAGCGGATTGCCCGGGCTCAGCGTGGTTGTTGCCGTGGCTAGGTTGTTGACCGTGTTGCGACGCAAGCGATACTGGCGTGCGTTGGGAATCGAGGGCCAGTCAATCTGGACGCCCCCATCCACCGTGCCGTCGCTGGCGACAGAACGCATGTTGAGCACCTGCCCGATGACCGAGAGGTTGTACATCTGCGTGTCAAACGCGCCGTTGTCCGTACGCGGGGCAACAAAGAACGTGCCCGGTGCCAGCAGCAAGCCGCTGTAGACCTCGTTGCTGCCGACGGGAGTCTGATCGCGATCCAGCAGCACCGTCGTTCCGTTGCTCGCCAGAACCTGCAATCGTAAGTCAGAGGTTGCAAGGCTGTTCTCAATTGGATAGGGCGCGGGCGGGCAGCCGCCGCCCTCACCCTGTTCGATCGCTTCATACGCCGTGCCACTTGGCGACAATGCGATGTTCGCCAGCAGCGGCGCATCGGTGTTGAAGCGATAGAAGTCCAGGTCCGCAACACCTTGACGGTCCACAAGGCTGATCAACGACGCGAATGGCACCGCCTCGCCATCCACAGGCAGCGCCCCCAGCGTGATCGTTCCGCCCGGAGCGATCGTGCCCAGGTTGGTCGCGGTTGTCACTGTGTTGTTGGGCTCAAACGCATCGCCATACAGGAAGTGCGCACCCCGGATGTCGTCCTCCTGCGGACCCTCGAACGCATTCGTAGCAAACGGCTCCATCAGGAATCGCCCCGCGGCCGGGCAGGTGTGAGCCAGTCCCAGGCCGTGCCCGTGCTCGTGCGCAACCGTGCTGCGCAGAAACAGGAACGTTGGTGGGTTGTTGTCGTCCCACCGTTCAGATGTGTCCACGATCATGTCACTGCCGGTGTCTGGAAACTGATTGACCGCGAGAATCCCGGAAGGCCCATCGATGGTAATGCCGCAGATGCGAACATCGCCGCGAGTGGTGTCGTTGCCCGCCGTGCCCCACGCCGACGCATCGTCCCAGGGCACGCCATTGGCGCTCGCCCGGGTATAAGACGCGCCAGTCAGGGTCGCCCAGCGATCAAAGGCCCATTGGAACTGCGCGATCCAGACCTCGCGTCCGCCCTGGTCAGAGAACTGGTCGTCGAGGATCGCGAACAGATTGCTGATCCCCACCGGCTGGTTCTGCACAGTGATCGTCAGTCCGTCGGGAACAAAGCTCCAACTGAGCGTCGTGGGCGTGTTGGGATTGGCGGACCAACTGCTGCCCCCTAGGAAGAATCGCTCGCCGAAGCCCCCGAACATCACCGTGTTCACCCACTGCATCACTTCCGGGCTGGGCGTTGCTCCTGGTGCGAAACAGAACGCCGGAGCGCCCGTGCTGTCGGGAGTTCCCAGCGTGCCCATAGGCATGTACCGGTTATCCGCGATCACCCGCGCGAGTTCACTATGCACGAACTTCTGTGTGCGCATGTCCTGATAGGACGCGTCGAACCTTTCGTCGATCACGGGCACGATCCAAGCGGGCGACTGCAGTTCCGCAGCCGCAGTTGCCTCTGCCCGTGCGGTGCTCATCACCCCCGTGCCTCCTGCCAGCAACGCGACGATCGCCACGGCCCTGCAGCGAGTCGTGCCCATCGAACCGATTCTCAAGCCCCGATTGTGAAGCGTCATGAATCCAACTCCTTCAGCCGTGATCAATCTTGCTGTCGTTCTTACTGCCGTTCCAACGCGATTCAATTCAAGATCCCAACTCAATGCGGCACGCCCCATACCCAAATCGCGATCTAATCGCAGACCCAATCGTTTGCCCAGGTAACGCGCCCTGGTAGCACTTGGGTATTGCCAGGCCGCCAGCCGCATGCACGTCCTGCGAAAGCGTCGCGACATGCATTCAGCATGTCGCGACGGAATAAAGCCCATCACTCGAACCAACCTGCCAACGTCCTCCCAACCTCACCCAACTTCCGTTAGAGGCATGGGCCCTCGCCAAAGACGCTCAGGAAGCTCTCGATGTCCAGCGGGTCAAACAGGCTGCCATCATTGTTGAAGTCGATGTCGTTGCACGTCGCGGTTTCAGGAATGCATCCGCCTTCACTGAAGACCGACAAGAAGGCATCGATATCCTGCGGATCAAACGTCGCGCCGTCGTTGTTGAAGTCGATGCTGTCGCAGGTCTGCTGGTTGACGGTCACAATCACCGTGTCAACCGCCGTCGCGAGGTCGTCATCCGTCACGGTCAATTCAATCGTGTTTGTGCCCAAAGGCAGCGAAACCTGCCCCGTCACGCCAGTCAGAATCACGTTGCCGCTGCGCCGCCAGGTGTAGTTGGTGATCGTTCCGTCGCTGTCGCTGCTCAGCGACCCGTTGAGTGTCACCGACTCGCTCCCGCTGTTGTCCGTATCTGCCACGGTCTGATCGCTGCCCGCGTTGGCCGTGGGCGGCACGTTTGCAGCCACGCCCCGCATGCCCAGTTCGCCCCCGACCGTCGTCGTGATGAACTGAGCGTTGTAGGTCTGATTCACGTCCAGCCAGTAGTAGTATTGCGTGCCGGGTACCGCCGTCGTGTCGTTGAACTGTGTCGCTGGTGCCGCGAGCGTGTCCAGCGTTCCCGACGAGAGGTAGTTGTCAACCGTGGACCGCCGCACGCGATACTGCGCCGCGTTGGCAATCGTGGGCCATGTGATGCGGACCCGATCCGTGAACAGGCTGTCGGTCGCGATCGGAGCGATGCCCGTGCTCAGCACCTGAATCGAGGCCGTGTACATCTGCGTGCCAGATGTACCCGTCGCGTTGGTCACAACAAAGAACGTGTTGCCAGCGGGAAGCAGGACCGAAGCCGCGCTCTCGCCCGAGGCAATCCCAGCAGCGTTGATGTTCGCCAGTTCCGTGGTGCCGTTGGAGCGGTAAACCACCATGCGAAGGTCATGCGTGCTCAGTGAGTTGATCGAAGTCCCGGTGTTGCACGTCTGGGTTTGGGCTCCAGCGGTATACATATTTCCCACCACACCGACCGTGAATGTGACCAGTCGGGGTGCATCCAGCGTCTGGCGGAAGTAGTCAAAGTCCGTGTAGATCGGCGATGTCCGGCTCACAATGCTGAGCGTGGACGAATTGGGGATCGCAGGCGCCGGCACCGTGCCCAGGTTGGTGGTGCTGCCGCTCGCCAGCGTGCCCAGATCGGTGAACGCGGTTGAGGAATTGTTGGGCTCGCTGGCATCGCCATAGTTGAACTGTGCGCCGCGGACATCGTCCTGCTGGGGCCCGTCATACGAAGTACTGATGAACGGTTCCATCAACTTGTAGGTGTTGACGTTGGTTCCCAGGGGGCACACATGCGCCAGGCCGATGCCGTGCCCATGCTCGTGCGCGATCACGTTGCGCAGGAAGCGGAAGGTGCCCGCGGTGCTGTCCCATGTGTCCTGACTGTCGATCACCATGTCACCGCCACTGCCCCCGCCCGGGAACTGGTTGTAGGCCAGAATGCCCCCGGGCCCATCGATCGGGTGTGCACCAATGCGGATGTCGCCCCGGGTTGGGCTGGACCCATTGTTCCAGGCAGCCCCATCGTCCCACTCTACACCGCTGGCCGTGCGACGCTCATACGTGAGTCCAGTCAGCGCACTCCAACGATTGAATACGGATTGGAACTGTGCGATCCATGTTGCACGTCCGCCGTTATTAGCGAACTGCGCGTCAAAGGTTGCGAACAGCGAACTGTTTGCATCTGGTTCGCCGATGTTGCCAGGAATGAAAACCGTGTCGGGCATGAAACTCCACGACAGCGTGCGCACCGCATTGGCGGACGTGCCGTTCCAACTGCCCCCGATCTGGAACCGCTCGCCAAAACCACCCATGATTGCCTGATTCACGGCATCGATGATCTGCTGCGTGGGCTCATACCCCTCCGCGAAGCACATCGCAACCCGTGGGAATTGCGTGTTGGGATCGCCCATGACCATCACATACCGACCATCCGCAATCACGCGCGCGACTTCATGCTGGATGTACGTATCCGTGCGCGTGTCCTGGAACGACGCGTCGAACGTGGGATCAAGCACGTCCGCGATCCACTCCGGGCTTCTCAAGTCCGCCGTCTGCGGGATGCCGTTGGAGCCCATCACTTCGCCTTCGTTCACATGCTGCGTGAGGGTCTGCGGGCTTTGCTGGGCCACAGTCTGGGCCACAGTCTGGGTTGTAGCCCCGGTCATAATTTGCGCAGATGCCGCTGCGAACGTTGCCACACCACCAGCGCCCAACGCGAGCATCATCACGATTGATCGAGCATTCTTCATAGCCACTCCTGCAGCCCCGCAAAGAGGTTTCGGACCATACCAAACGCGACCCCAGACCCACCAGAAAAACCGAGAGAAACAACCCCGAACCACGGATCATGCAATCTTTCTGCCTTCAACTGCTTGCCTGAAGTTGTGGCCTGAAGTTGTGCCCTGAAGTCTATCGAGTCGTCAATTCCCCACCACCGACTCCCCTACGCACCAACTCTGGTCAAAGAGCCCTTGATATCCAGAAATAAGTGGTATTGACCACAAGAACCCAAGCCAAACACTTGGACCAAACAGATGCATCGATCAAAGCCTTTGGGCTGGCTTCACGTAATCATGTCACCAACTGTCAAAACGACCACCCTACTCAACTGATTGCCTCCCAAATCGACCAAACATCGCGACCTCTGGCATGCCAGGCAGAGGTCGCGACATGACATCAGACGGTTATAAGACATACAAAGTCGTGCCGACCGCTAGAACCATCGGACTCAAACTGCCCGGCCAGTATCATCCGCATTTACCTGTATTCGTCAAGCGAATTTATTCGGGAGCGGCGCAAAAAGAGCCAAATACAGGCAGACAGGGACCTTTGTGTAAGTCCATGTCGACCAGTTGTTTAGCATTTTGCAACGGACTGTCTGGCGTTTGCAAACCCCAGCAACGATCAAGTCTGATTCGAAGCAGCAGGAGCGTACCAATACTTACTGCGGTAGGCAAGGCCCTTCGCTGAAGACACTCAGGAACGACTCAATGTCCGCCGGATCAAACACGGATCCGTCGTTATTGAAGTCAATGTCGTTGCACGCTGATTCGACCGGCACGCAAGGCCCCTCGCTGAAGACGCTCAAGAAGGCATCGATGTCGACCGGGTCAAAGACCGACAGGTCATTGTTGAAGTCAATCTCGTCACACACGCGCCGCAGTTCGAGGGAGACATCGTCGATGTACGCGTTGTTGTAGGGCTGGATGATGCGAGACAGCGTGACGGTAATCAGCGCCTTGCGAACACCCACTGGTACCCGTGAAGAAGTGAAGTAGTTCTCAAAGCCAGTCACACCGCCGCGAACGACCGCGCTGGGCCCGACAATCGTGTCTGTCCGCAAACTGTTTGAATTCACATCGGCCCACACGATGATTGCACGGGCGATGTCGTCTTCAGCCCCGAAACCGCCCAGCCAAGCGCCAAACTGGAATGCAACGCCCCCGGAATCAATTGCCGACCCATAGGCAGTCAGATCAACAAGTTGAAAGACCTGTCCCAGTGAACTGGTCGGTCCGCCAGCAAGAAACTGATTGCCGCGGATCGGTGAACCGGGACTGCTTGCTGTTGGAAACTGGCCACCAATGCTGTACGGCACAACAGTCGCAGAACCGATGCTTGTCCAACCAGTGGGCGGAACCACAGTCTGGCCATTGGGCGAGGCTGGGCCGTTCTCAAACCCAGAGTTCACGACAATATTCGCGTCGTAAACCTGTGCAGAAGCAAGCGTTGCGAAACCGAGTATCGCAAGCACCGATGCGATGCCATGAGATGCAATGCCATCAATCGTGCCGCTGGAGCGGTTCAATGGTCGACTAGTCATTTCTCTCTCCTCCGCTTTCGCGGTGCCGCTCCTGCGCGGCCAACTACCCACCGAAATGTATTCTACCGCTCCAACAGGGATTGCAAGCGCAAACTGAAGTCTTCGCGCCTGTTTGACACGATGATACCAATCCCTTCTCGGACCCTCTTCCTGGACGCTTGTTCGATGGCAATGGCGATTGGGGCTTCTGGTTGTGATCAAAGGAAGATTATTTGATTCAATTGAAAAAGGCACCCATTGGGGTGCCTGATGAGGTCTCTGGTTCGTGGTCACAAGCCGTGCTCGTGGGTTTCATGCCCGACTGCCCTAGGCTGCGCCACGCTGCTTCAACCGCTGAGTATGCTCGGCCCAACGCGGCGGGCGCACGTTACTGGGCGTTGCGCCGATCTCCTGCCAGTCTTCGGCGCTGCTGATATTGATTTCACTGGGCATGGTTTTGCGATACCCCAGCAGCCGCACCACCTCCAGCACGTCGGTCCACGCCGGAAACTGCATCTGGTTGGCCCGCTTGAAAGTCTCGATCGCCATGATGAAGAGGAACTGCTCCTTGGTGAGGTTCCCTTCTTCTGCTGCCTTGGTAAAGTCTGAAAGCCGTCGGCCAGGCCCGCGCCGACGCTCAAATCCCTGGGCATCAAAGTACGTTGCACCCTGACCATCGCGCCGGTCATCGCTGCGACGACGACGATTGGGAGTTTCAAGCGGGCCCGCTGAGGGGTCCGCCGGATCAGCCGCAGGCAGATTCAGAGCGGGAGCGTGGATCGGCGTGTTGGGCACGCCTGCGCAATCATCAAAGGGCAAAGCGCCGCGCGTGCATTGTGTCGGTGTGGCGCAGGTGCCGGCGCACTTGCACGAAGACTTGCTGTGATTCGATGACTGAGTGGATGACTGGCCCATGGCAAACCTCCCGGCGAGGCGCCAGCGAAGCCTGATCCTCCAGATCGTTCATTCTCGCGGGGTCGGTGCGAGATGGATAATGGGATCAGAGGTCTTCTTCGTCCTCGTCATCCCCTCCATCGGCCGTGCTGGCATCGTCGTCGAGGTCTTCGTCCTCATCGTCGAGGAAGTCGTCGTCTTCCTCTTCGACTCCAGCGCCCTCTTCGGCACCTTCCTCGTCATCGTCAAAGCCGTCATCTTCGTCAAAGTCCTCATCATCGTCATCATCCTCGTCACCCTCGTACCCCAGCACGTCCGTGCCAAAGCCGCCGACGTTCGTCGACGCGGAGTAGCCCTGGCCGCTGCGCGATGCCAGCAGGATGCCAGGGCGCTCTGCGACGAGCGCACTTGAGGAAGAATCCATGACCGCGAGTCCCATCGATTCGAAAAGTTTGCGTGCCATCTGCTGCCACCGTCCTTGGGCGAACGCGCCCACCACTGCCAAACAACCTTGCGAAAATTCCGTTGAACACTGCTTAGCACTCGCCTCGACTGCTGATGTTCTGGCCAATGCCCGCCAATGTAGGCATGTCCGCCCGCGTGTCCAGTCCGAGGGACCAGCCCGCTGCCTCGAATCTTCTGACACGCCTCTGCTCCATTCGCTCGAGTCGCGCACTGGGTTCGCATCAAGGCGATACAGTGGGCACACCGAAAACCTGTCCCGTTTCTCCAAGGCGCCTCGAACCGTTCAACCCGCCGGGTCGTTCCACATTCAACCGATGTCCTCCAATCCTCAACCCATCGAACCCTCCACAGGCTTCAACCCCGCGGCGCTCTTCGCCGCATGCGTCCTTCCTGGACTGGGCCACCTCGTGCGAGGCGAGAGGCAGCGGGGCATCTATATCATGGCATCACTGCTAGGCCTCTTTGGCGGAGGACTGCTGCTGGGTGGCATCGATGTCATCGATCGCAAGGAAGACGCCGTCTGGTTTTATGCCCAGGGTTTGGTTGGTCCTGCGGCCTTCGGTATCGACTACTACCACCAGCGCCACCTCAAAGTCATCGATCCCAGGACCAGGCAACTCCGCAGCGCGTATCCCACCGAGGGTCGTAATCCCGATGGCACTGTCAAGCTCGGCTTTCGTCCGCCCAATACCAAGTCTGTGGGGCGGATGAACGAACTTGGCACGCTGGCGTGCGCATTGGCGGGCATGATTAATCTGATCGTCATACTGGACGCGGGCTTCCCGAGCATTCGTCCCACGCGCCGGCGCGAAGCGGAGGCACCGGCTTCCGTGCCTCCGCTCTCGGCGGGAGGCGCATCGTGATGCGTCCCATGCGTCCCATGAACATCATGCTTTGGGCAAGGCGATCTTTGCTGCTTTGCTTTTTTTTGATCCTCGGCTCCACGCTGGCACTTGCCCAAAACGCCACGCCCGGCGGCCTCGCCCAACCCAGCCGGGGCTTTGAAGTCGCGCCGACTCAAACAACCCCTGTGCCAATCTCCGCAACCGCCGCATCATGGCGACCTTTCCTGGATCCGATCACCATCCACGACTCGTGGTACTTCATGATCGTCCCCATGGCGTTCCTGATGTCGATGGCGTACAAGGCCGTGCGCTGCCACGACATGAAGCGATACTGGCGGGCTGTGATCGCCATGACAATCCAAGTCGTCCTGGGCATGATCTCGCTGGGCGCTGGATTCTGGATACTGATCGAATATGTGCTGCCCCGGATCGCGCCGTAAGCGGCGAGCCCTATTCGTCCTATTGGCCCGATTCATAGATACCCCCGCACGCCCGTGCGATGCGGCTTGTCCAGATTTTGAATCAAGTATCGCAGCGCGTCCACCGCATGGTCGAAGCCGTCACGCTTGACCGGGCTGTCGCTTTCCGGGTCGTCTTCGGGATAGTGACACCGCTCCAGGCTCTCGATCAGTTTGTGGCATCGCTCGTGCACGAACAGGCGCGGGCCGTTGCCGTCTGCTGGCGCGAGCCTGGCTCGGACCAGCGCAAGTCCATCAACCACGCTCATGCGCCGGGTTTTCACGGTGAGGCCCGCCTGACGCATCCTGGTGACGCTCGAGATGCCAGTGTGGTCGTTGGTGTTGTTACCGGCAGGATCCACGCCGATCCACTCGCACGCGGGCCACGGGCGATGCGAACCATCATGGGTGGCGCGCTCGTCGCCTCGCGAGGCTCCATCCAGCCCTGCGCCGATGATGTTGATGTGATCCTCGAGCACCATGCCGCGGGCCACATACTCGTCCACGATCCACAGCACGCCCTGCTCGTCGAGTGCTGCCCAGAGCACGACGGTGGGAGCGCGATAGCCAAAGTCCATGCCGGCCAGCCACGTCGGGCTCTCGCTCCGGAGGGGCGGAGCGGTGCCAGCGACGACATGCTTGCGTGGCTCAAACTCGGGCAGCACCGTGTCGGTGCGTCTGGGCCTCAGGCAGAGCATCTCCGCCTCCCATGTCGCCATCGCCACGCGCCGCTTCATTGCGATCGCGTCGTCGATGGTGACGTGCCCAGCCTCCTCGGGCGTGCGCAGTTTGGCCTTACCAGCGCATTCCTTGAAGAGCACGCAAGGCCCGCACTCGCGAGATGGCGGGCAGGATTCCAGTGCATCCACCACGCCCCAGCGAAATAACTTTCGTTCACCGCCCCTCGCCCCCTGCACCAGGTCGTGCATCACGCCATGCGGGACGTGCATGGTTGACAGGCACTCCACGCCGCCCCGCACCAGAAACGATCCGCATTGCTTGCTGCGGGTCGTGAGTTGCGCGGCTTCCCAGACATCGCGCCGGAAGAGGTCCACCTCGTCGCAGCGGAGTTTCTGCACGCGCGTGCCGCGAACCGACTGATGGCTTTGCGCGAGCAGTTCGACCTCGGAGCCGTTCTTGAGGCGCAGGCGTTGCTCGGTGATCTTGCCATGCACGAGCATGGCGAGTTGCGGATGCAGACGCGGGTCAAAGAGCCGACGCAGATGGGCGTGCATGCGGCGTGATTGTTCCATGCTGCCGCCCAGGATGCGGACTTCGATGCCGGGCTTGAAGACCAGATCGAGCATGGTTGCGACTGCGCCAAGAAAAGTTTTGCCCCCGCCACGATTGGCCCAGACGACGCAGTCGTTGGTTCGATCGGTCTGGTTCTGCTGGGTATCAGAGAGCGAAGCACCGAAAAATGCAAAGGACAGGTAGTCAAACGGTGCCGCGTGCCCATCGATCAGCGGACTGCGTGGCACGCGAATGCCTATTTCTTTCGCGAGCCATGCGTGCAACGCGTCGGGAGTTTGGGGCGGTTGTTCCAAGCAACCCTCAGTGTTCGCGTCGGGGTTGCACGATGCTCTTTCACCCTCTGCCTGTTCAGGCGATAGCTCGTTGACGACGATCATCTGGTCCAACTGCACACGCTTTGGTTTCTTTTTCGAATTTTCCATGCAATCCCCCTTGTACCTGTGTTACGGCGTGACCAACACCACCGGCCTTGCGACCAATCCTGCACATGCGAGCATGAGCAAACGGGCGATCATGCCCGCGTCTCTGGCTCGTGGCACTCGTCCGCGCGTGCTCTTGCTGGCCTTGGCCCAGACCAGCACTTCTTGGGTGAGATCACATTCGCTCAACAGTGCTTTGGTTGTTGCGTCCAGGCTGATGAGCGCGAGGGGCGATAGCCCGCGTTGGCGCAGCACCATGGCCAGTCGACGATCGCGGCGCGATCGCGGGCAGGGCACCTCGCGCATGCCGCAACGCTTGAAGAGGGGTGAGGCGTGTCCCATCGACGCGAGCGCTTCAGTGAGCGGCGTCAGCGGGTGATCGAGATAGGTTCGCACCAGCAGACTCGCAACACCCACGCCTCGGTAGGTAGGATGCACGATCACACGAGCGATGGTGCGGACGTACAAATTGACCGTGCTTGCGAGCGAGGTGAGATCGCGAAGATGCTCGAAGAGTTCGGGCCAGGCCCGGGCCCGCCACGGCGCGTTGAGCGTGGGGTGGCTCACGCAGAGCACGCCCACGCAGCGATTGTGAGCCTCATCAAACGCGCCAAGCAACTGGGCGAAGGTTGCTGGCCTGCCAGCACGATAATGCATGTGCGAACATCGTGCGAGGATCACGCTCGCTTGCGAGAGTGGCAGGCAACGAACCTTCATATTCAGGATCGCAGGACCGGGTGGGCGTGTCGTGGAGAGATGGGTCTGGATCATGCAGCCCTCCCCGAGTTCTGGATGCGTGAAGTGTGGTGGTGATGCACATGCACGATGGGCTGCTGACCATGCTCCCACGTGTCGGCGAATTGGACGATGATGTCGGCATCGAGCCAAGCAGCAACATCATCGTGGGCAGTGGCAAGCACGAGCGAAAGCATGTGTTGCTGCATCCTTTTTTGCGTTTGGTCCCGTATGCGGCGCACGAGTTTGGCCATGGTCAGGCAAAGGGTCCGCGCGCTGGTGCGGTCCAGCACGCTCGCAAACTCGTCGATGAGCAGCACGCGCGGCGAAGTTACTTTGGTCGTCAGAAGCGTTGCAACCGCCCGCGCGATGCGTAGCCTCGCGCTCTGCCCCTCTGAAAGCGTGTCGGGATCCTGCGCCATGACCAGCGCATCACCCAGGCCCACCGCGCTGAGCAACTGCAGCGCATCTTGATGCGGGCCTGGCATGTGATCGATCAACGTGCGGGCCTGCTCGCTCCGGCGCGTCCATCGGCCCAGATCGATCATCCTGCACGCGATACGTTTACTCACCAGCGCGGAGTGCAACGCTCGAAGGTGCGTGCTCTTTCCGCAGCTGCTCTCGCCTTGCAGCAGCACAATCTGTCCTTGACGCGCTCGTGTGATCGTTCGCACGATGTCTGTGACGGCTGGTTGATCGAATCGCGGTTGCGATTGTGGCGTGCGTTCCTGCACGCCAAGGCCAAAGCCCGCGAGCGTGCGTAGCAGGCGAGGCGACGCGATGCCCCGAATTCGCGCGATGCGGATGATTGCGAGATCGTTCATGCTTTCCTCCCGAGGTTCAAGTGTGGTTGGTTGCGACGTTGTGTCCAAGGCGATCAGGCCGCACGCTGCGTGCTGGTTGTCTGGCGAGTCAACTCGTGCTGATTGCGAATCGCCATCACATGGCGACGCACCATGTGGACCGTGACGCCCAGTTTTGCGGCGGCCTGTCGCAGCGAGAGGCCGTGAAGAAAGCACGCCGATGCGACCTTGCGGCGCGTGCCGCCCAGGCGATCAATCTGTTCGAGCACGAACTGGAACTCTGGCGCGGAGATGCGCCGATAGACCCGCTTGACGTGGCGACGCACCTCGCGGGCTTGGCGATTGGTCAGCCTCCCCACAGCGGCCGCGCTCTGGCCCCGGTCGAGCACCGCGAGCACGATCTCGCGATCCCGGTCATCGAGATACGGGGCTGCGGACCGTACCTTCGCAGCGATGTTGGCTGTGATGCCCCGGCGCATGTCGAGAAAAAGTTGATCAATGGGAAGACCAGCGTGCTGCAAGTAATTCATCTGCATCTCCTGCCTTTGGGTCAAACCCAAACGAGTGTGGAATCCAAAAATCGTTCACAGACTTGAGAACGAATGGCATATGTTCTACTATCTGAACATGATTTGCAAGGGCAATGTTTGGTATGTTCGCGAACTTGCGCACGAATAGGGTCGATCGCTGGAGGTGCAGGATGGTGGATTGGTTCGAGGAATGGAGTGATTCGCGCGTCGGAGCCCTGATTCGAGCGGCCCGCGAGCGACTGGGCCTGTCGTTGCAGGATGTTGCCGATCGTGTGGGGTGTGCGAAGAGCTACTTGAGTGCCATCGAGACCGAGCGACGCAGCCTGCCTGGCGATGAGACGCTTACAAACGTTGAGTTCGCGTTAGGACTGCCCGCAGGTCGATTGGTCAAGGCTGCTCGCTGGCAGAAGAGCCTCGAGGCGGGCGGCATGTCGGTGCGCAAAGACCTAGAGGCGATGCGCAAGCAGCAGGTTGCGGCACAGCGGCTCGTGCGTTTGCTGCAATCACGTCCCGACGGCATGACGACTGGCGACACGACAGCTGCTTCACAAATCAAGCAACCACTCGACGCGGCCTATGCCTCGGGTGAATTGGCACGACTGGTGGATCAGATCACGCCCCAGGACGCGAAAGCACGCGGAGACATCATCCCACTGGCATTGCCTATGGAGGTCCCGCTCATCAACAGCGTGGCCGCGGGCTACCCGACCGAGTTTACCGACATGGGATACCCCGCCCGCGTCGCGGATGAGTACGTGCGATGCCCTGATGTACATGATGCCGATGCGTTCGCCGCACGAGTGGTGGGGGACTCGATGGAACCGCTGTATGTCGAGGGAGACATCGTGATTTTCAGTCCTGCGCGAGCACTGGCAAGCGGTCAGGACTGCTTCGCGCGGATCGAGCCGGACCAGACAAGCACGTTCAAGCGGGTTTTTTTCGAGAAGGATGCCCAAGGCGCGGAAGTCATTCGCCTCCAGCCCCTCAACAGCCGGTATGCACCCAGCGTCTACCCGCGCGAGCAGATCGCGGGGCTCTACGCTGCGGTGAGCGTGATGCGGAAGATTCCCTGAGCGGGCTGATGCGGTCTATCGCGGACCAGAGTTTGGTCTCTTGAGTTTGCTGGGAAGGCATGGTCGCGCGGTCCTGCGCGTCGGTACCATCTACCCGCATGACGATGAACACTCAATGGCAGCAATCGACGTTTGTTCCCGCCCATCTTGATGCCACGAAGTTCGACGGGATCGAGCCGCTTCTGGTTGATCTGATGAACCGGCCCGTGCCGTCGGCGCGGGAACTGGAGCAGTGGCTGATTGATCGCAGCGAGTTGACGGCGGCGTGCAGCGAGGCGCGGGCCAATCTGTACATCACCACGACATGCAACACCGAGGACAAGGAAGCGGCGCAGGCCTACTCGGCCTTCGTGGAGCATGTCGAGCCAAGGCTCAAGCCCTTGAACTTCGAGTTGGACAAGAGGTTCGTGCAGTTGGTCCTGCAGCACCCGCTGCCGGCCGAGCGATACATGGTGCTGGAGCGCGCGACGCACGCGGAGGTTGAACTCTACCGCGACGAGAATGTACCGATTGAGACGCAATTGGCCCTGCTGACGCAGAAGTTCGAGCAGGTGGCGGGTTCGTTGTCAGTCTTCTTTGACGGGCAGGAACGTACCTTGCCCCAGATGGCGCGCTATCAGGAACTGCCCGATCGAGCGGTTCGGGAGAGCGCATGGCGGGCAGTCGCGGATCGGCGCCTCAAGGAAGCCAGCGCGTTCAATGATATTTACGACCAGATGACATCGCTGCGTCAGCAGGTCGCGCGCAACGCCGGGTTTACGGATTACGTCGGATACACCTTCAAGGCCAAGCATCGGTTCGACTACACGCCGCGCCACTGCTTCGAGTTTCACGCGGGCGTTGAGCACGAAGTTGTGCCGCTGGTTCGTTCACTGGATCGCAGGCGTGCGGCCCAACTTGGCCTAGGTGGAGACATGAAATCGGGCATGCAAGCCCTGCGACCGTGGGACCTGAGCGTGGATCCCAAGGGGCGCGGGCCACTGCACCCCTTCAGCAACGGCGCGGAGTTGATGCGCAAGAGCGTGGCCACGATGCGGAGCCTGGACCAGCGCCTTGCAGAGATGCTCGCGTCCATGGGGGATGGCAGCGAGGCGCGCGGCGCGATGCAGGGTGCGTGCCTCGACCTGGACAGTCGCAAGGGCAAGGCCCCGGGCGGGTATCAGTACATGCGCGATCGCTCGCGCCAGCCTTTTATCTTCATGAACGCGGCGGGACTTCACAAGGATGTGGAGACGATGGTCCACGAGGCTGGCCATGCTTTCCACAGCATGCTGTCGAGGCAGGAGCCGCTGGTGGAGTATCGCCATAGTCCCATCGAGTTTGCCGAGGTCGCGAGCATGAGCATGGAGTTGCTCAGCATGAAGCACTGGGCTGCATCGGGCGCGTTCTACCAGCCTGGCAGCGAGGACTTCCAGCGTGCATGCAGGGAGCAGATCAAGCGGAGCGTCATGCTCCTGCCCTGGATCGCGACCATCGACGCGTTCCAGCACTGGGTCTATTCCAATCCCGGGCACACCCGCCAGGAGCGAGAGGCCATGTGGGTAGTACTCGATCAGCGCTTTGGCAATGCCATCAGTTGGGAAGGATTGGAAGACGTGCGGGCCAATCTCTGGCAGAGACAGTTGCACCTGTTCAGCGTGCCGTTCTACTACATCGAATATGGAATTGCGCAGTTAGGCGCGTTGCAGTTATGGCTCATCAGCCTGGAGCAGGGCGAGAAGACGGCAATTGACTATTACATGAAGGCATTGAGCCTTGGTGGAGGCAAGCCGCTGCCCGAATTGTTCAGCGCTGCGGGTTTGCGCTTTGACTTTGGCCCCGAGACGATCGCGCGATTGTGCGAGCGCGTGCAGCAAGAGTTGGAGAAGTTGCCGGAGTGATCGCTAGGCAATCCCAGCGAGCATCCTGACTGTCTGGTAGGCGAATGTGGGCCGCGGGAGGCGCAAAGTAAGAAGTTACTGCTGAGTATCAGCCCTCTTGCATGCGTATGGCCAAGGCCGACTCCAGCAACCCTGCCATCGCGCTAGCGAATCGCGGCGCGTCGCAGAGGGGCGAGGCGTGGAGCCGATCTCGAAGGTTGTGGCTGTGAGGATCAAGCGAGGCGGGATCGTTCGCGAAGCCGACCGCGAGATCGATATATGCCTCGATGTCTGGAGCGATCAGGGCATCAAGGCCCACGCTTGTCAGCAGGCTGACACCCACGCGTCCCGCGTGCAGCGTGCCAGCGCGCGTCAGCATCGGCACGCCCATGAAGAGCGATTCGCAGGTTGTCGTGGTGCCCGCATATGGAAAAGTGTCCAGGTGTAGATCGCATTGGCGATAGCACGCGAGGTGCGAGTTGGTATCGGGTGTGTGTGCCAACAGCTCGACACGATCAATCGGTATGCCAAAGTCCCGCAAGCGTGCGAGCACGTCATCGCGGACCTGCGGCATGTCGGTGCCGCGACTCTTGATCGCGAGACGCGCCTGTGGCGCGCGGGCAAGGATCGTGCTCCAGGCACGAAGCAGCGGGGGAGAGAACTTCTGCAGACTGCCAAAGCAACAGAACGTGAAGGGACTGTCGTTCGAGCGTGCTGTACGCGCCGCCGGTGTTCCCGCGCCGTCGGGCGGGTGATAGCACAGGAAACGAGATTGCGAATCAGTGTCCGAGATGTGCAGCGTGCGAGCGCTGCGCACGGGATCGGCGTGGATATCCGTGATTCGAGCCGCAATGGCGGGCATGCCCGTGTCATGCGGATACCCAAGCCAAGAGAGTTGCAGCGGGGCGGGGTGATACGCGAACGCACGGAGTCGCTGATGGGATGTGAAGCCCGAGCAATCGATCAGAATGTCGATTGCATCGCTGGAGACCTGCTGTGCGATGCGCTGATGGGTCCAGGCCCGACCGGACACATCGTGCCACGCAGCATCCGGAAGCAGCGCCCGAAGTTCGCGGGTCACCTCGTCGCTCACAACGAGCGTGGCATAGCAATGAATCTGGATGCGCTGACGATCCAGAGCGAGAAGCAAGGGACGAACAAACCACGAGCAGGAGTGCTGGCGAAGATCGCCCGAAATCAATCCCACGCGCAGCGGCGCGTCCGCACGAGCAGCCGTGCGAGGCTTGGACGCCCAAGCATGCTGCGAAGCAGTCACTCCTCGCGAGAGCACCTCCGCGACCGCAGCGTGTGCCTCGTCGATCTTGGCAACATCGCTCTCCTCGACATAGTTGAGTCCGCTTGCGCGAGCAACCAGCATGTCTCGAAGATCGATGGGCGCAATCGTGCCTGCCCGCGCGCCTTTGGCGAGCGCGATGCTGGTTTCCAGCACGTGCAACGCATCTTCGACACGCCCCAGCGCGGTCAGGCATTCCGCAGCGATCATGGCTACGAGCGGATGGTGCTGGATAGCGGCATCGGTCAGATATGTCCTGCCAATGTCCGCACCCTCAACCCACCGGCGCGAATCGCGAAGGCAGGCCAGATGGGCATGCGCGACGGGCGGCTCCCGCAGGCCAAGTTTCCATGCCAGCGCATAACGGATCGCAGCCTCGTCGAATTCTCGCCCGGCAAATAGCGTGTGCCCGAGCGTGACATGCACGCTCGGATTGTCGGGAGCATGCTCGACCGCACGCCGAGCGTAATACGTCGCCTGCTCAATCTTGCCAGAAACATACAGCGCGTTGGCGAGCATGTTCAGAACGCGGGGATCGGCGGGAAAGTCTCTCACCAGGGCCAACAGCGTTGGCACCGCATCGCCATGTCGACCCGCGCGAAAGTGAGCCTCGACACCCGTCAGACGGGTAGCCGGAGCGTTGAGGGATGATGGGCTGCGATGGTGTGGCACGCAGTAGGAGGATATCTGATTGGGGATACAGGCGTAAACTCGCGAGATTTCCAGGAGCAGTTTGGGGGAAGTTTTTCCCCCTTCCCACGCAAGTCCGCCATGGAGGGCGACTATGACGCACAACAGAAGAGACCATGCCACGCTCGTCGAGCAGATCACGGAAGAGCCAAAGACTATGAAGAGCAAGAAAGTTGACGCTGCATTGCCACGGGTGACCGCCGAGACGATGGCGACCAAGCAGCGGGATATCTCCGTGTCAGAATTCTTCGCAAAGAACCGGCACTTGCTGGGCTTTGACAACCCGCGCAAGGCGCTGCTGACGACGGTCAAGGAGGCGGTGGACAATAGCCTGGACGCCTGCGAAGAGGCGAGCATCCTGCCCGACATCACGGTCGTGATCGAAGACCTCCAGCCCGATCGCCCGTCGAGCGCCAAGACCAGCCGCTATCGCATCAGCGTCGTCGACAATGGCCCGGGCATCGTGCGCAAGCAGGTCGAGAACGTCTTCGGGCGATTGCTCTTTGGCAGCAAGTTCCATCGCCTCAAGATGTCGCGCGGGCAGCAGGGCATCGGCATTTCCGCCGCGGGCATGTATGGCCTCATCACCACGGGCAAGCCCATGATGATCCAGACCCGCCCGCACGCGCACAAGCAGGCCCACCATATCGAACTGGCGATGAACACCAAGACCAACCGCGCCGAGGTGACGGTTGATGAGGAAACCGACGACTTCCCGCTGCGCCGTCTGCGCGAACTGGGTCCCGCCGTGCGAGAACTTGCCGACAAGGGCGAACTACTCAGCCCAAGCGTCTATCCCACCGGCACCAGCGTCTCAATCGAACTGGAGGGCAAGTACCAACGCGGGCGAGGCAGCATCGATGAGTTCCTCGAACTCACCGCAATCGCGAATCCACACGCACGATTCACGCTGGTCCGCCCCACACGCGTCACGGAGGAAGAAGAAGATACCCCGATGCTCAAGAAAAGCATCGGGCCGCAGGTCTCAGTCATTGGCAAAGATGGC
>CAYRPC010000021.1:0-31308 GCA_964425995.1 uncultured Phycisphaeraceae bacterium
ATGTGGCCGAGCGCCATCCGCGACGCCACGTACCGCCTCATCGCACGCAACCGCCACCGCCTCTTCGCCGGTGCGACGTGTGAACTGCCAACGCCAGAAATGCGGCGGCGAGTGCTCACCGACTTCGACGTCCAAGGTGCCCGCACTCAACAGCCTTGAACGCTCTCCAACACCAAAAACGAAACCGGCCCCAGTCTTGCGACCACGGCAGCGTTCGTGGTTGTAGAAAGTGCATACGCGGGCGTAGCTCAGTGGTAGAGCGCTACCTTGCCAAGGTAGAAGTCGAGAGTTCAAGTCTCTTCGCCCGCTTTCAAGAACAACCCCAGGCGCCTGCCTGGGGTTGTCGTTTTTGAACTTTTCACACCCAACCCTAATTCTCACCAATTCCCGCCCCACGCGTCCCACGCCCCCCGCTAATTCCCGCCCATGGTCTCGCGGAGGCGTGCCATGGCGCGCTTGAGTGGCGACATCCCCAGCGTTGTTTGCTGCTCGGGCGATTCGCCAATCCCAACTTGCGCGACATGGAACATTGGCTCGCGGGGGGCGGGGGACATGTCACCCACGCGTTCCACGCGAGCGGGCACTACAACCTCGATCACGGGCGGCTCAGCCACAGGCACGGCCACCGGCGCAATGACTTCCACCATCAACGCTGGCTCCTCGCTGATTACTTGTCGATCGCTCTTGGGCTTGGGGACCTTGCGAAGTGCTAGATGAGGTGCCAGATGCGGTCTCACTTGCTGTGGCTGCATCGTTGCCACCATCGCATCGGACTGTGACAAAGGTAACCCAACTGTGCTGACGGGCAATGGCTTGATCTCGACATGCCCGTTCGATGGCGCAGGCGCGGTCGAGTCAGCGTTTGAGCCTTCATCGCGGCTTGTGTTCGCGTCGCCCTTGACACTGATCTTGCCGTCCTTGCCCACTTGCTCGAAGCGAACGCTCACGCGGGTGCTGACGCCCTTCTCCTGCTGGGTAATGCCATAGAGATGGTCTGCATTCTGCATCGTGCGTTTATTGTGCGTGATGACAATGAAGCGGGAAAGATCGGTGAAGTCACGCACGCAGTTGTTGAATCGCCCCACGTTGGATTCGTCCAGCGCCGCATCCACTTCGTCCAGAATGCAGAAGCAACTGGGCTTGCTGCGGAAGATGCTCATCAGCAGCGCAACCGCCGTCAGTGTCTTTTCGCCCCCCGAAAGTTGGCTGATGCTGCGGGGTTCCTTGCCCGGGGGCTTGGCTATCACTTCCACCCCGCTCTCGAGCACGTCGATCTCGTCGGTCTCGACCTTCTGGATGCTGCCGTCGGGCTGCTCGACTTCCTTGATCAGGGGCATGAGGCGGACCTCGGCCCGTCCGCCGCCGAATAGTTTGCGATACATCCCGTGCTCGCCTCCAAACTGCTGCTGGATGGTGGCGAAGATGCTGGCGAAGCGATCGCGCGAAACCTCATTGAGTTGCGAAATGAGTTGCGAGAGTTGCTCGCGTGCCTGTTCGATGTCCGCAACCTGCTTGACGAGTTGCTCGTTCTGGCCTTCCAGGTTCTTTTCTTCTTCGAGTGAGTCGAGGTTCACTCCGCCCAGTTTCTTGATGTGCCCGCGCAGGTCGTCGATGATTCGCTGGGCCTCTTCGTGATCGGGTCGGGCGATGGTGCAAGTAACTTCAACCATCGCAGCAGCGCCATCAGGGTTGTTGATCGACGCATCATCGGGCACCTCAATGGTTACAGGTGCGAGCATCGCGCGGTAACCGGCGTGCTCAGCCCGCAGGTCGATCGTGGCTTCCTGGAGCGTGCGCTCCTCGATCGTTTCTCGCTTCACCTCAAGTTCCCGGCGCGAGAGTTCGATGCTGTGGAAGTCGCGCTCGACATGCCCGGCGTGCTGTCGTGCCGATGCCACGCTCTCTCCGAGTTGTTGCGACTGGGCAGTAGCGTTGGCCAGTGCCTCGCTGGCCTGCGAAAGTTGTGAAGCGAGCGTCTCGCCCCCCCTGGTTGCGTGCTGGATGACGACGATCGCCTCGTTGATGGCGACGGCGTGCTCTGCAAGCCGCGATTCGTGGTGCGTCACGCGCTGCAAGAGGTCGCGGGTTCTGCGCGATAGGTCGTCGCGCATCGACTCCACTCGTGATAACTCTCGCTTCTCGCTGGAAAGTTGCTCGCTCAGCCGGCCCACCTCGACCTTTGCGCTCGTCACCTGCTCGGTGCTGGCATCAACCGCTGCCACTAGGGTCTTGAGTTCACCCGAAAAAGCCGACGCGGCTGCTGATTCTTCTTCGCCCAGGCGAGCCAGGCTCTGCACCTTGGCAGAAAGCGTCGTGACTTCGCCGTCCATCTTCGCAAGGCGATTGGTCCCCTGTTCCTGCTCCTGCGCAACTCGCAGGAGTTCGCGATCCAGGCGAGTCAGATCAAACGACAGGCGTTCGATCGTGTTGTGCTGGCTCGCCAGGGCCTTGTTCTTCTGCGACAGTTCGCTCCGCAACGAACTGGCCCGCTGGCTGAGTTGGCCAGCCTCGCCATCGACCGCTGCGAGCGCTTCACGCATGGCTGCCAGGAGGTTGGAGAGTTGGGCGGCCTTGGTGGCAAGTTGTTCAAGTTCCGCGCGGCGGCGCAGCAGGCCCAACGCGCCGCCAGAAACTTTGTCAACAGTAACCTTCTCTGCGGACTTTTCATTTGACTCACTCTGCGGCCCACTGCGAACGCGACGCTGGGAATCCAGCACTTCGCCCTTGCGAGTCACGAAACGTGCGTTGGACGCATCTTCTGGCGAAAGGCCAGCCCTCAGCAACTCCGCAGCATCGAGATCGCTGACGAGCATCGTGCGTGCAAGTAGCCGGTCAAGCAAGCCATCAACCAGCAAGCGATGCTCGCCCTCGCGTGCAGCGACCAAGTTTCGCAGTCGAACAACCCTCGCGCAGACTGTTTGACTTTCCTCACCCTCGCCAGTCTGCATAGCCATCGCGTCGAGGAACGTCGTAGGGACTACCTCCACACTTCCCCCACCCCCCAGCGGCAAAAACGCCACACGCCCGCCCACGGGCGCGAGCGTTTCGGGCTGAGGAATCTCGTGCAGGTCAGAGACGACCAGCGCCTGAAGGTCCTCGCCCAGCGCCAGTTCGAGTGCGCTGGCCGCGGCCGGATCAAGATCGGGCTTGATCTCAATCAGATCTGCCAGCGGTGCGATCACGCCCGCGAGCGGGTTGGACTGGCCTTCCGCTGCCAACTGATGGGCTGGCTTGGCTTTGAGTTGCATGACGCGACGCACGGCTTCCGCAAAGCCCACCCGCTGCTCGGCCATTTCTTCGAGCGTGCTGCGACGGCTCTCAACCCGGACGAACTCCTGGTCCATCTGCGCGATCTCACCCGCTCGCGCACGCCGGTCTTCGTCGCGCTGGCTGAGTTGCTGCTCCACTTCGCGAAGGCTCGCTTCGAGCGTGCCCACGGTTTCACGCAGCGATGTCGCTTCACGCTCTGATGCCTGCTGTTGCTCGACCACGCCCGAGCGATCTCGCCCGATGCGTTCGACGCTTCCCGCGAGTTTTTCAAGTTGCTCGCGCATCGACATCGCCCGCTTGCTCTCGCCTTCTACCACCGCGAGCAACTGCAGTCGCTCTCGCTCGATGCGTCCCGCGGCATTGCTCTTCTCGTGGGCAAGGCGCTGCTTGTCCGCCAGCGCGTCGGTCGCCTTGGCGCGCTCGCTCGCGACAGCCTGCAGCGTGCGTTCGTAGTCGCCCAGTTGCTCGGTCAATGCCGCGACCTGCTCGCGATGATCGATCATCGCGTCGTCGGTGCTGGTCGTACGCTGCGTCAGTTCCGCGAGTGTTGCCTGATCGCTCTCGCTCTCGCGACGGGCCTGTTCGACCAAGCGTTCGAGCATGGCTTTGCGCTGCTCGCTCTGCTGGCACGCGTGGGCCGCCTGCAGGCGTTCGCTGTCCAGGCGACGAACCTGGTCGCTTGACTCTTGGCGCTCGAGTTCGGCTTCCTGCTTGCGCTGTTCCAGGTCGGCAAGCGTTGCATGGGCCGCTTCACGCTGCTGGCTCACGCCCTGCTGCTGGCTGGTCAATCCCTCGATGCGTTCGAGCAACTGGTCGTACTGGTCAAATGCCAAGGCCACTCGCCAGGCCCGTAACTCGCTGTCGAGTTCCTGAAACTTGCGGGCCTTTGCCGCCTGGCCCTTGACTAAGCGCAGCCGTCGCTCAGTGCTTTCAAGTTCCTCCTTCGACACCTTCAGATTGGTCTGAGCCCGATCAAGCCGGCGCTGCGCCTCGATACGGCGCTGCTTGTACTTTGCGATGCCCGCCGCCTCTTCAAAGATGATTCGCCGTTCCTGCGGGCTGGCCAGTAGCATCGCATCCACCTTGCCCTGCTCGATGATCGAATAGGCATCGGCCCCAACGCCCGTGTCCAGGAACATCTCGCGGATGTCCTTGAGTCGGGCCGTCTTGCCGTTGATCAGATATTCGCTGCCGCCATCGCGATACAGGCGACGCTCGATCTCTACGCTGTCGGCATCAACAGGCAGGGCACGCCCAAACCTTCGGTGGGGTGCCGTCGCTGGCGCGAGTGGATGGACCATGGTCAGGACGGAAGCGCAATCAGGCAGCCCATCGACCGCTTCGCTGTTCGCTGCGACTGGCTCGGTTCCGACATCAACCTGTTGCCCCTCGGTGTGGAACGTGGTCTCCGTCGTCTGCATCGTCTGCGTGGTCAACGCCTCATCCACCGGATTGTCAAACGTCAGTTTGACGCTCGCCAGCCCCTGCGGCTTGCGCCCGGCGCTGCCCGCGAAGATCACGTCCAGCATTTCCGTGCCGCGCAGGCTCTTGCTCGAACGCTCACCAAGCACCCACTTGATAGCATCCACGACATTGCTCTTGCCGCAGCCGTTGGGCCCGACGATGCCGGTGATGGACTGGTCAAATGTGAACTCGGTGGTGTCTGCAAAGCTCTTAAAGCCGCTGAGCGTGAGTTTTGTCAAGCGCATCGGGGACCAACCTCCATGTCGTCGGGAATCTCCGCACACCTCGCGAGCGCGTGGTGGTGGGGGCCTCAAGCCGCTTCCCGGGGCAATCCTTGCCACTTGTCTGCATGGTCACTATAACCGGCTTGAGCGCTTCTTGCACGCAGAAATGACAAACGCCGCGCAGCTTTCGCGACGCGGCGTCATTGTTGGAGTAACTCAAACCCTGCTTCGTCCTTGCCGATTAGGCGCGACGACGACGGGTAGCAACCAAGCCGCCCAAGCCAAGCAGCGCGACAGCGCCGGGGGCGGGAACGATGGTGCTGCCGATGTTATCGAAGTCGGCAAAGCCGCCAGCATTTTGGAAGTTGTCGGTGCGGACGATGAACTGCTCGACAGCAGTGGCGGCGACGGTGCCGGTCTGGCTGGTGTAGAACAGCGCGCCGTTCAGGTAGTAGTTGATCGCGCCCAGGCCACCGTTGGCGAGGGGGGATCGGCCGCGACGGCGAGCTGGAACCACTGAGCAACCGGGTAATTCGTCCCGCTGGGAGCGAAGATCAAGCCTTCACCCTCATCGTCAAGGATGTTGATCCCACCCAGGAAGCTCAAGTTGATGCGCCAGGTAAGGAAGGCCTGCGAAGGGGCCTGCGCGATGAAGTCGTAATCCGCGCCACCGAACTCGGCAGCGTCGATGTAGAACCACCAGCTGGTCGTATCCGCGGTGTTCGCGGCGGTCGGGACTGTGGGGGTGAACTGGAGGCGCTGCGTGCCCTGGGGAACGCTGGTGTCCTGGGTGAAGCGGGCGTGCTGGGTGCCGTTCTGAGGATTGGCGGTGGAGATGTTGCTCCAGTTGGTGTTCGCGCCAGAGGCTGCCCAGCCATTCTGGTTGTCCAACTGACCGACCGCGAAGCCCTGCGACGCTTCAAGGCTGGTGGTCCATGCGGCCTGCGCACGATCGCCGAAGCCATCGGTGAGCGCAGCCGTGGAGGTGTCCTGAATGCGAGCGCTGGCAACGGAACCAGCAAGCGCAACGATAACGCCAAAGGCAATCTTCATATCTCTCTTCTCCTAAAAAAATGCCCAACACCGGAACGAACAGATGTTCCGCATTGTCTGCAACTAGATTAACGCAGACCAGACGACCTGTCAAGGTCGATCAGTGAAGTCGATGCATGGAGTGGTGTTATCGGGCGGCACAGCCTGCACTATAACTTACTTCAACTGCCCAATCAGCAAGCAGAATCCATCCGGGTCGGCAACACGCACTTGGCCCGCCGGCATGTAGTGCGGATGCGTCACTTCAAATACCACCCGACATCCGTTGTTTGGGCCTGGTTGTCCGCAGTAGCGACCCCCATCGTGGACACCCTGGCTCAGCAAATGACCGCGCATCGCGGCGACGTCATTGCAATACAAGTAAAAGAGAACCGCTTGCTGCGTCGGATCGACTTCCCCGTCGGCTTGCGCGAGCATGATGCGGGCCGAACCGTGCGACGCATCGGCCCACACGGTCTTGCCCGTCGGGAGTTTGAAGCGCGTGCCCGGAACCAGTCCCAGCAAAGCATAGAACGCAAGCGACTGCTCCACGTCCGCCACATGGGCGTAAGGCGTGAGCGCGACCACGGCGAGTTCTGGCGGGCAAGGCTTCATTGGTCGCACTTCCACGACTGTCGAGAATGGCATTGTGAAGGATACAAAAAATTACTTGGGTAGAACAGGCGTGATGGGTACGATCTTGGGTTTCTCAGCCTCAGGAATCTCACCCGGCTTCACGATGCTGCTTCCCTGGCGAACAACCACGGGCGTTGGATCCTCATCATTTTCAGGACGCGCCAGCGTCGACTGGCTTTCCTGAGCCGCTAACAGCAATCCTTGCAGGCGATCTCGCTCGGTTGCGAACGCTGCCTTGGTGGCACCAGCCTGCTCAAGTTGCGACAGCGCCGCGACAACCTCGGAGTACGTCAGATTCAGACCCGGGCGAGGGTCGCTCGGACTCGTCTGGCGCGCCAGCAACGAGACCAGATCGCTGAGTTTGGCGGGCACGCTGTGCGTGATTGCGGGACTACTAGGCCGCTGGAAGCGAGCCTTGATGGATCCAGGACGAACCGGATCCAGGCCCAGCATGAGCCGGCCATTCCACACGGGCACGCCATTGGGAGCGTTGGCAAAGTCCAGCCCCTCGTCGGAACCAAAGAGCACGATGCGAGGCACTGCCTGCTGCGTTATGTAGATCAAGGGTGAGCCTTCGGGTACGCGATCGAGCAGGAACTTGCCCTCAATAGGCTCTCGGCTTACGCCCTGGATGGTGCCCGCAGGAAGGCTCGTGCGTGCGATCACGTTGAGTTGAGCAGCGGTCGTGTTGCCCCGGCGCAGGTCCGGGGATTCGCGCACGGCTCGCTGGAGGTACAGAAACCGAGCCTTTTCGGCTCGATCCGCGAGCGACTCGTACGCCGCGATTCGCGTGAGCAGATCTTCAGATCGCAGCAACTCGCGCAGGTACAGGTCGATAGTGGGACCGGCGTCGACAAGCGCAAGTAATTCGATCGCCTGCGAACGCACAACGCCCTGGCTGGACTTGATCAGTTCTTGCAGCGGGCGCGCCACGCGCGGATCGTTCAGGCGCGCTCCCGCTCGCAATCCCGCACGCCTTGGTGCAAGTTCGGGATACTCATACAACTCGCGAACCACCGGTAGCGCGCGAGGGCCCAGCGCTTCGATCGCCCACGCCATCGAATCAGCCTGGGCGGGCTCAGCCTTGATCGTTTCAACATAGCGCCGCGCATAGGCCTCGGGCTGGGACTGGTCGATCTGCGTGTGGCGCAGCAGCGACAGGAAGTTAGTTGGTTCCCTTCGGAACATCTCGGGAACGATGATCTCGATCGTGCTGTCGTTGCGACCACGGGCAGTGGACGATCGATCACCCGAGGCTTGTGGGAATCGGCTGTTAATTGAACTTTGAATCTGTCGCGCCCGCTGGTGGCTGGGCGTGTTGAGCGTCATGATGATGTCCAGCGAGGATGTCACCGTTCCTCCGCCCAGCACGCGACCGATTGCCCCTGATTCCGAAGTGAACGGATTCACGAAGATGGGCCCGCGCGCCTCGGCGATCTTGGTCGTCTGGGCCTGCCCAAAGACCGCCGGGGAACCGAGACGTAAGTCCGTCGTCCACAGTTGCCCGCCCTCCAGACTGGTCGCATTGATGGCCTCCACCACCACGTCAAAGTCGGTGCCTTCGGGCAGGCCCGGCGCGATCGCGGCCGAGACCGAAACCACGGCAACGTTTGGATCACGCAGGATTTCGTTGGCCGACTTGCCTTCGAGCGGCGTGCCCTGCAACGCCGCGTTGTTGGAGGTGATGCCCGCGAGCGTCAACTGGCGTTCGAGCGAGGCGAGCAACTGGTCACTGAAGGGCTGCCCGCCCGTCCCATTCACACCCACCACAACGCCATACCCCGCTACCAGCGTTGGTGCAACGTTGCGGAACTGCACCTCGCTGCCCACCAAGCCGCGCAGCGCGGCGGGCACCGGTGGCAAGTCCGACGCGACCGACTTGGGCGTGGGCGGGGGCGTACTGCTGCAGCCTTGCACCGCAATGAAGGAAGCGATGACCAGCGCGGCAGGAACCACGCCAATCGGCAGACGCAATAGCGCGGAACGAGTTAAAGGCCTAGTTGAACGACTAGTTGAACGCATGAAAGGGCCTCTTGGGTGGTGCGGGGCCGTGCCCCGGTTGCGCCCTGCGGGCGCGAGTCCATGTCGTGATGCGGGTACACCATGACGCTCGCAGCACTATACACGCAGCCTTTTCGGATCGTGCAGAGGGCGGGGAGTATCGCACATCAGGAGCGGCGAGTCGCCACTCTCGGGAGAACACCCCTAACAAATTGGCGGTTGCCTGTCAGTTGCTGTCGTTTTCCACAGGGGCGTTCACCCGAGCCGAAAAATCTTCATCTTCGCGCAAGAATCGCAAATGTGTGGTTCACTGGCACTTGCGCGCTGGTGACAGACCCTGCACAACTTTCACCCATTATTTTGTGGTCAGTTGCCGTTGAACATACGATGGGTTGTGGTATGCTGTCCCCTCGCATCGCTCATCGTTCCTTGGTGTGCTGGTTCGGTCGGCGATGTGAGGTAGTTTTAATCTGATGTATGTCCTATAACTTTGGGGCCTGACTCGCCGGTATTGCTTGGTGAGCATGCTATTCTGTTCAGTGTTTGAAAGTGTTTTGGCCGGGTTTCGGTGTCCCGGTTGCTTGCTTGGGTGTGGTACCTGTTTTCGTTTGTCTTTTCGTGTGTCTTGTGATTCAGGTGATTCAGGTGTTGTGGGCTTTCGCAGGAGCGTCGCAGGTGGGCGTGCTCGCAGATCATCAAATCCGTTCGCGCGTCAAGATCGTGCCCTTCGAAGAGGCACGCAAGCGCCCGGGCAAGATCAGCTACGGCGTCAGCAGCTATGGCTATGACGTGCGGGTGGGGCCGCGCTTCAAGATTTTTACACCCACGCCCCGCACGGGCCAGATCACGGTGGTGGATCCCAAGGCCTTTACGGATGACTTGCTGGTCGAGGTGGATTGCGACAAGTTGGGGCTCGATCACGTCATCATCCCGCCCAACTCGTTTGCCCTTTGTGAAACTGTCGAGTATCTCGAAGTGCCTCGGGACGTGCTGGTGATTTGCGTGGGCAAGAGCACGTACGCGCGATGCGGATTGATCGTCAACGTCACGCCGCTTGAGCCGGAGTGGAAGGGGAAGGTGACGATTGAGATTTCGAATACGACGCCGTTGCCGGCCAAAGTTTACGCGAATGAAGGGATTGCTCAGTTTGTGTTCTTTGTCGCAGATCAGGTGTGCAAGGTGAGCTATGCGGATAAGGGCGGGAAGTATCAGGACCAGGATGGGTTGACGTTGCCGAAGGTGGATTGAGACGGCATTCGGCATTCGTGATTCGGCATTCGTGATTCGGCATTCGTGGAGTCGGATCGAGGTGCGGGGAGGGTGCTGTGGCAGCAATTAAGTCCATCGGGACCTTCGAGCTTGGCAGATGAGCATGGCGTTCGCAAACAGGGCAATGCGTGCAGCGAATACGTTTCCAAAGTTTGAAGCAAGCGGGCTTGTGTCTCAGGCAAGGCGTTCTGCGGTTTCGGTGCCGAGCAATATTGCAGAAGGCTTTGGACGAGGAAGTAGAGCTGACTATCTGCGATTTTTGAAGATGGCGAGAGGAAGCTTGTTCGAGTTGGACACCCAGTTGCTGCTGGCTCACGAACTCGGATACATCTCTGCGAAGGGGTACGAAAGTCTCCTGGCGGATTGGAATGAAGTAAGCAAGGTGTTAGCTGGCCTGATCCGTCATATGGGTGTGAGTCGCGTTGCGACTGTTACCACGAATGCCGAATCACGAATGCCGAATGCCGAGCACAGGGCCACATTCACACGCAAGGACGCACGAGGTAAGCAATGAAAATCACTCGGAAGTTCACCGTCGCAGGACGCGACCCATTCGCTTCTGTCGACTGGGTCAACCGTTCCAGCAAAATCACCAACCCCGATGGCACGATCGTCTTCCAGATGGACGATGCCGAGGTGCCCGCCACCTGGAGCCAACTCTCGACCGACATCATGGTCAGCAAGTACTTCCGCAAGGCTGGCGTGCCGCTGGTTGCGGCGGGGAAGGATTCACTGTCGGACGAGAAGCAACGTGACAGCAGTGGTCAGGTTGTCACTGGTCCGGAGAAGTCAGCCAAGCAGGTGATTCATCGCCTCGCCGGGTGCTGGCGGTATTGGGGCGAGACCCACGGCTACTTTGACAGTAGCGACGACGCGCAGGCGTTCTACGACGAACTCGCGTACATGATGACGCACCAGATGTGCGCCCCCAACAGCCCGCAGTGGTTCAACACGGGCCTGAACTATGCGTATGGAATCACCGGTCCGGCCCAGGGCCATTGGATCGTTGATGCGATCACGGGCGAGGCCAAACTTGCCGACGATGCGTACACGCATCCGCAGCCCCACGCGTGCTTCATCCAGAGCGTGAGCGACGACCTCGTCAACGAGGGCGGGATCATGGACCTGTGGGTGCGCGAGGCTCGGCTCTTCAAGTATGGATCGGGCACGGGCACCAACTTCAGCAACCTCCGAGGCGATGGCGAAAAACTCAGCGGCGGCGGGCGCAGCAGTGGCCTCATGAGTTGGCTGCGCATTGGTGATCGGGCTGCCAGCGCCATCAAGTCTGGTGGCACGACCCGGCGCGCTGCCAAGATGGTCTGCCTCGACATGGACCATCCCGACATTCTCGAGTTTGTCAATTGGAAGGTCCGCGAAGAGATCAAGGTCCAGGCGATGGTCGAGGGAATGAAGCTGATCAAGCAGAAGAACAAGGACATCAGTGGCCTCGCCGACAAGCTGGGCCTCAAGCTCGATTACGACTTCAATGGCGAAGCCTACATGACCGTCTCGGGCCAGAACAGCAACAACAGCGTGCGCATTCCCGATGAGTTCTTCGAGGCTCTCGACGCTGGGCAGGAGTGGAACACCTACTTCCGTACCTCCAAAGCAGCGGGCAAGACCAGGGTCGCAAAGACCTACAAAGCCGATGTGCTGTGGGACGCGATTGGCGACGCCGCGTGGCGCTGCGCGGACCCGGGCGTGCAGTACGACAGCACCATCAATGCCTGGCACACCTGCCCCAGCGCGGGTCGCATCAACGCCAGCAATCCGTGCAGCGAGTACATGTTCCTCGACAACACGGCCTGCAATCTCGCGTCGCTCAACGTAATGAAGTTCTACGACGCCAAGACCCGCGCGTTTGACGTCGAGCGGTACGAGCATGGCGTGGACCTGTGGACCATCGTGCTGGAAATCAGCGTGCTGATGGCCGCTTTCCCCAGCAAGGACATCGCCGATCTCTCCTACCGCTTCCGCACGCTGGGCCTGGGGTACGCGAACCTGGGCGCGATGCTGATTCAGGCGGGCATTCCCTATGACAGCGAAGAGGGACGCGCGGTGTGCGCATGCCTGAGCGCGATTCTGACGGGCCGCAGTTATCGCATGAGCAGCCTGATGGCCAAGGAATTGGGCGCGTTCGCGGGCTTCGCCGCCGATCGTGAGAACATGCTCCGCGTGATGCGCAATCACCGGGCCGCGGCCCACGGCGCGGAACGCGCGAGCGTCCGGTACGAGCACCTGAAGATTCGTCCCGTGCCAATCGATCATGCCCTGCTCAAGCGAGGCGGTGTGCCCATCGCTAATGCCGCCAGATTGCTCGAGCGGAGCGTGATCGCATGGGACGAAGCCGTGAGCTTTGGCGAGCAGTTTGGCTATCGCAACGCCCAGACGACCGTGATCGCGCCCACCGGCACGATCGGCCTGCTGATGGACTGCGACACCACGGGTGTCGAGCCCGACTTCGCGCTTGTCAAGTTCAAGAAACTCGCGGGCGGCGGCTACTTCAAGATCGCCAACGAGTCCGTCCGCCCCGCCTTGGTGGCGATGGGCTACAGCGAGCAGCAGGTGCGTGACATCATGACGTACCTGCTGGGAGCGCTGCACTTGGATGTGCAGGTGCCTGGCACCACCCTCACCATTCGACAGTTCCTGGCCAGCAAGGGCGTGCCCGAGAAGGACATCAAGCAGATCGAAGATGGCCTGCCGGGCGTCTTCGAGTTGTCGTTCGCATTTGCAGGCTGGGCAATCTCGCCCGAGGCGCTCGCCTCGTGCGGCATCGACTCGAGCAAGGCGATGAGCGATCCATCGTTCAACCTGCTTAAAACGCTGGGTGTCACCGACGCGCAGTTCGAGCAACTTGCTACCACGATCTGCGGCACCAGCACCATCGAGGGTGCGCCGCACCTCAAGAGCGAGCATCTGCCCGTCTTTGACTGTGCCAACAAGTGCGGCAAGTTTGGCAAACGCTATATTGCTCCCCAGGGCCACATCCGCATGATGGCGGCCGCGCAGCCGTTCATCAGCGGCGCAATCTCCAAGACCATCAATCTCCCCAACGACGCGAGCGTGAAGGACATCAAGGACTGCTATCGCATGTCGTGGGAGTTGGGCCTGAAGGCCAACGCGCTGTATCGCGACGGGTGCAAACTCAGCCAGCCGCTCTCTTCGACCGCCGACGAGGCCAAGAAGGAGATTGGTAAGGAGGACGAGCAGGGAAAGTCGGGCGAGTCAGTGCCTTCGACTTTGACCAAAGTGCCAATTCCTGGGGTATCAACTTCCGGGGTGGCTGTTCCCACGATGGTTGTGGAGACCAAGCCCACTGAGGCGGCACTTGCCAAGATCGTCCCCAGGCGTCGACGCCTGCCCGACACGCGCCGCAGCGTGACACATAAGTTCAATGTCAGTGGGCACGAGGGATACCTCACGGTCGGTCTGTTCGAGGATGGACAGCCGGGCGAACTGTTCATCACGATGAGCAAAGAAGGCTCGACGATCGGCGGTCTGATGGACAGTTTGGGCACAGCGACCAGCATCGCTCTGCAATATGGTGTGCCCGTCAGCAGCCTGGTCAGCAAGTTCAGCCATCAGCGCTTTGAACCTGCGGGATGGACAGAGAACCGCGATATTCCCTTTGCCAAGAGCCTGGTGGACTACATCTTCCGCTGGATGGGCATGGAGTTTGTGCCCGGTTATCGCGAGGCCAACGCGCCGCAGCGATCCAACGAAAGCGAAGCGCCCAAGGTCGAGGCTCCCGCACACCGCATGACCGTGAGCAACAGCACCGCGGTGGGGGGGCTGTCCAAAGAGATCGCGCCGGGTCTTTTGAATGAACCTGTGATTCGACCAGGCCAGACGGGCCAGGCGGGCAAGGCGGTGAACAACCATAAGGAAGCGACCGACGTGGCCAACGTGGACATCGTGCGAATCCAGGGAGGCAAGGCCAGCACGCTGGACCGAGCTATGGAAGCGGTGAGCGATGCTCCGCCCTGCGATATGTGCGGCACCATCACGGTTCGAAGTGGCACATGCTACAAGTGCATGAATTGCGGCAACAGCATGGGTTGCAGTTGATTGCAGCCCGGCAAGTTGCTGCCAGCAAAAAGGGCAGTCAGGAAGAAGAGTGGATTGTGTTTCGGACGTCGAGGGGTGTGCTCGCGAGTGTGAGCCAGCCCGAGTTGTGAAGCCGGGTTGCTCATGGATGAGTGCCCGGGGCGATGAGGTAAGTGGATTGCCTGTCGCTTGTGCTACGCCTGAAGGAAAGCAACGAAGGCGATCGGGACGAGGCTCAGCAATGAGTCGCGCCACGAGGAAGATTAAGGAAAGCGGACGCAAGGGGGCTCATCCCAATAGCGTCCACAGCCAAGGAGTCCGATCCAGAGGGTACACGCAAGGTCTGTTTGATGCGAGCAGCACACCCCTCAACGTCCGAAAACTGTGGCGGTTTGAAACTTCAATCCGCCACTTTTCCATAGTCCACCCACCTCGGGGCGTACTAGGCCTTTCCACCCAGGCCGTCCACGTCTTATAAAACGTTGGACACGCCCCGTTCATTGAGCCCCCGGGTCCCACCGCCCGGGGGTTTCTGTTTTTCTGGGTGTATTTTTAGTATTTGCAATCAGATCGGGCGGCGCAAGTCGTGTGTTCAAAACGCGCTAGGGATGAAAAATTCTCTCCATTTTGGTTGCATAGCCCTTGAGTTAGTGGGTGACTTCGCGCATAATGCCAGTCAGAGAGACACGTCGAGCAATCGGCACAGACACGCTTGGCTTTCCGAGCAGGGTTCCGCAGAGTGAAGGAGGAGACCGATGACGCGTTCGCTTCGCGCTTTGACCATTGTTGGTATCGTCTTGGCTACTGGTACTGTTGCTCATGCACAGACCACGCTGGCCTCGTTCTCGTACGACAGCCTTTCCGGCTCGTACGTCGCTGGCACCCCAACTTCTGGTGTCTTCAGTGCAAACGCTGTGGATCAACCACTGCTTCGCACGGTTGGCAACTTCGATCGCACGATCGCCAGCGTCGGCAATGCCGACTTCCCTGCTGGTTTCGTCAACGACGCAAACCCCGCAAACATCCAGTTGTCGCTGCCCGTGGCAGTGACGAGCGGAACCACTGCGAGCACGGTTGCTGGTCAGATCAGCATCACTGATATTGACGGTGATGTGTTCAACGCAGTGATCGACGGTGACTGGTACCTGCTGGGCCCAGGCTTCACGTTCTTCAACGGCAACCTGACGAACATCTCGTTCGTTGATAACGGTGCTGCTGATGGTACGTTTGATGGCTACAGCGGCTCATGGGTGATGAACCTTCCTGGCAATCCCCTCGAAGGCGCAATCGTCAACCTCGTCTTCGGCGGTACGAACTGGTTCGTCCAAGACTTCAATGATTTCGCGGTGGGTGTGTCTGGTCAGGTGATTCCTACCCCCGGTGCAATGGCGCTGTTGGGCATGGGTGGCCTGCTGGCAGCCCGTCGTCGTCGCTAATCAATCAGGTACCAGAACTACATATTGTCTGGTCGAGGTTTGGTCCTTGGCCATGCTTAGACCAGTCTAGTAGTCCTGAAACCTACGAGAGCAATATCGAGAGTAATCGATTAGGAACAATGTTCGCTGAGAGACCGAACAACGTTCGCATCGATGAACAGTGAATAAGTGAATAGTTGATGAGTAGTTGATGATACGAGAGAGACCGGGACCCGCCAGAAGTGGGTACAGGAGGAGTGCGATGAACAAGGTTTCCAATACGCTGCTGCTGATTCTCAGTGGTAGTGCGATCACTGTGGGCGGAACTGCCCAAGCGGCTGATGTGCCTGTCGCATCTTTCAGCTATAACAGCACGACCGGCAGTTACACCCAATCGAGCGCGACCACTGGTGTGTTCAACGCGGCAGCCGTTTCAGACGGCACGCTTACCACAGCGGGCGACTTCAACCGATTGCTCCCCGCGTTCCAGAATGCCGCGTTCCCAGCTGGTTTCGTGAACGATGCGAACTTTGCAGACATTCAGTTGACTGTCAACGTCACCGTGACCAGCGCGGTCACTGCCCTAGGCGTTGGTCAATTGACCATTACCGACATCGATGGCGATCAGTTCACGACTGGCCTCAGTGGTATCTGGATTCGCACGCAGGTGGGTGTCAATTTCAATGCTTCGATGGTTAATCCCACGTTCATCGACAACGGCGCCCAGGATGGCACGTTCAACGGGTATGCTGGTGGCTGGTCTACCAACTTCAACACCGCCAACCTCACTGGCGCATCGGTATCTCTGGTCCTCAGTACCTCGGGTTTCTTCAATACCAACTATGTTGGTCGCCCGACAGGTATCTCAGGTCAGATTCTTCCCACCCCCGGCACTGTCGCCCTGGCGATGATGGGTCTGGCGGCTGCATCCGGCCGTCGCCGCCGCTGATCTGCTTGTTCCGATCGCCTTGCTCTCTTTGATCGCTTCGATCCCTTCGATCCCTTCGATCCCTTCGATCCCTTTCAAGGTTCATTGCAAGCCCCTGGGTTTAGACCTGGGGGCTTGTTGATTTGATCCAGAAAGAAGCCAAAATCTGCGGCACAACAACATGTGCATGACCGTGCGCATCATTCTGATTACAATCGCGGCATGCAACCCCGCTGCTTGGTGCAATAGTCACTACAAGTAGACAACAACAAAAACCTGCTTGAAGAGAACAATCTAGCGACACCTTCTGCACATCACAGAATGGAGGTGGTGAGTGGAGATAGGTGGGGTAGGGTGATGATTGGGGGGCGAGGCTCCGGAGATGCATTGATCCGAGGTGCTGAGTCAAACGATCCCTTTCCAGAGTGCTTAGTAGCCGTTTCTATTCAAAGTCCGCAAAGACTGGCAAGGACCTGTAAAAACTGCGCGCTTTGCGCTTGAGTACCCCTCGCGTTTAGGTTATACTCAATCAAGAGACACCCTGCTTTGGCAGGAGTAAGACAAGACCACGTTGCGACTAGAGACCGCAGCGTACAAACGGAGGAGAGATATCATGCGTTCCACAGTTGTTCTTGCAGGCTTGATGGCCTTGGCCGCTGGCGCTTCGAGCGCTTCGGCCCAAGACGTTCTCGCGTCGTTCTCGTACGACAGCCTTTCTGGTTCGTACGTGGCCTCGACCGCTACGACCGGTACCTTTTCTGCTGCTGCAGCCAACACCCAGTCACTGACCACGGGTGGTTTCTTTCAGCGCATTGTGCCCGCTGTTGGCACCGCTGACTTCCCCAACGGCTTCGTTTCAGACCTGAACGCGGCTGACATTTTCACCAGCATGTCGATCACCAAGACTTCGGCCTCCACCGCCGATGGTTTTGGTTCAATCACTATTGTCGATGTCGATGGTGATGTGTTCACCGCAACCATCAACGGCGTGAACAATCCCGGGACACCCCAGACCGAAGGCTGGAGCGAAATCGCCCCCGTCTTCTCCGGCTCGCTCAGCAACATCAGTTTCACCAGCAACGACGGCCTGTTCAACGGGTACACCGGCAGCTTCGGCGTGCCCCTGCCCGCCGACTTCCTCGAAGGCGCGATCGTGAATCTCGTCGTTGGTGGAGGCACCAACTTCTTCAACACGAGTTACGCCAATCGCGCGGTCGGCATCTCCGGCCAGATCATTCCAACCCCAGGTGCTCTGGCGCTGATGGGCCTGGGTGGTCTCGCTGCCGCTCGCCGTCGCCGCTAAGCGACGTTTGATCAGAAACAGTCTTGTCAAGGGCGACACTGAAAAGTGTCGTCCTTTTTTTTCGAGGTCTTCGATCGACTTGTGAAGACCAACTTCGATCTGATCGATTTGCACGCTGATGGTTGCTCAACGGACGGGAGCAGGACGATGATGTGCCGAAGAGTGACAAGCGGTTCGGGTTGATCGTCATTGCCAGTTGCTGCGCTGGTCATGCCAGCGCAGCCGACGCTCTGCTTTCCTTCTCGAATGACTCGCTGAAGGCGAGCTATGTCGCAACCGATGCGAACAACGGGGTGTTCACTGGTCGCGCGGTCGATCAACCTTTGCTGCGAACGGTTGGAAACTTCGATCGCGCCATCGTTTCAGTCGGCAACGCCGACTTCGGTGCGGGATTCACCAGCCTGCCTGGTCCCGCGGACATCGTCTTCACGACGACATTCGTGCGCACGGGCGTGGACACCGGGTCATCGGTTGGTACGTTGGTGATCACCGACTTTGATGGCGACAGATTCGAAGCTGGAATTGTCGGCACCTGGAACCTCCTGGGCTCGGGCTTCTTTTACTTGAACTGGTCGATGATCAATCCCCAGATCATCAGCGATGACGGCATCTTCAACGGGCAGAACGGTTCTTGGTCCGTCGCGGGATTGCAATTGCTGAGTGAGCAACCTGCACAACCACAGATCATGCTCAGCGGGCAAACATTCTTTGAATCGAGCTTCAATGATGTGGCGTTTGGCATCTCCGGGCAGTTGATCCCAACGTCCGGTGTCGTTGTGGTGCTGGTGCTGGGGATGGCTGGCCTGCGGGCTCGCCGGTCGCGACGCTCAGTCTGACCATTGCTCAAAATTGAGTCGTGGTATCGACTGCGCACAGCCATGGTCGGTGCCATGGTCCCAGCCATCATGACGCCTCATCGACTCGATCGGTCTAGCTTCATCTTGTCTGATCACGCCCGAGGTTCATCCTCATCATCCTCGGCTAGCGCATCCTTCATGACTTCACGCATCGCGACCGTGGCGAAACTGCCTCGAGGTAGTTCAAACGCGCAGCGGACAAAGGTTCCGTGCTCGTCGATGCCGCCCTCGACTTCAGGGTCAATCAGCGGAACGCGCAGAGCGCGGCGCTTCCCTTCGAGCGGCCAGGGGCACGCCTTGTCGAATGCCGCGAGTTGTTCGAGCCTCACGCCCGCTGCGTGAAGACACGCAAGTTCGGTGGTGTCGGTCGCAAAGCCCGCGGCACCACGCAGCAGAGAACTACCCCACATCGGGCCACTGGGGCTGATGTCAAACGTGGCAAGACGCTGTGCAAGGTCGGGCTCGGCGAGCGTCGCTGCATCCACGGCGAAGACCGCGCCGTTCTCGTGCTTGAAGGCGATGTCCCCATCACGCAATTTGCCCAGCCAGGTACCTGCCAGCGTATTGCCTGCCGGTGTTTTGGCTATTGATGGTAGCGAAGTGGCTCGCTGCGGGGATTGATCGTGCGATTCGTGCTCAGGCTCATCAAGCCGGCGATCCAGCACCGCGTTGAAGACCGCGCTCTGGAACGCGGAGAGATAGAAGCGGATCGCGATCTCGTCGAGGCTCGTGATGGCGCGTCGCGCGTCCTTGCCATCGGCGAGGCTGCGCAGCACGCGAGTCTCGATCGTGGCCTGCATCGGGTAGTGGCGGATGGCCTCATCGAACTTGCCCTGCTCAAAGAGCTCGCGGGCCTCGGCGTTCAATTCAGGGCGGAACGAGTTCTTGCCCAAGAGCGTCCGCACCGCGCCGTCATAGTCGCCCGTGATGATGCATCGCCCGATGATGTGGTTGTTGGCGAGCATCCCGAAGCGCTGCTCGCCGATGCGATTGGGCACGCCAATCACTTGCAGCCGCGACAGCACTCGCTGCGCATCGCGGACGCGCATGGGATCGACGTTGCGGATACGTATCGAGAAGCGATTACCCCGCAGGTGCCCCTGGCGCAGTTTGTTGGTGTGGTAGTCGGCCCAGAGGATCGCGATCTGCTCGTGCTCGAGCATCGGGAAGTCTTCGATTTTTTTCCCCGGCGCGTGTAGTGAAATCACCTGGCGCGTGATGGCTTGCTTGTCCTTGAGGCCAGCATAACCCAGGTTGCTGCGCCGCACCTTGAAGTGCTCGGCAAGGATGCCCAGCATGTGCATCGTCGAGAGCCCGCGCTTCTGCACCAGCATGTAGATGTGCTCCCCCTCGCCGCAGGGCTGATACTGCGGCTGCTCATCGACGAGAAAGTCCTCGGGGCGCTGCTTGATGATGCCGCCAAGGGGTGGAATGTCGGCGGTGATGAACTGCGCGGCGGAGAAGTGGGGGCTCTGATCGTGGGGGAGTGCGGGCACCCAAGAGCATACGAACCCCAAACGTCGGCACGGGGTCCGCTGGATTGCCGCGCATGGAGTCCAAGCGTGAGCGCATGGTCCGCCAGATGTCGCAGAAATGACACGAAGTATGCCGAAAAGAAAAAACGGTGACTTTCGTCACCGTTTCACAGAATCTTGATTTCAATACACTTGTCCGGTTTGATCCTGCCCCGAGGCCTCGACACCGACGCTCCGGGTCTGCTACGCGTTCATTACTCCGCTGCGGCAACTGGCTCGGTTGGTTCCGCGACCGGTGCTTCCTTGCTGCGATCCGCACGGAGTTTGGCCTCGGCGTGCAGGTCCGCCGTGGCATCGAGGGCCTTGAGTTCCTCGGTCGAGAGATGGTCGATGCGGATGATGAGGGTGCGAAGAATCTTTTCCGACAAGTTGCAGTCGCGCTCGATGTGCGACATGTCGGCGCCCGGGCAGCGGGCGTAGCAGAGGATGTAGAGGCCGCGCTTCTGCCCGCCGATTTCATAGGCAAGGCGACGATCGTCCCACTTCTTCATCGCCAGAATCTCACCATGACCGCGGGAGATGATTTCCTTGATGTGGTCGATGACAACGGCGAGGTCGCCAGACTGGTTCTGGCCAATGAGGAACATGATCTCGTAGTTGTACTCACGCTTGATGGACATAGGACTTTCCTTTTTCTGAGCGGATATCAAAGTCAGTTGAACGCAGAGCAGATAGAGAATGAATGAGAGAGCGAGAGAAAGTGAGGCGGGGGGGCAGGGCGGGTTGCGGGGGGCGGCACAAGGCCTAGTCCATCAAGCCGCGTTCTCTCCATCTTTCTTTTTCGGTTCTCGGTTTTCCTCTTTGATCAAAGCCTTGGCATCCTCGCTCTTGGGTTTCTTCTCTTGCTTTTCCCCGGCGTTGGCGAAGTTCATCGCATGGGCCGGGCCTTTTGATACAAACACTTCGCACGCTTCCATGCTCTTCTTGATGGCCTGCTCCAGCAGGGCTTGTTCTTCGTCGCCGAAGCGACCGAGCACAAAGTCGGCCTGATCCATGAAGGAAGGCTTGCCGCCGTTTGGAAGCAATCCGACCCCGACGCGAAGCCTCGGGTACTGGTCGGCCCCCAGCAATTGCTGAATGCTTGCCAGGCCGTTGTGGCCCGCTGTGCCGCCACTGGGCTTCATGCGGATGATGCCCGTTGGCAGGTACAACTCGTCAACGATGACGAGCAGGTCCTGCGTCGGCTCCGCCTTGAAGAATCGCAGCGCCTCGGCAACGCTCTGGCCACTGCGATTCATGAAGGTCGTGGGTTTCAACAGGAGCGTCTTCTGGCCGGCGATGGTCGTTTCAACCGTCGTCGCCTGGAAGCGCCCCTTGGCGACCGCATGCCCACCAGATCCAGCGGCGTACCTGGCAATCAGCCGGTCCACGACCATGAAGCCCGCGTTGTGGCGGGTCATGGTGTATTGCGAACCGGGATTGCCAAGGCCGACGATGAGTTTCATGGGATTCACTAAGTGGTAAGCACTGGGCACCGGCAATGGCCCATGAAGCGAAGCAAGTCGGCGACGGTGTCGCGTTGTGCTTTTGCCCATGAGCAGTGCAACGTACCCAGTGCCTCGCGTCTTCACTTCTTCGCTGCTCCTCCCGCTGCGGGCTTCGCGCCAGCAGCAGGCTTGGCTCCGCCAGCAGCCTTCGCATCCTTCGCGGGGGCGGCTCCCTTCGCACCAGCCGCGCCCTTTGCGCCGGCGGCGGCTTCGCCTTCGGCGGGCTTCTTGGCCGTGAGAACTTCCGGACCAGCAGCCGCGTCAACGACCGCTGCTTCGGCAACCTTCTCTTCGACCTGGATCACGATCTGGGCGACCATCGCGTGCTTGTCGGTCAAGAGTTTGAAGTTGTCCGAAGGCCAGACGACTTCTGCGGCGGTGATGCCGTGCCCGACATCGAGGTCTTCGATGCGGACTTCGATAAACTCGGGAATCTCACTGACAGCACACTCGACCTCGAGCGTGGCGTTGGGATGCATCAGGATCGCGCCGGCCTGCTTGAGGCCCTTGGCCTCGCCCAGCAGGTGGATCGCCACCTTGGTGCGCACGCGGTCGGTGAGCGACACTCGCGTCATGTCCACGTGAACGATGTTGGTGCCCAAATAGTCAAACTGAAGGTCACGAACCAGCACCATCTGGCCCTCGTCGATGTCCTTATGGCCAGGAAAGTCCAGGCGGAAGACCTTCTCGCCCTTGGTGATGTGCTTGATCGCCTCCTCAGCGTTGAGCAGAACCGAGACGGGGTCCTTGCCGCGGCCATAGACGACGCCGGGCAGTTCGCCCTTGTCGCGATAGCGGCGGGAATATCGCGAGCCCAGTCGCTCACGGTGCTTGGCGGTCAGAAGTGGGGCTTTCTCGTGCATGATGAACTCCTCTATCTCGAAAGTTAGTCGAAAAACTCAAGGCTTGAATCTGAAGTGAACTACTTCGTGGTCTTGAGCGAAAGTCGGGCACACCCCGACTCCGCGTTTATCTCGCTGTGCTTGATTGTCACTATCGCTTCACCCCCGCTGTCTTGTTGAAGAGCGCGCTCACGCTCTGGTTGTTGTGGATACGGACGATGGCCTCGCCCACAAGTTGGCCCACAGACAGTTGGACGATCCTGTCCTCCAGGGGCTTGCACCGAGGCAGCAGTGGCACGGTGTCTGTCACGATGATCCGGCTGATCGCACTGGCCATCAGGCGATCCACCGCGCTCCCGACAAACAGACCATGGGTTGCCGCCGCGATCACCTCGCGCGCGCCCTTGTCCTTCACGAGTTTCGCCGCCTCGCACACGGTGCCCGCCGTCGAGATCATGTCGTCAAACATCAGGACGGTCTTCCCCTCGACGTCGCCAATGATGTGGCCCATGCTCACAAGGCTGCCCGAAGTGCGGCGTTTGTTGATGATTGCAAGGTCGCCCCCCAGCAGGTTCGCCATGCTCTCTGCAACTTTCACATTGCCCACGTCGGGACTGACGAGGCACAGGTTGGGCATTTGGGCCTTGTGCTTCTGGAAGTACTCGACAAAGACGGGTGTCGCGGAAAGATGGTCCACGGGAAGATCGAAAAAGCCCTGAATCTGAGCCGCGTGCAGGTCGATGGCCAGCACACGATCCGCGCCCGCGCTGGTCATGATGTTGGCGACGAGTTTTGCGGTGATAGGCACGCGCCCCTCGTCCTTGCGATCCTGACGCCCATATCCAAAGTATGGAATGACGATGCTCACTCGCCCCGCGCTGGCCCTGCGAAGGCAGTCGATGAAGATGAGCATCTCCATGATGTTGTCGTTGACGGGCTCGCCCGTGCTGATGACCACGTAGCAGTCGCGTCCACGCACGTCCTCGTCGAGTTTGACGATCAACTCTCCATCCGGAAACGGAATCGTCCGAGCCAGGCCAAGGTCGATGCTCATGGGCATGCAGACCCGCTTGGCCAACTCAATTGAGTTGCGCCCCGCAAAGACTTTCAGGCCGGTATAGAGCGAGCCGTTTGCCATACACACCTCACAACTGACAACCCAAAACGAACAACCAAAAGCGGACATCTTGAATTTCGTGAACGCGATGGAGTCATCCGACCCCCAGTGCTCCCCACACTTTTTACTCCCTCACTCGCTTCCTGTAAATCGCATCCACCATTGCCAGGTCCTCGGGCGTGTTGATGCTCAGCACGTCCTCGGGAGGCACGGCGTCAAGCACCTCAACCCGCTTGCCCGCCGCGATCATCAGCGTGAGCACGTCCGTCAGGTAATACTCGTTGGTCAGATGGTTGCGCGTCACCTTGGGCAGGGCCGCAAACAACGCCTGTGCATCAAAGCAGTAGTAACTCGGATTGACTTCGCGGATTTTGAGTTGCTCGGGCGTGCAGTTCTTCTGCTCAACGATCGAGATAAACCTGCCCGACCCATCGCGATCGATCCGTCCATACCCGTTGGGATCGTCGATGATGCTCGTCGCGAGCGTTGCGGTTGCGCCCGTGCTCCCATGCCGATCCGCAACAGCGCGCAGTGTGCTCGCCCGAATCAGTGGCCCATCCCCGCACAGCACGAAGACGCGATGGCCCGCCTGGGCAGTTTCCTTCGCAAACAGCGGCGCGGCACACGAGACAGCATGCCCCGTGCCCAATTGCTGGTCCTGCACCGCAAACTCGACTTGCCGCTTCTGGGCATACTCCTTCAACGCATCTCGCACCAATTCCTGGCGATGCCCCACGATCGCCACAATCCGTGTGCATCCCGCTGCCAGGCATGCATCCACTACCGCGCACACCATCGGTCGATCGCCGATAGGAAACACCACCTTGGGCAGGTCGCTGCGCATGCGCGTGCCCTTGCCCGCGCCCAGGATGACCGCGGTGCTGCTTGCGCTTCCAGAAGTGCTGCCAGAAGATGTAGTCGAAACTTGACTTGCCATATCTCAATTGGCACAGTCCACGCGATGCGATCGATTGAGCGGGAATAAAACTAGAGCGGCGTAGCAAAGAAGCAGGGCGACTAGGATTCGAACCTAGACAAGCAGAACCAAAATCTGCTGTGCTACCATTACACCATCACCCTTTTGATGCTTTCCAGGGCCGCTCGAACTGCCAGTCAACAGCCAGTCAAAGGTCGATCATCTATACAGCGTGAACGCCATCCTCCTTACACCAGGCCGATGGGGACGTTTTGTCCACCCTCAGCAGGACCACACAAGCAACCACTCGCGGTTGACCTGGGCCCAAGGCGTGCTACAAGAAGCACGACGAGGAGGCAAGCCGCGGCACGAGTCGGACAACGGCAACCCCTCCCAAAGAGGTAGGTCACGCTCCGACAGGAGTAAGGACGGCGTCCCGGCCGCAACAAGAAGACGAGGGACAATCCACCCATCACCGACCCTCGGGGTGTTGGCTTGTGCCAACGCCCGTCCGTGTCGGTGGACTCCGATTACCTAGGATAGCGCTGGCTTGTTCGCGCTTCCAGTCCTGACTCGGACGATGCCACCTTCCGCCAATCCTGGGGTGTGTTCGGATCGCGGTTTCAGCCCTGCAAGCATCCCAACCGCCAACTTTGATCCTACTGTGTGCCCCTTCACCCCCCGCCCCGTCCGACTTTCGAGTCCCGTGGAGGTTTTCATGGTTGTTTTGGCTGTGAGGCCAGAATCCTGGGGAACCACCCGGGAAGGTTGGGGGTATCAGATGGTGGTCGCCGCACCCTGTCGTCGCAAGGGGCGTTGATCCATCATTGTCTGTTTGGTCTCCTCTCCGAAAGGCCCAGCCAGTGCAAAGCATGTTCGAGAGCACCGCCGGTCTTGTTGGCACAACTGCCTTCAGCCCCTCCCCCAACTCTGCATTGACCTCTGTCTTGACATTGGCCGTCAAGCAGGGCGAATCCTTGACGCTGGTTGCCTGGTGGAAGGCCCTCCTGATGCTGGTGCCCCTGGCCCTCTGGGGCTGGTATGTGTCCAGCATCCTCGACAAGCACGCCCAGCGCTTCACCCTCCCCCGCGAGAAGTTCAACACCGTCCACCTGTGTGTGGCCTTCGTTGCGTTCCTGCTGGCTTTTGCCATGCCAATGAAGAGCGAGTTGGCGTTCGTCATCGGCTTTGCTCTGCTTGCCGTGGCCCTGCTGGTGGACATCCTGGTCTTCATCAGCATCCACAACAAAGATGAGCGCGTCCCTGAGAAGTTCCGCATCAACTTCATAGAGTCGATCATCAAGCCAAGCGACGATCGCAATGATAAGAAAAAGAAGAAGGCAGCCGCCGCCCTCGCAGGCAAGGTGGAGTACGCCATCAAGAGCCCGGATAAGAGTCTGGTGACGGTGCCCGATGTCGAATCGCCCGAGTTTGCCGCTCGCGTCGCGAGCGAAGCGCTGCTCCAGAAAATGCTCATCTCTCGCGCCACACAGGTTGAACTCGTGCCAACCGGCAAGGACAACTCGTACCGCCCGCAGTTCCTCGTCGATGGAATCGCCTCCATGGGCGACGCGATCACCGGCCCCGATGCCGTCAAGGTCATGGACTTCTGGAAGAGCGCCGCCAAGTTGGACCTTGCCGAACGTCGCAAGAAGATTCAGGCCGAAGTCACCATTGAAAAAGACGAACTCAAGCGCAAACTCCGCGTCACCAGCCAAGGGGTGCAGGCTGGCATGCGCCTCATGCTCATGATCGATCCGGACAAGGCCGTCGTTCGAGGCCCTGCCGAAATGGGCCTGCTCGACGCACAAAAGGCCGAGATCGAAGCATTGGTCAAGGACAATGGCGGCATCGTCCTGCTCGCCGCGCCCGCCGACAGTGGTCGCACCACAACCTTCTACACCATCGTGCGCATGCACGATGCCTATACCAACAACGTGCAGACCATCGAACTCGATCCCCAGGCAACCCTCGAAGGTGTCAAGCAGAACAAGTTCGATCAATACGCCGAAGGCCCCGAGTACAGCACCACCGTCCGTTCGCTGCTGCGCCGCGACCCCGACGTACTGGGTGTTGCCGAACTGCCCGATGCCAATACCGCCAAGGAGGCCGCCAAGGCCGATCTGGAACGCTGCCGCCTGTATGTCGGCGTCAAGGCCGACAGCGCCATCCAAGCCGTGCAAGGGTGGGTCAAACTTGTGGGCGAGGCCGACCTTGCCGCCAAGGGCCTGCGCGGCGTCGTCAGCCAGAAACTTATCCGTAAACTCTGCAACAACTGCAAGGCTGGATACGTCCCCACACCAGACATGCTCAAGAAACTGGGCCTGCCCGAGGGCGGTGTCAAGCAACTCTTCAAGAAGGGCGGACAGGTCATGGTCAAGGACAAGGTCCAGACCTGCCCCGCCTGCGACGGCGGCGGCTACTTCGGCCAGGAAGGTGTCTTTGAAGTCATCACCCTCACCGATGGCGATCGCCAGATGATCAAGGCCGGTGACTGGAACGGCCTCAAACTCGAACTCCGCAAGCGCAAGGTGCCCATGCTCCAGCAAGCTGCGCTGCGCAAGGCCGTCGACGGCATCACCAGCGTCGAAGAAGTCATCCGCGTCACCACCGAGGCTCCGGCTGGCGGCGCTCCCGTTGCTGCAACCGCCCCCGCCTCTGCCCCAGCCCCCGCAGCCGCCAAGAAGTAGTCACCAAGAAGTAGTCACTCGTTCCCACCCTTGTTTTCCTGCTTCGCCCTTCCATCGAGTCACCCATGATCTTCAGCGCCCTCACCATCCTCATGGTCCTGCTCCTGGCCTTCATCTGGGCCAACCGCGGCTTCTACAGCGCGCTGATCCATATGGCCTGCACCATCGTTGCCGGTGCCATCGCCTTCGCTGTTTGGGAGCCCCTTGGCAATACCTTGGTCAACGCCTCTCCCCAGCGCGGCATCATGAGCGCACTCGAAGGCGTCGCCTGGGGCCTCGCCCTGGCCGCGCCCTTCGCCATCTCGCTTGTCCTCCTGCGTCTGGTGATGGACCAGATCCTCGCACGCAACATCATCGTCTCGACCGCTGCCAACTATGCCGGCGCCAGCGTCTGCGGCCTGATCGCTTCCGTTATCGCCACTGGCATCTTCGCGCTTTCCGTCAGTTTCTTCCGCTTCGTGCCAGGCCCCTTTGAGGTCAAGGCCGTCGAGTCCGCAGCCAATGGCAGCATCACTCACAAAGGTGGTCTGTGGGTACCGGTTGATTCAATCGTCGCAGGTCTCTACTCGGGTCTTTCAGAGCGAGCCTTGCGCACCAGCGATCCGCTCGCTCGCTGGCATCCAGACTTCCACGAGGCTGGCTACGCCATGGGCCTCACCTACGAATCCAAGGCCCGAAACACCATCAAGTCAAAGGACTTCAGCCTGCTCGGGCGCGTCACCATCGGTGGCGAGGGCACCAAACTTCCCGATCTGCTCAAGGACATCATCAATCCTTCCATCCAGACGGTTGAGAACATCGATGGCAAGCCGTTGGACCCTGCCTCTCGCATCGAGGCGATCGTCGTTCAGTTCAATTCAACCGGCGGAGAGAGCAGCGGCAAGATCGTCCTTGGCAACGGACAGGTGCGGATGATTATCGAGAACGCTCAGTCGGGCGAGCGACAGACGGTCTTCCCCGTTGCGGTCACCTCCCAGGCCGACGGCGCATCACCAGTCTTCGGTCGTTGGCGATTCGATGCCCGCGACACTTTCATCTCCAGCGTGGGTGGCGGCGCGACCGCCCCCATGATGTTCGAATTCCCCGTCGCTCCTGGCTTTGAACCTATCGCTCTTTATGTTCGGGGCACTCGCGCTCCCATCGACTCAACCACCAAGGCGCTAGGCACCTTCAAGACCGCGATGGAACGCGACCTGACCATTCCAACGCTCGGCGCTGCACTGCTTACTGGTGAGATACTCAAGCCCACCATCGCCGTTGCCGCCAACACCGACCTCGACACCTCAACCGCGCAGCCCGTCTCCCCGATCACGGGTCAGTCGGTTCCAGAAGGCGTGCGCGTGGGCAACGCCATCGGCTTCACCATCCAGTTGGGCCTCCAGCGCGGCGCAGAGATCAACGACAAGAACTTCTTCGTCTCAGGCGACGTGACGTTCACCAAGCGTGAAGTCACCGAGATGGGGGGTGTGGACCGCAAACTCCGCATTGGCCAGTTTCTCGTCGACTCCGATGTCTCGTTGGTCGGGATCGAAGTGGGTGGCACCAGCCCGTTCACCTTCCTCAATCCCCGCATCCAGAGCGCCGCACGCACCGAGTCAGTCACGCTCATCGACGTGAATGGTCAGCGCTATACACCCGTTGGCTTGGTGTATGACGACGAGACCTTCTACAAGGTTCGCTACACTCCGTCCGCGCCGCTGACAACGCTCACCGAAATCGACTTCTACGGCACCATGAGCCGAAGCCGGCCCGAAGCAAGCATGCGACTGCTTTTCCGAGTCAGCCGGCGCGTCGAGATCAAGTACTTCGCCATCGGCAACCGAGCACTTGTCGAGTTCACGCCTCCGCTCAAGGCCGAATAGTCTGGCAACCAGTTTTTCCATACAAGTTCTACCATATAAGTTCTTCTAGACAAGCACCAAGTCACCATGAACGGACCATGGAAAGCCCCGCTTTCCTCATCGCGCATCCTGGCGCGAAGTTCTTGAAAAACACATTCTTCTCGACGCGCTCGCCATAGAATGCGCGCTTGGCAGACTCTGACTCTCCATCCCGTCCCCCCAAGGCCCAGCCCATGACCAACGCCGCGGCCAACGCTGCGGCCGATGCATCAGGCGATCCCCGCGCTGGCCGGCCCAGGCACTTGCCGCCCATGGCCCCGCCTCCTCCGCGCTACCAGCCGATGCGTCCGCGTCAGGAAGCCCGCCCCGTGCTGCCCGCTGTGAATCCGCGCAAGGTCCGAGGTGGTGTGCGCATCCCCGTCTCCGATCCGATTGCCACCACATCCTGGACCTCTCAGCGATGGCTCCGCCTCATGGAGCAGGCAACCGATGGCCACACGCTGCTCGAAGGCCAGGAGTACGCCCGCGAAGGCCAGACCAAGCGATTCGCCTTTGCCGCCGGGAAGATCGAATCAACAATCCAGGGTCGCGCTTTCAAGCCCTATACGACCACCCTCAGCATCCAACCCTTCACGCCCGAGCACTGGGACAAGGCCGTCGCCGCGATGTCCGAAGGCGCGATTTACGCCGCCAAGTTGCTGGCTGGCGAACTTCCTTCCAACATCGAAGATGTCTTTTCCCCCCTTGGCCTGCGCCTGGTGCCGACGCAATCCTCCGACATTGTCGCCAAGTGCAACTGTGGACACGCCGAGGCCCTCGCCGCCGTCGGCCGCGAACGCGCCGGTGATCCCACTCGCACCGCAATCGCCCCCTGGTGCAAGCACGCTGTCTGCACCGGATACCTGCTCGCCTCGCGCCTGACTGAAGACCCGTTCCTGATCTTCACGCTGCGCGGGCTGGATCCCGCCGACCTGGTTGATCGTCTGCGTCAGCGCCGCGCCGTTGTCGGTGCCGCACTGGGCGTCACGCCGATCTACCAGCAGCGCGTAGCGGGCGCATCAGAAGTACCCAACACACCGCTGCTCGACAGTATTGCAAACTACTGGTCAATGGGTTCGAGCGCCAAGGACCTTGACCTGTCGCTGAGCAAGCCCGAAGTCTCCAACGCCCTGCTGCGCCGCCTGGGCCAGAGTCCTTGGACCGGCCAGGCACAGTTCCCACTGGTGGGCCTGCTCGCCAGTTGCTACGAAGCGATCAGCGAGCAGACGCTGGCCCCCAAGGACCAACCGACGCCAGACTCCTGAACCGCGCGATGCATCAATGATGGCGAGGCGATGACATGGTGCCCATTCTTTTCTGATAACGCTTGTTCAGGTTGTTCCGCAGCACGCCAACTCAGCCCTTTGCCTCGCGCAACATCGCGATCTTGTCCTGCGCGTGCGAATACGCCGCCGCTCGTGAACGCGTCCACATCCGCCACGCCATCCAAGGCAAGGGCAGCACCGTGAGGGGCAAGTACCACAGGTATGTGTTCCACGAGTAACTCGGGAAGTACGCCTTCAGCATCGAGTCAGTCAGCCACGCCCCGGGCCAGATCGAGAAGACGCTGATGGCAGCGAAAATCATCGGCCCCTTGCGCAGCACCCGGGCCACAAATCGCACCCGACATCGCCCGCCTTGGGATTGTCCGCCCGATCCCGAGCCGCCCAGTCCAGAATCTGCGATCGCCCGGACTTCATGGTCCCAGGGCTCCCCAAACCCGTGAAAACTGAACAAGTCGCCCGTCGAGGACGATCCCGCACGATACCCCGGCAGTTTGCCAGTCTTGGAAAATGCCCGCGCCTGCTGGGCGAGCACTCCGACATCTACACAGTCAAGTTCGCCCCACGCGCCGCTTGGCACAGTCGAAGTCACCGTCGTCATCTTTGACGGCGCAGCCACACTCTCTTGGGGAGCGCTCGGAGTGGCGACATTGGGGGTGTGCATGCGGGAAGGTGTACGAAGCAACCGGCCTAGCAAGTCATACCAGACGACAAGCAACGCGATCAGAAGTTTGTGCCACCAACCATCGCCCAAAAACACCCAGCGTCTGCACACGAATCCAGCCCGAACGGTATCTGTAAGGATCATTCATCACCACGAACCCGCACATCCCCTCTATCCGACTCAGGATATCAGAACGAGATATCAGAACCAACGCCCTCACAGACCGAACAATACAAAGCCGGATTGCCGGTTGGCACGCGGAGCGTGCGCGATTTCGCTGGAAAGCGCCCGCCCCTGGTGTATGTTGCTGTGCCGTGCCGGTGGATGAGAACGATCCATTCCTGTTGTTCCCTGCTGCGCCCGCCCCGCGAGATGCGGATGCCGCTCGCACATCCCCAACCGCTCGCGCCGCCACCCCCAGCCCGACCAACAGCCCGACCAACAG
>CAYRPC010000022.1:0-30667 GCA_964425995.1 uncultured Phycisphaeraceae bacterium
GTCACTATGTCGTCGCCAGTGTTTGGAGCGCCATCGAGCCCGCGGAGCAGCGTGAAGGTGTAATTGGAAACCAGGATCGTGCTCAGGTCGTCGGGAGTGCCGAAAACCTGATCGTTACCGGCGAAGTCGATGGGCAAGGGCGCGGGCACCAAGGTGTTGCCGTCGCCCGCAGTCGAAGAGGAAGTGAAACCACTGTCGCCGTCGTCGAAGATTTCGACGGTGAAGGTGTATCCACCGACCGTGCCTGGCCGGGTCTGGATGGGATTGTTGATGACTCCGGCGTTGGCGATGTTGGTTGTCACACCGACCGCGATGATGTAGGTGGCTGTGGACTTGATCAAGTAGGCCTGCTCGGCGCTACTCGAGAAAGGTTGGTCGATGTCGGGCACGGGCAGCGCAACTGTGTTGGGCTGGACGTTCAACTGATCCACCGCAGAGCCATCGGGGTTCAGCACGCGGAAGGTCGCGGACGATGCACCACCCGTCAGGGGTGAAATCCGGAGGATCTGTCCTGCCTGAAGCGTGATTGAATAGAGATCGACATCGCCACCAAGGCGGAAGTTGGTCGTGTCGTTATCGGGGTGGTCGCCAATGAGGCCGTCGACAGTGACGCTTCGGTTGGCCTCGGGGAGGTTGTCGGGCGCATCCGCATTATCAAGGATGAAGTTGAGGTTGCTGGGGGCGTAGAAGTCATAGCGACTGTTGTTGAGGTTGATGGACTCTGCAACGAGTTTGTCGCCAGCATCGCCAACCACCACGCCGCCCACGAAGTCATCCTGTGCGGCAGCGATGCCGTCACCGTTGCCATCGAATCCGACATCCTGCAGGCGGCCGCGAGCGACATCGCTGTTGAGGCGGATGCGATACACGCCCGGACCGGGGCGACCTGGCACCACAGGCAGGTTGGAGGTGATCACGCTGCGTGCGAAGGTAATGACGAGCGAGTTGTTCGTCTCGGTGTAGCTGAGCGTGTAGTCAAGGCCCTGCACCAGGCGGATTTCGACTTCGCCCGCACCGCGAACTTCGGAAACACTTAGGGCCCCGGGCAACGAACTGAAGTCAATCGGCTGGTTGAACTCAACCACTGCGGAGGGAATGAAACTGTCAGTCGAAACACGCAGGTTCTCAATCTGAACGCTGCGTGGGGCCAGGTCGGGAACGAGCAATGCGAAGTTGCCGCGCACGCCTGTGAACACCTGCCCTGCGAGCGTGACCACGCCGACCGTGCCGTTGCTGGCGATGCGATACGCCTCGGTCGAGCGAGTCGAGCCCGTCTGTGTGCCGTTGATCGTGACAGGTCCGATCGAGCCCCGTCCACCCGCGATGCGGTCGTCGTTGGTGCCAAAGAACCTGTCCACGCCACGGAGGAAACCAGCGGTGATGTCTGACTCGGCGAATCCGCCGTTGATTGTCACACCAGCGATCGATCCGGAGCGCAGGGTGTCGGCATCGACACCAGTGCCGTCGAATGCGGCATCACGCCCAAGATCAACACCTGCGGAGATCGAGGAGTCAAACAATTGGCCGCCGATGGTGACCAGGCCGATATCGCGACCTGCACTGATGGTCGAACGACTCACTTGGCCGCCGAACGTGACTGGGCCAAGCGTGCGACCGGCGCGAATAATCGCCCGCTCGCCCACGCCAGTGACCGAGACGCCCGTGATGCCCTGATCCGCGCTCACCAGCCCGCGCAACGCACCGCTGATGGTGACCGCACCCAGGGAAAGAGCACGGAATGAGGCACTGTTGGTGCCCGAGCCGAAGTCACCAGTGACTATGAGCGTGCCGACCGCCCTTGCATTGACCGCGGCATCGGTCAGGCCTGTGAACGCGAATCGCGTCACGTCGCCACCGATGTCGATGCGAGGGCGGAAGACCTGGACGAGACTATTGGTCGTGTTGCCGGTGGTTCCACCCGTGACCGTGGTGACACCACCATCAATCAGCAGGGTTGAGTTTCCGATCAGCCGGCCATTGACGGTGAGCACGCCCACAGAGGCGTTGTTGTTGGTCCAGAGGTGGAAGTTCTCGAGCGTTCCGGTGCTGCTGGTCACTGTGAAGTTGCTGGTTGGTCCGCTATTGCGGAGCGTCACGGTGAAGTCTGGCGCACCGATGCCGTTGGAAACGATGCCGCCAGGGACACCCAGCGTGAAGAACGCATCGCCAGGTCCGGTGAAACTCAGTGTGTAGGTCGCTGAGCCGACAACAACCGAGCGTGTGCCGCTGAACTGCGTGCCAGCGAAGCCTGTACCCGCGTCGAGTGCATAATCAGCCAACTGGCCAGGCACGCGCCTGAGGCTGTACCGGCTGTCGTTGAGGACCGACTGTGGGATCACGTCCGCGATCACCTGCGCGTTGACCAGCGATCCGCCGATGTTGAGCGTGCCGATCGTGGAGACGCCCAGGGCGAGCGCATCATCGTCGGACTCATTGCCGAACGTGCCCGGCAGGTCGCCATACACGCCGTCCGCGCCGGCTTCGACACCAGCGACGAACGTCACGCCGAATGCGCCGGCGGGCGAGATGATGGTGCCGATGCTGCCCGACTTGATGGTGTCCTCGTTGGAGTTGATGCCGCCAGGACGATTGTCGCTGCCCAGATTGGTCAGGCCCGCGATGAAGATGGTGTCGGCAAAGTTCACACCGCTGGTGATGCGGGTGATCTGATCGCCCGCCGCGAAGAAGGAGCCCTTGCTGCCAAAGTCCTCGTTGTTGGCGATACGGCCACTGATGGCAATGTTGACGATGTTGCGACCGGCGTGGAAGCCCGACTCGAAGACCGAGCCGCTGACCGTGATCGAGGTGATATCTCGTCCGGCGCGGATAAGAGCGCCGTCAAACCCGGTGCGTGCGGAGACATTCTGCGGGAGTTGGTTGCGCCGTCCATCCACGAATGTGAAGGGAGTCTTCGCGTTGTCGATGCCGATGTTGCCGAAGGGCTGGCCCGCACCATTCACCACCAGGCTGGTGATGTCATCGTCCGCGTACACATTCCCGAACAGGTCGCCGCCCGTGATCCTGAGCAACGCGATGCTGCCGCGATAGGCCGCGATCGTGCCTCCGGGCAGGAACGATCCGTTCGTAATTGTGACAGAACCAATGCCGTTGCCATAACTCAAGATACTGCCGCCAAAGTCGCCATTGGTGACGACGACGCTGGTGATGCCGTTGAAGCCCACCAACGAGCCGCGACCCGTCAGATCGTTCCCAGGCTTGTTGACAGCACCGCCCAGGGTGACAGTTCCCAGGGTCCCGCCCGCGCGGAGGTCGTTGTAGAGCGTGCCCGCTGGTGCGGAGACGGTGGTGATGTTGCGCTGCACGACCAGAGCCTGGCCGGCCCTGGCGAGTGAACCGATGTTGCGCCCCGCAGTGATCGTGCCAAAGCCGCCCGAGATGAATCCCGAGACGATGACATCGCGCGCCGCTGTGAGGGTCGTGAAGTCGCCGTCGGGTTCGGTGGTGGAAACTTCCGCGTCAAAGTCGCCAGCTGTCACCGTGACCGTGCTGATGGGTCCGGAAGAACGAATGCGTCCCTGGAAACCATTGACAGCGGTGATGGTCTGGATGCGACCATCCGGACCGCTGACAAGAATGTCGGAGGTGATTGCGCGATCGCCGATGGTGATCGTGCGAATCTCGCCCGAGATCGACACAGCGGATGAAGCGAGGTTGCGACCGATCACCAGGCTGTCGAGTTGACCGCCCTGAATGTCACTGCCGCGCACGTCCTGTGTGCTTTGCACCGATGTGATGCGCCCATTGACGCTCAGCGTGGTGCGGATGAAGTTGCGGGCTGTGAAAGAACCGGTGAAGTCACCAAACGCCGAGATCGTTACATCCGACGCGTCGTTCGTTACCGTGATCCGGTCGATGTCTTCCTGAACGCGGATGTCGGTGGGGACAAAGTCGCGGCCCGTGCCCAGCAGGGTGCTGTTGGAGAAGGCCTGGACTGTCACGGTGCCCAGCGAACCACCCACTCGAACGCGCGAAGCGTCGAACGTGGTGCCCGTGCCGGTGAAGTCAAGTAGATCGCGCACACTGATGCGGTTGCGGGTAAACACCGCATTGGACACGTCAATCAGGCCCAGATCGCCATAGAAGAATCGCGCCTCTCCATAGTTGAAACTGGTCCAGAAACTATCGAGCGTGTCACTTGCAACATACGCATCCACATATCGCCCGCCCGGCAGGTTCAGGCTGGTAATCCCGTCCTCTTGGAAGGTGTACGTGAAGCCGTTGGGCAGCACGATCGGACCCTGATTGCCAATCACAGTGTTGCCCGCGATGATGACACCGCTCACCTGCGTCGCCTTCACACTCGGGCCACCCTGACCAGAACCAGGAACCGTCACCGACTCGGGGCCGGTCACGGTTCCGATGTCATCTTCCGCGAAAACGCCCGCAACACCAAGCGGATTGCCATCAAGGCGCGTCACGATGCCATCGCCCACATCAACCAGCGCGACTCTCGCGGCGTAGACCGTACCCAGCAGGCCCTCGAACTGGTCGAGCGGCGTGATTGCATCGCTGTTGACGCGCACTTCGCCCAGGATCGCGTTGTCGCCCTGCAGAATGACGTTCTGCACCGCGCCCCTAGCGGCGATGCGCGAGACGTTACCGCCGCGGACAATCACGCCCTCAAGCCGACCATCCAGCGGGCTACCCAGGTCGTCGAGGAATCCGCTGTTACCACCCAGTGTTTCGTTCTGAGTCGGGCGATAGACACCACCGCCATAGGCAGCAAGATCGATCAAGGGACCACCGGCCCCTTGTCCGTTCCCGCCCTGAGACGTTCCCACCGGACCGCCCACAGTTGTGTTGGGACCGGCACCATCGATGCCCGGGAAGGGCGCGATGGATTGCGGGCCAAAGGCCACGAGTTGCGTGATCCCGAGGTTGCCATCAACCTCCACAATGTCCAGGCCTTCCGCGTCAATCGACAGAATATCGCCCCGGGGCGTGGTGTTGGTGATCGACTGCACCGTGCCAGTCACCTCGATGCGATAGACATCAATCTCCGAAGTACCGCCAAACTCGATGCGCGAGGCTGCATCGCCCGTCACGATGATGCGGCCGATCGAAATCAGATCCGACAAGCCCGATGTGCCCGTGCTGGTAATGCGGAGCGTCCGTCCGCCGGTCAGGTCCGCGATGATGTTGGAAACGACGACACCCTGGCCACCGTCAACCGGCACGACGCGCACTAAGTCGATTGGGCTCCCGATACCGCCCACGATCGACACGGAGAATCTCGCACCGCCGTCGTCGATGAACTCACGCGGCTGATCGGCGAACAACTGGAATCCCGCGTCGCTACTCACCAGATCAATCTGGGGCGTATCAATGAATCGCACATCGCTGTTGCGACCTGTATTCAGTCCGATTGGTCCGCCATAGATTCCCGATCGGGGATCGGTATCGTTGTACGCATCCTGCGAAACAAGAATTGCGCCGATCGTCGAGTTGTCACTGGTCCGGATATCAAATGGCCGGTTGCCGATGTTGGACCCCAGGACGTGAAAACCAACGCGAATCAGGCCAATATCGCCCGCGATGCCGCGAACGTTGTCGCCTGTTTCAAGCCGAAATCCCGTGCCGGTCCCTTGCCGACGCACGGTGCCAACAGGATCCTGATCCATGCCGACGCCGCCACCGATGTCGATGGTTCCGACGCCCCCGCCGCGAACCCGCAGGACGAGGAAGTTCACGTCGCCTTCTGCACCGCCCAAGCCGGCGCTGCCGTCAAGGAAGGCGCGCGGACCGTTGCCGTAGAGCGGGCTCAGGCCGGTTGCGATCAGGCCCACTCGCCCGCCCACGTCAAACTGAATGATGCCGCCAACATAATCAGGCCCGGGCGTGCCGATATCACTGCCTGCGATCAGTGCCCATAGGTCACGGGCGATGGAGATATTGCCACCATGGAATGACGCAGCATTGTCGTCGTCGAGAATGGTATTGAAGACTTCGGTGCTCGACGCGTCGTTACCGGTGCTGTCACCATACCCAGTGCCCACCTGGAACGCGCCAAAGGAACCGGAGAGGAGCGTGATGGCGTTGGCCAGTCCGCCGTTGCTGGTCGAAAATCCTGTCCCGCCGCCCGAGCGATAGGAACCAAAGGTCGTCGATGCAAGGCCTGAGACAACAAAGGAGTATGGCGACAGGGTCGCGTTGATCTCAACACCCTGCGGGTCTGTCACAACCAGGTAGTACAAGCCAGGACCGCTGCGGGGGCGGACCGAAATGCGCGAGGAAGTGAAACGCTGACGGTTGTTGGGATCGCCCTGGACTGTTTCAGGATCAGGCGACTCGGGCGCACCGACCGTCCGGCCTTGTGCATCGACAATGCGAACATACGCACCAAGCCCTGCCCGATCATTCACGCCCTGGATCACGATGTCGGTGGTGCCATCCCAACTGAACGAGTACACGTCCGCGACGTCTTCGCCAAGGATTGTGTTGCGTCCCGAAAGATCGCCTCGCACGCGCACGGCGGTGCTCAGGCTGCCCAAATACTCTGCTGACATCAGCGTGTCGTTGCGAAGCAAGCCGCCGCCAAAGAGCGCTGGCTGACTGCCGTTTCTGGTCAGGCTGGTCGGATCGACCGCCAGGTCTTCCATTGCGCCGCCCGAGTAGAGCAAGTCGCGGATGACGGTACGGATGTCGGTGGTGGTCGCGAAAGGCGAAACGTACTCCCGCTCCGTGTAGTTGAACGCGTCGCGAGCAGGACGAGTGATGGGCGAGTTCAGATCACCGATGACCGTGATATCCGCCTGGCCACGCCCACCGATGGCGATCTCGCCCACCGAGCGCCCGACCGTGATGGCACCCTCGGTGCGATAGATCGGATCCACCTGGACCTGATTGGTGAAGACGAAGTTGGGATCAATCGCCCAGGCACCAGCGTCGGACTGGGTGTTGAGGCTGCCCAGATCGCCAGCCACCGTCACCGAACCGACGAGATAACTCACGCTGATGCGGTTGACCGCACCCGTGAACTGCGAGTTACCGTGCAGGATGCCGTGGATTAGCAGGGAATTGATCGACTGACCATTGGGCACGAAGATGCCCTGGTCGGCGCGAATGAAACTCGTGTCGTCATCGGGCTCGACGATAAAGTCGTCGGCCGCGAAGACCCCGTTGCCCGGAGGCCCACCATCGAAGGGATTGCGATTGAGGTAATCCGTCCCCGAGCGAAGCCAGGGCGACCCGATGATCACCGAGCCCGCAGCGGCGGGCAATCCAGAGACTCGGAAGTCCTGGCCATTGTTGACGTTGTACGCGTATCCGAATCTGGCCTGCTCGAACTCTTGGGATAAACCAGCCTCAACATCCGTCACCAACTGGAAAGCGAACCCGCTTTCAAAGAAGTCGTCATTGGGCGACTGAGTCTCTGCTGCCTGGATTGTTCCGCCCCAAATCGCGAAGCTAGTACGTCCATCCACGTTATTAAACGTGATCGCGCCGATGCCATCATTGAAGTCCCATCGACCGTCGTCGTTCTGATCGATGAGCAGCACATCCGAGCCGTTGGGCTGACCCACGGCAATAGTGCGGACAATGTCGTCGCCATTCAAGTCACGCAGTGTGACCGAGGCACCGACCGGGCCCGTCAAGACCGTGACCGCGCCGAAGTACTTGTCATTCAACAGCCCAGCGAAGACTGGATTGCGGAAACGGAATGAGACATCGTCCACCTCGAACGCGCTCGAACCAGGCAGATTAAAGGCACCGATCTGCTCAACGCGCACCGTATCAAACTGCTGCCCGTTGGGTCCATTGATCAGGAATGTCCCGGTTCCCAAAGTGCCATTGCCACCGGCCAATAGCAAGTTGCGCAGCGCCTGTCCTGTAAACGAACTGATGGTCTGCCCATTGAACTGGAGTGACACACGCACGTTGTTAGTGTCAAGGCCCGACTGATCCGCCTGCGACTGGGCGGTCTGGTTGGCACGGATGGTGAAGGTCACTTGATCCGAGGAACGTGAGAAGTTGGGATTCTGCTGCCTGGGGCGGAACTCGAAGAACTCTCCAATCTGGTTCAAGTCCGTGCGGAGGTAGCGTTCCTGCTGTTGCTGGTCGTTGCCCGTGTCGCTGGCAATCGCGATGTCTGCGGGGGGCAGCACATTGTGGACCAGGCGGATGTTGGAATCTCCAAAGACCGTGTTGCTGCCGACAGCGCCGTAAGGCTCTTCGTTGAAGTTCTCAACGACTGTCTGATTGGTCACCTGCGGGATGATGTAATCGTCCGCAAGCCAGGGCGCACCGTACCCGAAGTATGCTCGAACCGTTCCCAGGCCCGTTGCAGGATCAACAGAATCCTGCGTCACTGCCAGCGTGTACAGCAACTCTCTTTTCTCGAGTTGCTCGATGCCAGATGCTGTGGGCGAAAGGCCCGCCCAACGGGCAAGCCGAGAGGCCACACTGATGCCATGCCCGCGGCCCGAAATTCCCACAACACTGCCGACAACACCATCGGTGCTGCTGTGGGCCTTGGCGCCGTTGGTGAAAAAACGAGAAGTGGAACGTCCCTTGCTGGTGAACAGACCCATACGTACTCCTGTCCGTTCCGCGCAAACCTCTAGCGGCGCGCGAGTGCTGAAAGTAGGTGGGCTTTCGCCTGTTGGCTGGAACAAATTTCCCGACGGGCGGACAATCCGCTTCAACGCCGGTTCTCGATGCCAGCCACACCATCAACTGTCCGTCTCGATCTATTGACCTCACGATGTGTTGTTGCGACTCTCGCAACCTGCCAAGCACACACCGATCATCCAAAACTTCCGCTCAACTCTGCTACTGACTTCGATCTGTCTCTGGCTTCAATATGCCACTAAACTCTTCAACTCGACGCACTCGTCTCGTCACGGTCATTCGCGCTGGTAGAACACAATTGGTCTTGAGTGCGATCAAGTGAACCGCAACTGTGGGAGTCGTGCAATGCAACGATCTCTCCACTTTGGTGCTCCCAATCCTGCGTGGTCTCTTGTGTGACCTCTTGCATCACTGGGAATGGTCTAGCAATCAGGCCACTCTCAAGGCCCACTTGCAGAAAATCTCAGGCTCAATACACTTGGTTTTTGGCCATTTTTCAGGCCATCGCGAGCTCCCCGGCCTTTGCCGACCGCCCGCCGCGCCGCCCAATTCACTGCCACAATCACCGCAAGGAGCAGCACGCGCTGTGCAAAGCATACCCGATCTTCCCACGGCGCTCAAGCCCTTCGACGTTGATTCCAAAGAGAATTACCCATCTGATGAGGGGTAATCTTTCGGGTGCTAGAGACGAAACGGATCAATCGTGCGCTTCGTCCAGATTGTCGATACGCAGCGTCACGATGTGCGGTTCCAGTCCTAATAAAATACGAACTCGTAGGTTATAGGGTGTCGTGCCCATACAGCTCTGTTTAGGCAGCGTGTATGCGCCGTTGACCCTGCCAGAAACCCAAGCCGCCGCCCGATACCGCCGACCCCATATCCATGCAGTTGTCCGAGGCGGCATCCCTCCTCCAATCCCCCGGGCTCTCGTTGGGCCTGTCGCTTGCTGTCGCCGTGCCACTGCTCGTCGTTGGTTTCCTTTTCTGGTGGCTGGGCCGCCACATGATGAAGCCAGCCGTCGCGATTGCTGCCGCACTACTGGGGGCGGGTTTGGGATTGCTCATCGGCGGCATCATCGGCGGCAAAATCGCCATGATGGCCTGCACGCTTGGCGGCATGGGCGCTGGCGCTGCACTGGGCTTCTGGCTCTTTCGATTTGGCACCGCCGTCGTCGCTGCTGGTATGACCTTCCTCTGCGTGGTAAGTTTTGGGTGGAGCCTGATCGCGCCCGCCTCGATCAATGCGAGCACTGGTACGGCCCAAACAAGTCCTGTTACGCCGGGTAGCGCGCCTGGTGGCATCGGTGGCTTGCTGTCCTTGTTCTCGACTTCTGACTCGTCCACTCCGCCAGTGCAAGCCTTGTCGGACCTCGCAAAGCAGAGCGTGCTACAGGCCAAAGCCGTGTCGTCGCTCGACGCGCACAACAAGTCCGTTGGCGCTCCCGCCAAGGAATACGTCGATGTGCGTCAACTGCGAAAGGGGTCCAACACGCTGCAGGTCCAAGAGATCAAGGACCAAGCGGGGCACCGTCGCCTTGTCATTCGCGATCAAGATTCGATCGACAAGTTCAAGGCACAAAGCGTCACCAAGCCGGGTGATCCGACAACCGGCTCATCCACAGCCTCAGTTGCAGCCGCAACACTCCCGGAGGATCCCGCAGCGCTCATCAATCAACTCCGCAGTTCGGGCAATCTGTCCGATGAACAAGCCCAGCAGTTTGCGGCTCTCCTAGGCAGCACAAACGCAGCCTCGGCGATCCCGCTGCGAACCGTCGCCATCATCCTCATCGTCGGTGCGATTCTCTCTAGTATCGCCTTCGGCCTGGCACTCTGGAAACACCGCCACGCTGTGGCCATCGTGAGCGCAGCGATTGGCTCGTGCTTCTTCGTGGGAGCGATCAGCATCCTGGCCCACAGCATCTCCGGGCCCACAATTGCAGATATGCTCGCAGGAATAACCGGCTCGCTGCTGACCGGCGGACTGTGGTTCATGCTTACCTCATCGGGCGCTTTCCTGCAGTTGCGCCGGGACAAGCCGGCAACGAACCAACAGTCGGGGATCGAGGCTCTGGGAAGCGTTCGGAGACCGGGAATGCTACCGCGTGCTTCTGCTGCTGAAACGAGTTCAACGGGCGAACCGGAACGTAAGCCCGGAGCATCGCCCGCACTGAATCCCCAAGGGAAGCCAACGGGAAAGCCAGCAGGAAATTCTGTCTCGATGCTCGCAAAAATCTTTGCACGCAAACCCAAACCCCACACCGTTGCGACAGCCCAGATCTATTCGCCCTTGCGCGCGGTGCCCGCCGCGGCTGGTGATGCACCCGCGCACGCACCTGCAAGCGCACCGGGCATAGCCGCTGCTGAGACAAACCGCAAAGCCGCGTAGACAGACTACCAACGTGCATCGCGTGCGCTATCGTCGATTGTGTGCACGCTGTCCGTGATCACTCATCGCGCCCTTGAGCTTCGTTATCGCGTGGTCATGAATCGCGACGAACGTGACGACCGCTTGCCCGCGCGCCCTCCAGCGATCCTCTCCTTCTCGAACGTGCAAATCCTGGCACCGACCGACACCAAAGCCGGTGGCACCTGGATCGCTGCGAATGAGCAGGGCCTCACCTTCGCCTTGATGAATCGAACGGACACTACGAGAAGTCTCGCGTCGCCAGCCACGCAATCTCGCGGCCTCATCATTCCCGCCATCGCCCATCACTCGGCACTACCAGCAGCGCGCGATGCGGCCCGCGCTCTGGATTGGAGCCTGTTCCCACCCTGTCGCCTGACCATTCTTGGGCAAGACAACAACATGCTGCGAGCGGCTCTTCTGGCCTGGAGCGGAATCGACCTGGATGTCGAGACAGCGGACATTGAGACACTTTGCCTTGCAAGCAGCGGCTTGGGCGATGCCTTGGTCCAGACACGCATACCGCTATTCCACCAATTCATGAAGGCCAACGACGGCTCGTCACCACACGAAAGCCAAAGCCGATTTCACCAGCATCGCTGGCTCGACACCCCAGAAACCAGCGTGTTGATGAGCCGGCCGGCCCACCGCACGGTCTCGATCACGACCGTCGACGTCGGCCCCGAGGAGGTCGTCATGACATATTCGGACGTGCAAAGAGTGAAGGACACGCTTGATATTGCTCCGGGTGTCGTTTGCCGGCTCGCACGAAGCCGCGCGCACACCGCGTGAGCAAACCAAAACCTGCGCGATCCTCAGCCTTGCCGCCCCCATCCTGCCCCCACTGCCTCATTCCCCTACCATTCTGTACTCGATGCCAGTTGCGACCGCGATCCAGCCCGACATTTCCCTCGCGGCTTCGGCCCCGACCCTGGCTTCGCTCCGTCGTGTCGGCGCACCTGTCGCTTGGTCGCAAGCCCTTGATCCTTCACGCATGGTGGGACATTTCCTCCGCAACCGTTCATTGATCTGGCAGTTTGCACAGCGTGATATTTCCGCGCGGCATCGGGGCAGTTGGCTGGGCCTGCTCTGGATTGTGCTGCATCCGCTGGTCATGCTGGCGGTCTACACATTTGTCTTCGCCATCATTTGGGAGGCTCGCTGGAGTGGGACGGGGGCCGGTCCCGCAACGACCTATCTTTCAGCCTTGGGAGACAAGGCGACGTTTGCCATCACGCTCTTCTGTGGTCTCGTGCTCTTTGACATCTTTTCGACCAGTGTGAGCAATGCACCTTCGCTCGTCATCAACAACCCGAATTATGTCAAGAAGGTGATCTTCCCCCTCGAAGTGCTGCCCTTCGCACAGGTCACCACGTCGCTCGTACTTTCTGGTGTTGGCATCGCGATCCTGCTGGCGGCCAACTTTGCGTTTCGGGGTACGGTCTCTTCGACGCTGTGGGCTTTTCCGCTGGTGCTCTTGCCGCTGGTGCTGCTGTCGGCGGGCCTCACGTTTCTGGTCAGCGCACTGGGCGTCTTCCTACGAGATCTGAAGGTCGTGGTCACGGTGCTCGTGCAGATTCTTTTCTTCATGACGCCCATCCTCTATCCAGCAGAGAAACTCGCGAAGCTCCCGGATTGGCTGCGTGACACGCTGAGTTTCAATCCGCTCACACCGATTTTCGAGGGTGCGCGGGACACGCTCGTCTTTGGCATCCTCCCAGACTTCCGCGGTCTTGCGATCGCGACGGCGCTGGGTGGGCTGGTGCTGCTTGCTGGCTATGCCGTCTTCACCAAGGCCAAAAAGGGGTTCGCCGATGTCCTCTAGCGCGGCCCTGCCTGAACCAATCACGCCGCAACCAATCGCGCTCCAACCAGTCACGATTGCAAGTGGCCATGCACGCTCGCGCAACACAGTTGCCATGCCTTCGGGCTTTGCGAGCGAACCCAAGCCAGCAGTTGCACCATTGACAATCCATGTCGAAGGCGTTGGCAAGTGCTATCGCATCTATAACAAGCCTGCCGATCGCCTCAAGCAAGCACTGTTTCGATTCGCCGGTAAGCGATACGGGCGTGACTTCTGGGCACTGCAAGATGTCTCCTTGACCGTGAAGCGAGGCGACGCTGTGGGGATTCTGGGTCGCAATGGCAGTGGCAAGAGCACGCTCCTCCAGATCATCGCTGGCACGCTCGCCCCTTCCACAGGCACCGTCGATGTCGCTGGGCGCGTCGCAGCATTGCTTGAACTAGGAAGCGGCTTCAACCTCGAGTTCACTGGGCGAGAGAATGTGTACCTGAACGCCGCAATCTTGGGACTGACAAAGGCCCAGATCGACGAGCGATTCGATGCGATCGCGTCCTTCGCGGACATTGGTGACTTCCTCGATCAGCCCGTCAAGACGTATTCCTCGGGCATGATGGTGCGCCTGGCCTTCGCGGTCCAGGTGCAGGTTGAGCCTGACATCCTCATTGTTGATGAGGCCCTGGCCGTGGGCGATGCGCTGTTCCAAAAACGATGCTATAACCGCATCGAGGAAATGCGGGCGAAGGGCGTGACACTTTTATTCGTAAGCCACGACCAGGAGAGCGTTCGCACGCTGACCAATCACGCCCTGCTCCTGGACAAGGGGCGTGTGGTTGCGAGCGGCAACAGCGGCGAAGTGATTCTCGCGTATCGCAAGCTGCTGCACGAGGCTGAGAAGCAGTATTTTACTCAGCACATCCAGCGACACACAGCCACACCAGTTGTCGAGGCCAGCCAGATATCGCCTCAGACAACAGCGGTGGTGTCGCTGCGAGGCCAGTCCTTTGGCGATCTTGATGCCACCATCGACACTGTCGAAGTCATTGACCAGAGTGGCGCGAGCACGTCTTATTTCGTGTCGGGGAGTTTGGTCCGCGTGCGCGTCTGCTTCACGACGCAGAAGGCGCTCGACCGCCTGAACGTCGCGCTGCGCATACGCAACAAGCAAGGAGTCAAGATCTGCTCGTGGGGCACATTCAATCAGGACTTGTCGATCCTCGACAACCCTGCGTCCAATGCGGCCTTGGACGCTAAAAGCACCTTCTGGCGACGTACGTTCGTTGCCGGAGAAACTTGCTGCGTGGAGTTTGCGTTCGTCTGCACGCTGGGCACTGACCTCTACGAGATTCAAGCGGGACTCGTGCAGGAACTCGACACATCCTACATGAACCAACGCATCATTCACTGGAAGGACGAAGCCGCGTTCTTCCATGTCTCTGTGCAGCGGTCAGGCGGAGCGGGCGACCACGCGTTCTTTGGCGGCCTCGTCAACCTGAAAATGAGGGCAAGCGTTGTAAGCCATGCCACCCATTGATTACGCCCATCTCTACGAAGCGTACTGGCGGCGCCCCGATCGATTCGGCAGCCACTCTTTCGGCGATGCCGGAGCGATGTCGCTCCGAGTGCTGCGAGTGGCGGGCTCGGGCAGTCTGCTCGACGTTGGTTGCGGCTTTGGAGGCCTGGTCCATGCCCTGCTTCGCGAGGGCATCGATGCACAAGGCATCGACGTTGCGCCCGTCGCTGTCGAGCAGGCCAATCGCGGCGCACCCGGACGATTCCGCGAGGGTTCGATCCTCGCGCTGCCCTTCCAAGATGAAGCGTTCGACACCGTGGTCTGCACCGATTGCCTGGAACATCTGGCCCCCGACGATGTACCCCAGGCATTGCACGAGTTGGCGCGCGTCGCTCGCCGCACGGTGTTCATTGTTGTCAGCACCGTCGCCGACCGTGACCAACAGTGGCACCTCACGATTCAGGATCGTGACTGGTGGGAATTGCAGGCTTTCACAGCGGGCGAGCAGACCAACCATTTCCTCCGCAGACACCCGCGAGCCATGCTGGACGTGTCATATGAGTCGCGCGAGGGCGAGGGGCCCAGCGTCACGCTGGCCCTGGAAAAGTGTCCGATCACGCTCAACGCCTTCCCGCGAGAGCGGCTGCTTCGCACACGGGGCCTGCACATGGACATGCTGCGCGAGCCAGGTCGGCGCGCCGATGCGCACATCGCGCGCTATGTCCACGCCTCCACCCTGGTACGGCCCAATGACACCATTCTTGATGTTGCATGCGGTCTGGGCTATGGCAGTCACATCCTCCACCACTGCTCGCCCGCTTCCCGCGTATTGGGACTCGACATCGATTCGTTCGCCATCGAGTATGCCACGAGCGGCTTTGGTGCAAGCGCCGAGTTTGCCGTCGCAGATGCGGAACGGCTCTCTGCGATCCCCGACAATTCTGTCGATCTTGTGGTCTGCTTCGAGACGCTCGAACATGTGCCAGATCCGGACGCGATATTGCGAGAATTTGTCCGCGTTCTGACGCCTGGTGGACGAATCATCGTGAGCGTTCCTAACCAATGGACGGATGACTCGGGCTCAGACCCCAATCCCCACCACCTGCATGTCTACACCTGGGAGAGGCTGGCGAGCCAACTGCGAGCCGCGGGTTTGGCCATAACCTCCGAAGCAGTGGTAGCCACGCGTGTCGAAAATTCACTCGATAGCACGCTCTGGCTCGAACAAGCCCATCGCCAACTGGCTGGCGGGGGCATGAAGCACGCCAACTCGGCCCGCGCGCTCGTGCCGATTGCTCTGTCGGAGGCCGATCCTTTTTCCGGGACACTCAGCAGCGAGCATGCGAAAGCGCCAGCCGAGTGGTACCTCGCGACGGCGATTAAGTCCCCGCTGGTCGCGATTCCCTCCAACTCCTATCGCGAGACGATCTTTGGCGATGCCCCCGGCAACCTGACCGCTTTCGCTGGCAATTACGACAATCCGTATCTCGTGCGCTCCATGGTGGCTCTGGGCATGCGTGTTGCCCGCCCAGCTCTGCTGCGAGCACTTGCCCACCGCGTACTCAAAATCGCCCGTGCCGATTCGCCCGATGCCGGTGCTGCCCTGTGCGTGCTGCTCTATGACGCACTCACGCACCGAGCACCGGCAGAAGCAATGCAGACGTTGCTCGCTCGTGTGCCCTCGCTTGATGCCGCCTCGCTACCAAACCCCGCACCCCATGCCCTGCGCTGGCGCGTCTCAAACTGGTTCGCCGCAGGACTGCTCTATGAATCCATGGGCAAACCTTCACAGGCAATCGATGCGTTTGAACGATGCGTCTCGCTCGACGTGCTGGACTTTTCGCCGCTGCTGGCAACCAAGACCATCGAGGCTCGATTCCGCCTGGGCATCCTGATCGCGCCCAACGACCTTGCCCGCGCGAGGGACCATTGGAAGGCAGGCGTCCGCGAAGCCAGACGAGTGATGCAGGGCAAAGTATCAGACGGCTCGACGGATGATTGGGCCAATCTCTGGGGCGACGAAGACGCGCCATTGCCCTTTGCACTTCCCGAAGCCTCGCAAGTCATCGACATGGCGGCTCGCTGCGCCGGTGCGTTGCGGGCTGGCAGCCACTGGCAGACTAGTCCTGGTTTGGCGTTCGCCCAGACCTTTCATACGCCCGCCCAGCACGCCCGCCAATTGGCACGAGAGCATGACTCGCTCCGCGTCGCATGGGCGACGCAGCGCGCACAAATACAAGAGCAGCACGCATTGATTGATTCCCTCCATGCTGAGATCAAAGTCATTTACGCCGAGGCCAAACGCCTCGAAGGCGAATGGTCCTTGCTCGCGGCAAGCAACGCCGAGACAATCGCCATCCGGCAAAGACTGACGGCTGCGGAATCACACGCTCGCGAGCAGGCAGCCACGATCCAGAATCTGCGGGCGCAAGGCGAGGAACTCTTGCTGCATCGCGAGCACTCGCAGCGACACATCCAGACGCTGATTGAAGAAGTCAGTCGCACGACGATCGACCGAGACACTTGGCTCGCAGAGGCCCAGCGCGTGACCAGCGAGTGGACAGCAGTTCGGGAGTCGTTGGACGTTCTTCGCTCGGACTTTGAGCGTGTGCATGCGGAATTGGTCGCTAGCGAGCGAACTCGCCAGGCAGACCACGCTGCCAGCATCGCGCGTGTCACTAGCCTCGATATCCATATCAGTAACCTCGATGCCAGTATCAACAGTTACAAGGACCATATCGCCGACCTAAAGGCCCATCTCAGCAGCCTCGATGCCCAACTCACAAGTATTACCGCTCAGGTCCGATCCCTGCGTGAACGTACAGGCTTCCGGGCCTTGCGTTCGCTGCACCTCGTCAACGACATCGCCATCGAGCCAAAGACCAACGGTACCACCACGCCACACGCCTCCTGAAAGACCACACGCTTCACGCCGCAGCATCGATTCATGCACCAACGCCACCTCATCTTCGTCTCCTGGGAGTATCCACCCGCATTCGGCGGCGGCATCGGAACTTATGTCGCGGCGATGACACGCATCCTCGCGGGCCAGGGCCATCGCGTGACGGTGATCACAGTGACCGATCGCCCCACACCATCGAGAGAATTGCTCCAAACAACCGGTCGAGCCATCGAACTCATCCGACTGCCGATTCCGCACGCCCCCACGGGCAGGCTCGATCCAGTACAGACGCTGACAATCTGGCAGCGGCGCGCCGATCAGGTGTGCGAGTGTCTGCGGGGTCTGATGCGGCAAGGCCCCACCGACGCGATTGAGTTCGCCGACTATCGGGGCGAGGCGCTCACGTTCCTGACAACCCTGCCCCGCGAGCAGCGACCCACGTGCATCGTTCGGCTGCACACACCGCTCATCGTCCTCAACCGATACAACCAGGGGCGCGAGACCGCAGCGATCCTGGAGGCCTTCGAGAACGAATCAATCCTCGCCGCCGACAGGATCGTGTCGCCCTCCCGCGCTCTCGCACGAGAGATGCAGGAACTCGTGCCCGCTCTGCAACAGCGCGCAATCACGATCCATCCATACCCCTTCGATGCGGCCTTCGCGTCCAATGCGCCACCAGCGCCCCCTTTGGAGAGCAATCGCATTCTGTACGTCGGCCGCCTCGAAGAACGCAAGGGCGTGCAGTGCCTCGTGCAGGCGGCGCACCAATTCCTGCGTACCTGCCCCGATGCCACGCTGCAACTCGTCGGCGGCGACACACCCCTCTCCGCACAAGAGCCGAGCATGCTTGCGCTGCTCAAGCGAAGCATCGCGGAAGACATCCGCCCCCGCATCACGTTCACCAACTCGATCCCACGCGACCAACTAACAGCCCACTACCAATCCGCGCGTTTGTGCGTCTTCCCTTCGCTCTTCGAGAACTTCCCCAACGTCTGTCTGGAGGCCATGAGCCTGGCCCGCCCCGTCATCGGCACCACCAACAGCGGCATGGCCGAGATGATCGAGCACAACGTCAGCGGCTTGATCGTGCCCAGCGCCGATGTCGATGCGCTTGCGAACGCGCTGATCGATCTCTTCAACCGCCCCGCCCAAGAGCGAAATAAAATGGGTAAGCATGGCCGCGAGCGAGTCGCCAGGCTCTATGACCCGCCCAGTATCGCCAATACATTCGTATCGCTGGTTGACGAGTGGCAGGGACAAAGTGAGGTAACTTCGATTGCGCTGGAGGTGATATCCCCGAGTAACGATAAAGCATTGCTTCGCGCAAAGCAACCCACCATCGGTGTCGTCATTCCCTGCTACAACCACGGTGAGTTTGTTGACGAGGCCCTCCAGTCGATCTTCGCACAGACGCGCTCTGTCCAGGACATCATCATCGTCGACGACGGATCGCCCGATCTCGCGACGCAGCACACGCTCGAACAACTGGCCCAGAAGTACGCCAAGCAGGGCGTCCGACTCATCAGACAGCCCAACGCTGGCCTTGCCAGCGCTCGCAACACCGGCGTCCACGCCCTCACCACTGATTACTACATTCCCCTCGATGCCGACGATGCGCTCTTGCCCACGTTCGTCGAACAACTCCTGCCGATGCTCGAATCCAATCCCGCCCTGGGTTATGCCTATTCCTGGGTCCTGTACTTCGGCGCTCACGAGGGGCAGTGGGATTGCCCTGCCTATGAACCCGCCAAGTTGCTGGTTGAGAACCTTTCCGTCGCCACTGCGCTGATACGCCGACGGGCCTTTGATGCCGCCAACGGATACAACCCAGCCATGGTCCATGGCTTCGAGGACTGGGACTTCTGGCTGTCGCTGCTCAAGCATGGCTACCACGGCATCATGGTGCCACAGCCCCTCTTCAAGTATCGCAAACACGCCGGCGGGAGCATGCTGACTCGCACGCAGGAGCGCCGCAACCTCATGATCGCGCAGATGGTCGAGCACCACCGCGACCTGTTCGAGCACCAACTGCCCTACGCACTGGCTGAGAAGGATCGACTCTTCTACCGCGAACACATCGACCTGTGGCGGCTGCGTGAGTCCATGGCCCGTACCAGCCACATGGCTGCGCCGCCCCCAGCAGACCAGCCGGTTGGGGGCGTGCATTCCATCCGCGCCGAAACGCAACTCGCCGCGATCGAAGCGTCACTGGCGTGGCGCACGATCAGCGCCCTCAAGGCCAACCCGCTCTACCACGCACTGGCGAAGACCCGCTGGGGAGACAACTGGCACCTCATGGAACTGAAAGAAACTCCCGAAAAACGACTGCATCGCATCAAACGCAGCCGTAGTTTCAAACTCATCCAGTCCTTCAAGTCCACTCTTTTCTATCGAGCCTTCGCCCGTGTGAAGTATGGGGGCGGTAAAAAGTGAACCGCCTTGAGAGGCACGGGTGAGATCGCACGGTGCGTCGACTCGCCGATCATCATCGTCACATACGCTTGACCATGATTCCTCCCCGGGACAGCAGTAAGTCCCGCTTTCGTTCCTATCGCCAACGATCCAAGCAAGATGCCACCGAAGCGTCTCGTCGCACGGATGATGCAACTCCGAAGAAGCCCTCGAAGAAACGTGAGCGCGGGTTCTTTGACCTACTGGCCCGCTTTTGGTCGCGCACTCGCGACCATCGCCAGGCGATCATCTTTTCTCTCGCGATCCTGACGTTGACAACCGTGGTCTCTCTCGCTGTGCCCGCGAGTACCAAGATTGCGCTCGACTACATCCTGACCGACAATCCCGGCCCCACCGGCATCCCCGATTCGGTTCGCGACTTCTTTCATATCTCCCCAGAATCGATTGTCGCACGCACGCCGCTGCTCTGGTATCTGTCCGCGTTCATGGTCCTTACTTCCGCCTTTGCGGTGGTGATGGGCGCGATCGGGCGCTGGCAGATGACCCGCGTCACCAAACGCCTGCAGGTCGAATTTCGCCGCGAAGCATTCACGCACGCAGTCCAATTGCCGCTGCATCGCGTCCACCACTACAAGACCGGTGGCATGTCCAGCCTATTGCGCGAGGATGCCGGAGCGTCCGCAGAATTGGGCTTCAACATCCTGTACAACCCGTGGCGCGCGATCGTGCAACTGGTTGGCACACTCATCATTCTCGCCTTCACCGACTGGCGCATGCTCGTGGGCGGCTTGCTGCTTGTGCCCGTCGTTTGGGTGACTCATCAAACATGGATCGGACGAATACGCCCGCTCTACCGCGATGCCAAAGCGGCCCGCCAGACCATCGATGCCAGCGTCACAGAGTCTTTCGCGGGCATCCGTGTGGTCCGTGGGTTTGGCCGGGCCCGCAGCGAGGCGACCCGCTTCGTCACCAGCCAGCACTACATGACGCGCATCGAGGTGCTCACGTGGTGGTGGTCGCGCGTCGTCGAGACGGCATGGAGCATTCTCATACCCCTCGCCTCCGCCGCCGTGCTGATCTATGGCGGCAGCCAGGTCATTAATAAGAACCTGACTATCGGCGACCTGATGATGTTCAGTACGTATCTTCTGATGCTGCTGGGCCCATTGGAAACCCTGACGAGCACCGCGACCAATGTGCAGACCAATCTCGCGGCCTTTGACCGCCTGCTGCACCTGCTCGAAGAGCCTCGCGAGTTCAACGCTGCAAAGCAAGGCAAGGCTCTGAAGCAACTGGATCCTGCTCGCGTGGTTGGCGAACTGCACATCAATAACCTTTGCTTTGCATATCCGCGCTCAAACCACACTGGGCGCGATGCGGGCCAGCAGCAGGCAACGCCCGCCAATCATGACCAGTCTGGAGCGGCCCGGCCCACCAACGAGTCTGAGCCGCCTCTAGTTCTCAAGGAGATCACGCTGCACGCCCGTCCAGGAGAGACCATCGCCCTCGTGGGCCCATCGGGTGCAGGCAAGACCACACTCTGCAACTTGATCGCACGTTTCTACGACCCCCAGCCGCTCCCAAGCCGAGGCTCCATCACGCTCGATGGGGTTGACCTGCGCGAGATTGATGTCGCGTCCTATCGCAGTATGCTTGGCATCGTCGAACAGGATGTCTTCCTCTTCGACGGCTCCATCGCAGAGAACATCGCGTACGCGCACCGCGATGCCACCGAATCGGAGATCATCACCGCCGCGAGAGCAGCGCACGCGCATGAGTTCATCAAGGGCCTCGAGCAGGGCTACGCGACGCTGATCGGCGAGCGTGGCGTGCGGCTGTCTGGTGGCCAGAAACAGCGTCTAGCGATCGCGCGCGCGCTGCTTGCCAACCCGCGCATCCTGATCCTCGACGAAGCAACCAGCAACCTCGACAGCGAGAGCGAGCAGTTAATCCAGGCGAGTTTGACGGGCCTGATGAAGGGTCGCACTAGTTTTGTCATCGCCCACCGACTCTCGACCATTCGCCATGCCGACCGGATCGTCGTTCTCGACAAGGGACGCATCGTGGAGGTTGGTCCGCATGAGGAACTCATCAAGAAGGGCGGCCTCTATGCCCATCTGTTGCATCTTCAGGTGCAGGGGGCCGAGCAACTCACGGCGTAAAACATGCTATTGAATTAGTAGTCATACTCCTCGGTCGCCGCCGGTGCCATCTCCGCCTGCGACATCATGACCGCCCCACTACCCACCGCGACGATGCCGGGCAGCGCGGTTGCGATGATTGGAACCGCAACACTTGCGAGCCCGCGTCCAGTCAGCATCCGCATCGCCAGCACGCCGCACATGGGCCCGATCAATGCAAGTCCCACCATGAGCCATGGAAACCGTCCATCGCCAAAGTGCAGACCCTGCATGAGTTGCGTCGCAAGCAGCAGGCCCACCGTCACCATCAGTGGTGCACCAAATCCGCGACTGGGTCGCACCAGCACCAAAAGTAGAGCAGGCATGAGGAACGAGGCTATCGCGCCGGCTCCCTGTCCATGCTTGAGGCTCGCAAGGTTGACTACGAGCACCTGGGCACACAGGCCAATTGCGATGACTGCGCTCCAGACACCAGCAACCCGGCCACTGCGCCCCAGCATCCCAAGCCCCAGGATGAACATCCCGCCACCCGCGGCCAACATCACGATCGAAGCCAGCGTCTCCAACGTGCTCCACGGTCCAGACCAATGTCGACGGAAACTCATCCACCCGCAGAGGAGCAACGCGAGCCCGATGAGCACGCCGCGCAGCGTTGCATGCTTGATGAAGGAGGAGGCCAGACCCGTTGCAACCGCGACTAACGCACACCAGAACAACGCGCTGTCTGCGTTGTTGCCTGGCCACGCACGCACTGGCCCAAAGACCATCGGATAAACGCCCAGGAACGCAATCCCGACGCATACGACCAGCACCACATCGTGCCACCATGGGCTCGTCATCCCAGGATATCGACCCGTGTCAACGGGCTTCCAACCATGGACCAACGACTTGACCGCTCCCTGCTGATTCCAGACTCCACCAGCCAATTCCTTCCCGCGCCACAACCACAGTGCGGCAAAGACCACTACTCCAAAGAGCATCGGAGGCACGACACCAAGCAGTAATTGCTTCACCAACGCAGGATCCATTTAACCTCCAAGACCGCGGCACAAAAAGAAAACGGGCCAAAAGACTCACGGACCAGTGATCCAGAAAAGAGGTTCTTTTCTGTTCCCCTGCTCCATCTGTCTGCTGGCCCGCTCGTCCATTCACTCGCAAGCACTCAAGTTAGTTACTACTTCGCGCCCTGAAGGCTCACGATCAGCGTGACCTCGTCCGCAAGGCCCGGTCCGACCATGTACGAAACACCATAGTCGCTGCGCTTGATGGTCACTTTGCCCTCAAAGCCGGAGACCTTCTTGCCGCCGCGGCCTTCGCCATCGCCAGTGTGCTCGACTGCCACGCTCACGCTCTTGGTGGTGCCTCGCATGGTGAGGTCGCCCGTGATGTTGAAGGTGGTATCCCCCGACTTCTCAAACTTCTTGGCGACGAACGAGAGCGCGGGGAATTCCTTGGTCGAGAAGAAGTCCGGGCCTTTGAGGTGCTTGTTCCGGCCTTCGTTGTTGCTGTCGACGCTGTCGGCGTTGACGCTGATGTCCATCGAACTCTTGCTGGGGTCGGTCTTGTCGAGGTTGAACGAACCGCTCACTTCATTGAAGCGTCCGTAGAAGTACGACACATTGTTGTGCTTCACGCGAAACAGCACGCTCGAATGCACGCCATCCACCTCGAAAGAGTCGGCCTGCGCGGGCATCGCCATCGCTGCCGACGCGACCGCCTGCGAGATGGCCGCATTCGTGGTTGGCTGCATGGCGACGGTCGTCACCGACGGCCTGCTGGCTTCACGACTGGCAGAGCAACTCCCACCGCAGAAAGTACCAGAGGCCCATGCCGCGCCCAAGCCACCCGCTGCAACCAACGCACCAACGACAAGCAAGTTCTTCATATATAACTCCAGAGGTTCAAGGCCCATTTCCAACCGTGACTGTCAGACAGGTTTCAAACTGAAGACGCATCCGCATCTTCAGAACACAAACCGCACGGACTCAAATTCCCGCGCCCCATCCACACAGGTCTAGCACGGTACGTGCATGGTCAGATGCTGGCTTTCACGAATGGTTGCCAAACAGACCAAGAAGTCCGATTACTCAAACAAACGGCAACGGCACCACGATCATTGATCGTTAGTGCATTTCTGCCAATACTTTGTGTGTTTGTAGATCGGGGTTTTGCGATCCACCATATACGAGGATCGCACACACGCATGGACACTTTATCTGCCAAAGGCCGACCTTTGCCGACTTATGCCGCCTTGCGCCACGTCTGGGCTTTTTCCGGCTGAGCACCCATCGATTGGCTCATGCTCTGCGAGCGTTCGCGTTGGGCCGTGCTCATAGTCACAATCCCAAGCAGCCCGCACCCGACGCACGCCAGGCTGGTCCACCCGTGCAAGAACGCTGTGCCTGGCAGAACTCCGGTCATCATCACCAAGCACACGCCAAGCGCCACCAACCCCAAACCCATCCGCAACCCTCGAAACCGAATCGTTCCGCCCTCGGCCCGCTCCAGTACCTCTGCCAGCCCGACCCGATGGGCCAACCACAAGCACCCGGCCACACACCCCGCAGAGCCAGCGAGCAATCCAACCACGATGAGACCGTCGATGGCGAAGGTGTCCATACAGGGCGTATCGGACCAAAGCAGTTGTGGGTTCAGGGTTTTTGAACGAGTTCAGGCAGCCCTTGGGCAGAGAAAAAAATGAGTTAAATCTGTGCGCGGCTTGATCATGATGATGTCGCAAGCAGAACCGCATGCCAGATCAAATGAAAATGACGCGGGGCCGTTCCATGCCCCGCGCCCAAGTCTTGTCTACATCGTTTCAATCACACCCCACAACTGGTGCAGGGGCCTTCGCTGAACTGTATCAGGAAACTGTCGATATCACAGGGATCGAAACTTGCGCCGTCGTTGTTGAAGTCGATGTTGTCGCAGACGTTGCTCGCCGGAACGCATGGGCCTTCGCTAAAGACGCTCAACAAGGCATCGATGTCCGTGGGGTCAAAGGTGCTGCCGTCGTTGTTGAAGTCGATGTCGTTACAGACCGGGCCACAGTCGATGCACACCGAGCCAATCCAATAGTTGGTGTCGTTCTCGGAGCAATATCGGAAGGATTCGATGGTGCTGTCCGAGTAGAGCCATACTTCGTGACGCCCGGCGACAGGTATGAAGACATTGCCGGTGTCGAAACTGTTGATGAACGTGTTGTTGAATGCATCCTGATAGACCGTGTCATAGTCATTGCAGTTAGAAGTATTGGTGATGACGTGAATCTCGCCGGAGATTTGTGTTTGACCGATAAATCGGACGTAGCCGGGTTCGATTATGTCGAAGTAGTATCCGTCCCATTCATCGCTGCTCTCCCAATAGGCGGTGTTACCGATAAACGAAGTGTCCGGCAGAATCTCGGCGACCGACGATCCTTGACCCTCGCTGGCGATGAACAGGAAGTCGCTGCAGTTGCCGTCGTTGAAACCATCCACGCATGATTCGGGATACGTCTGCGCGTCCGCTGGCGGCGTGAACGCTTCGCCGAACTCAAGCCGCAGGCGGCCAGTGCCAAAGTCCAGAGAATTGACGCCCGAATCGTTGATGTTTTCGCTCACGGAAACAAAGTACTGCTGCCCCGCGACCGCTTGCATGATGATCTCGTTGCGACGGTCGCCATCGCAGCAGTGCATGATCGGCCCGCCACAGCTCTCACGGACGGTCAGCGCGGCGACGCGCGAGCCCGTGTTGGTTGCCGTCAGATGCACGGACGCATCGACCGGTGATGAAAACTTGTACCAGACTTCCCTGCTGTAGATGATCGAGAAGGTATTGTCTGACCGGCATGGAAGGTCCACGATGCCGCATCCAAGCGTGGTGTTATAAGTGTTATTGCCGGCGATCAACGAAATCGCTGACGCGCAGCTGTCGTTGGTCGCGGGCACGCTGCTGAGAATGTTCAGCGTGCCTGGACCGCCGCTGCCTCCGGGCAACTCGATGATCATGCTCTCGCCAGCCTGCAGGCAAAAGCGAACAGTCGCGCCGTTCGGATCATTGGCACCGCATCCGCCGCCGCCGTTCGAGGTGACCAGGTCGGTTTGGGTGCAGTTTGAGTAGGCATAGAGAATCGAAGGCGTGCTGCTCCCGCAGGTTCGAACTCGAATGTTGCGGGTGCCCGTGGTGTTATTCGTGTAACGATAGAACAGGCCATCGCTGCCCGGTCCGCAGACAATTGCGCTGTTGAACGCCGTGTCGCCCGTGCCAACCTGCTGCGCAGTCTGACAGGATGTGTTCGCAGGTAAGACGGGGATCGGTGCGGAGATGTTGAGGAGCGCATAGCCGCCAACTGGCAGGGTTGAGCCATAGGACGCGACGCGGATCAGATACGTTTGACCTTGCACAACCGACAGCGGGCAGATGCGCGACCCGTTGATGAAGCCATAGCCGCAGCCCAGCACGTTCCCGCCACAGGATGAGTACGCGGCGACCGTTGAGTACACATTCCAGGGTTGCAAAGTCGTGGATGGCTGTGAAATCAGAATCTGGATAGCGCCGGTCGCGGGAGCGGTGTAGGAGAACCAGATGTCGGCACCGTCCGTGCCGCCCGGAGCGCATGGGGCCGCGGGCGAGGAGTTATAGAACGTATTGAGTGAATTGATGAGCGTGGCACCAGTGGTCACTGGGATCGCGCCCGCGCAGGTGTCATTGACGGGCACGGGTGTGGGTTCGATAATGAGCGAGCCGGGGCCATTGTCGATGGGATAAAAAGGAGTTTCACGACTGGAAACGCGAACCAGGATCGCCTGTCCGGTTGTGAACCCGTAGTCGATCGACGGCCTCGTGCTTCCCGTCGGGGCGCTGCACGCGACTTCGGACCCTTGACAAGTATTGTAAAGGCTCAACGCCCCGCTGCTCACCGCAGCAAGGTTTGAGTCGATGCGGAATCGGAAAGGGCCGGTCTGTGGAGCGACGAATCGGAACCAGACATCCTGGCTTGTGCCAGACGGACACGAGACGCTGGGACCAGTTGTCGCTAGGCGGTTATCAAATCGGTTGGTGCCCACGGTCGCAACGCTCGCATTGTCACAGGTGTCGTTACTGGGCGGCGTGCTGGGACTGAATGCAGCAAAGAAGTAACTGGCGGAGGGGCAGCCGCCGCAGTCTGGGTCATAGTTCTGGACCGCGATCTTGTAGGTCTGATTGGCAACGACGGGAAAGTCCAGGCGAGAGTTTGGATACTCAAATGTGGAACAGAACAAGGCCGGGCCACCACACACGCCGAAGACTCCGATATGGCTATCGCCATAGGAGTAGAAGGTCAGCACGCCAGAGGCAGGAGCCTGGAAGTTGAACCAGACATCCGCGGTCGTGGGCCCGCCTAAACCCTCGGGCGAGCAGGCGAGCAGGGCATCATTGGTCGCTGCTTGGGTGTTCCAGTCGATCCTACCAAAATTCGAAGCGTTGAGGGGCAAGGTCTGCGCTTGCGCGCACAGATCCGATCCCTGCGCGAACGCGGCCTGGGACGTGCCGAGCAAGGCGAGCAGGACCGCACCAACCCCGACAGAATTTTTGGTCTCGTAGCCAACTAGTTTGGTCATCCACCCGGGCAGTTTGGGACGCGTGATCTTCATTCGGGAACGTTCGGTTTCCATTGGCCGGCTCCTTCTGGGAGTTTGGGGGAATTGCAACTTCGGAAACGTGTCCGGGAAGCATGCGATCACCCATGCCTTCAATTTACAGGCAAGTGCCCGATCTGTCAAACCCTAAGTGTTCACTCAGTGATTATTTTCTTGCTGCAAACCCATTTGCGTGTATACTGCTTCAGTGATTGGAATGACTGAACCAAGTACCCAACGCCTAGGGCATCAAGACCGACTGGCAGACATCAGTCGCGAACTTGTGTCGGCTATTCGGGACGTGTTAGTATTTGCTGAAGGCCCGATCACGACTGCTTCAAAGTTGACAAAGGTCACGGGCCTCAATCGCAACTCAGCCAGTCGGATCATGATCGCTCTGAGCAAGCGCGAGCCGCTGGCCGCCCTTTACGCAATGCCCGGTCCCGAGGCGCTACGAAAACTGTCGAGCGGCTTGCGCCGCAGTGGCGTGCTACCCAAGGAACTTGATTCGCTGGAACGGGCCCTGGACCGATACCAGCGTCTCGTCACAGTCGAATTTGATGGTAAGCCGACGCTTGACGGAGCGATTGCGCTGTGGCTGCCCGATGCGCGTGAAAGGGTCGAGGCGGCAAATCGCCACCTGGTGTATCGGGGCATGGCGGCGCTGCGGGGCATCAGCGTGGACACTATGTTCGCGGTTGGCTTCATCGCGCCCAGTGTGACGGTGCCCGATCGCTGCGACGTGCTCGTCTGCTCGGGCACGCTGGGATTGCGGCGATTGATACCCAGCGCGCCGGTACGAATGCTCTCGGTCAAGCACGAGAATCCAGTGCAGCGATTCGAGACGATTGATGGTCGCCCGATGCTGCATCGCCCGCTTGGTGGGCTCCTACTGGAGTATTGCTCTGACCAGATGCCCGCAATGCAGGAGACGACGGTCGATGAAAAGACGGTGTGGGCTGTGGGTGATGATGCGATGGGCATCAAGGACTCGCTGGATGTTGTGTTTGCGGAAGTGGGTATCGGGCTGGCCTTTCGCACGCCTCCTCATGGCAGGCGGATGGGCCAGGCCCTGACCATCAGCCAACCGACCCGCGAGGTGCAGGTTGACATGTTCATCCATCAAGACCTGTGGCAGACCCTCCGACCCGAGTGCGTGGTGTATGACACGGTGGGATATGGCAATGCAAACTTCAACGACCACTCCCGCGACATTGATCGTGTCCCGCTGACATCTCGCGTCACAGAGTTGGGGCGCGGCACCAACGCGATCGCCACCCCCTCGATCCCCAATTACCGCGAACTTGTGAACGATGTTGTCACACGCCGGGGCTGGAACCCGCGCGAGTTCTCCGGATACCGGTTTGCAAGTACGTATCCGCTCTTTGGTGGCCAGTATTCGCTGATTTTTACGGCACAATAATCTCAAAGTCTCCATGACCTGCTCAGACAGGCAGCCCAGCGTGGCGGCCGCGTGGCTTCGCCCGATTGGAGCATGGATACTCCGCTCAAGTAGCCAGTTGCTGCAACCGCCCAACCAGCAGCACCCCGCCTAGACTTTCTTCCCGGCGGGATTGCCGGACCGCTTTCACCGTCGAGCGTTCGCTCGCGGGGCGGATAGATTGTTCCAGTACCGGCCCCTGGTCGACGGGGCGGGTCTCGACTGTTTGGGATGTTTTCGCTGCAACGCAGCAGGCATTCCGGCCCACGCATGAACGCAGGGCTTGCGAGACTGACGGCGTGAGGACGCCGCGGGTCATCCCACCGCGATTGTCCGACACGTCGGGAGCAGGCCCGGCTTGATGGCTTGGCGCCGACTTCCCGGAAAGTTCAGATCCATGATCGATGAATCCCTGATCGCTTCCCTTGGCCTCGCCGATAGCGAACTCGACAAATTGATGGCCGGCATCATGCCGACCGACAAGGCCAGCCAGCCCAAGTACATGGACTCTCTGCTGAAGGTCCAGACGGTGGACCTGACTCCCGGCAAGATCATCAAGGGCAAGATCATCGGCTTTGCGGGCGACGATGTCGTCATCGAAGTCGGCCTCAAGAGCGAAGGCCTGATTCCTAAGGAAGAGTTTGAGGGCACTCCCATCGCCGTGGGCGATGAGATCGATGTTCTGCTCGAGGGCCTCGAGAACGATGAAGGCCTGATCCAACTCTCCAAGCGCCGCGCGGACCGCATGATGGCCTGGCAGCGCATCGTCGACAACACCAAGGAAGGCGATGTTGTCGAGGGCACCATCACCAAGAGCATCAAGGGCGGCCTGCTCATGGATATCGGCGTGCCGGTCTTCCTGCCCGCCAGCCAGGTTGACGTCCGTCGTCCCGGCGAAGTCAAAGACTACATGGGCAAGCGCATCCGCGCCGAGGTCATCAAGATCGACCTGGAACGCCGAAACATCGTCGTCAGCCGTCGCAAACTGATCGAGACCGAGCGCGACAGCGCCAAGAAGCGCCTGCTCGAGAATCTCAAGGAAGGCGATGTCGTCCATGGCGAAGTCAAAAACATCGCCGACTTCGGCGCCTTCGTCGATCTCGGCGGCATCGATGGCCTGCTGCACATCACTGACATGTCCTGGTCGCGCATCAACCACCCCAGCGAACTGCTCAAAATCGGGCAGAAGGTCGAGGTCAAGGTTCTCAACATCGACCGCGAGAAGGAGAAGATCGCTCTGGGCATGAAGCAGCGCGAGGCCTCACCCTGGGAAGAGATCGAGAAGAAGTTCCCCGTCGGCTCGCGCATCCGCGGTGCTGTCACCAGCATCATGTCCTACGGCGCGTTCGTCAAGCTCGAGGATGGTGTCGAGGGCCTGGTCCATATCTCCGAGATGTCCTGGACTCGGCGCGTCAACCATCCCAGCGAGGTGGTCACGCAGGGTGTCGAGGTCGATGTCGTCGTCCTCGAAATCAACAAGGACAAGCAGGAAATCAGCCTTGGCATGAAGCAGACCGAGGTCAACCCCTGGGAACTCGTGGGCGAGAAGTATCCCACGGGCACCGTCATCGAGGGCGCGGTTCGCAACCTCGCCAACTACGGCGCATTCGTTGAGATCGAGCCAGGTATCGATGGCCTGCTCCACGTCAGCGATATGTCCTGGACCAAGAAGGTCACGCATCCCAACGAGATCGTCAAGAAGGGCGATAAGGTCAAGTGCGTTGTCCTCGAGGTCGATCGCGACAAGCAGCGCATCAGTCTGGGCATCAAGCAACTCACCGAAGATCCATGGATCGGCGCCATCCCAGAGCACTACAAGCCCGGCATGGTCGTGCGCGGCACCGTCACCAAGATCACCAACT
>CAYRPC010000023.1:0-29676 GCA_964425995.1 uncultured Phycisphaeraceae bacterium
GGGGCAGTGAGAGACACCGCAGCATCGGTCCGAAAAATGCGCAAGTTCATCGCGCGCAGATCGGGGAACATGGGGAACCCGCCAAGGGGCTTACCCAAACCGCATAAATAGTCCAGACCCGCCTCGCCCGCGCGGATATGTGTGATTGAGGCCACAGATAGCGATTCTATTTACAGAATCTTCGCGCGATGAGCTATGGACTTTCTCTAAAGAATTGCTTTTATTCACTCCATCATTGAAAAGTGCCTTGGAAGGAGAGAGATTCATGCGTTCATTGCTGGTCACCGTCTGCGCTCTGGCTGCGCTCGCAAGTCACGTCCACGCCACCGTCCGCATCACTGAATTTATGTCTGAGGGACAAGGCCTGATTGGCCAAGGCAGCGGCGCGAACCGCCAGCGCGAGTTCTTTGAAATCACCAATCTGGGCAATGTCAGCGTGGACGTTTCCACTTGGTCCTACAACGACAATAACACCAACGACCCGATCAACTTCGGTCCTTCCTTTGCAAGCATCAACGCGGGCGAGAGCGTGATTTTCACACAGATGACCGCAGACAACTTCCGCACCTATTGGGATCTGCCCACCAGCGTTCGCATCTTCTCCTACTTGCAACTCTCCAACCTCGGCAACGCCGACACGATCAACATTTACAACTCATTCACCCAGGACGCGACCACGCTTGTCGATTCGCTCACGTACACCAGCGATGCCCGGGGCAGCGGCCTCTCGCGTAACCGTCCCTTTGATGGCCTCACGGGTCAATACCCCAACTCGTCTTGGATCGATTCAGTCGTGTCCGACCAGTTCCAATCACGCCTGGCTCCCAACCCCATCTTCCCCATTGGCCCAGAATACATCGACCTTGCCAACCCAGGCGTGTATGTGCCAAGCCCGACCGGCGCGGCTTTGCTGGCCTTGGGTGCTGTCGTCGCTCGCCGCCGCCGCTCATCCGTCGCAACCTAACGCCGCCCTATCCTTTTCCATGCTCGCGAGGGTTCAGTCCTATCTCATCCAGGGCATCGACGCACTTCCTTGCGAGGTCGAGGTCGATTTTGACGAGGGCGAGATTGCCGCGCCAGGTGGTAAAGCCACGGTCGTTGGTCTGCCCGATGCTGCGGTCAAGGAATCCGTCGAGCGCGTCCGCAGCGCGATGACCAATAGCGGCTATGTCTGGCCCAGCGGACGCATCATCATCAACCTTGCACCCGCAGACATTCGCAAGGAAGGGCCGATGTACGACCTCGCCATCGCGATTGGTCTTCTCGCGGTGCAAGGCGTGGTACCAATCGGCCCGCGATCTTCGCCTCACGCCAACGCGCGTTCGACCTTCGTCCTGCCTGGCCAGGAACAAGCCCTGCCCAAAGACGAAGGTCTGGATCTTCGACAGTTCCTGATCGCGGGCGAACTCGCCCTCGACGGTCGGGTGCGGCCCGTTCGCGGCATTGTCGCGCTCGCAGCCCTGGCTAGGCAGCGAGGCTTACGTGGCGTGATCGTGCCCGCTGACAACGCCAACGAAGCCGCGATCGTGGAAGGCATCGATGTCTATGGCGTACGCACGCTGAGCGAGGTGGTTGGCCTCGCGACCGGCAATTTAGATGTGTCGCCCACCCCCACTATCAATGTAGCGGGGTTACTTTCTCAAACCCGCGCACCCGTGGACTTTGGCGATGTGCGTGGACAGGAGGGCGTGAAGCGCGCCATCGTGATCGCGGCTGCGGGCGGACACAACCTCATCATGCTGGGCCCGCCAGGCACGGGCAAAACTATGATGGCCAAGGCGTTGCCGGGCGTGCTGCCCAGGCTCTCGCCCGAAGAAGCAATTGAAATTACTCGCATCTACTCGGCGGCAGGGCAACTAGGCTCGGGGCAGGGACTGGTCACGTCTCGCCCTGTGCGCAGCCCGCACCATTCCGCAAGTCTGCCAGCGTTGGTTGGTGGAGGCATGGTGCCGCGTCCGGGCGAAATCAGCCTTGCCCATCTGGGCGTGCTGTTCCTCGACGAACTGCCCGAGTTTGACCGCGATGTGCTCGAAGCCCTCCGCCAGCCACTCGAAGACCACAAGGTGTCAATCGCGCGAGCCCACAGCAGCGTGACATTTCCGGCAAGTGTGATGCTGGTTGCAGCGATGAATCCCACGCCCAAGGGCGATGTCGCTCCTGGCGATGTCGGCAAGCGCGCCATGGAACGCTATCTCGAAAAACTCAGCGGCCCGTTGCTGGATCGTATTGACATGCACGTCGAGGCACCGGCGGTCCCCTTCAAGGACCTGTCGGCCACCAGCAGCGGCAAGCCCGACACACGCGCACGCGGCATGGACACCAACGCGATGCGTGAACTCTCCTGGCATGCTCGTGATCGTGCGCGAGCACGGCAGGGGCCAACATCCAATGCGCGTCTGAGCGGGCGCGAACTGGACCAGCATGCATCGCTCGACGACCAGTGCCGGGGCTTGCTGGGCGAAGCGATGTCTGGGCTGGGCCTCTCCGCGCGGGCCTACGACAAGATCAGGCGTGTCGCTCGCACGATCGCGGATATTGAAGCAAGTGAGCGCGTACAAACTCATCACGTCACAGAGGCGATTCAGTACCGCTTACTTGATCGCAAGTTGTGATTTTGGAACTCAGGGCAACTGACCGTACATCTCGTCGATCAGTTTCCTGCCCAGCGCGAGCGGCATGACTTCGAGATGGTCGCCACCACTGATCATCATCACCTCGCCCACCAGTTTGAGCCTGGCGACCAGTTCCTTTGGAAGTGAAACTCGCCCGGCGCCGTCCGGTTCGACGCGCTCGGAGATGCCGAACAGGCGTTGCTTGGTAATCGTGATTGGTGCGAGGGTCGGGCGCACGTCGATCGATGACTCCGCCGCCAATTCGCGGAAACGTTGCTCGCTGATGATGACCAGCGATTCGCCCCACGGAAGCACATAGAAGGCGATGCTCGCTGGTGCAGGCCCGGTTGTTGGGACCGGCGTGACCACCGCGCGGAACTTCGAAGGAATCGACAAACGTCCTTTGTCGTCCAAAGTAAGTTCGGTATGGCCAGCGAAGGGAGTCACGGGACGCACGGATGAACCAAACCCTGAGACAGAAAAGCCGCCCAGCACGAGCCCTTGCGGGTCCCGTTTGTGGCGGTATGTCATGGCCTATTCCCTTGGCCCACCAGTTCGCCCTGTTGCCGTCCTAGCTCGGGGTGAACGGGTGGATCAAAGAATCCCTGAGGACCGTCGCATCCTTGCGTGGATCAGGGCAGTGTCGCGTCCTTGCAACGTGAACATAGTACATGGTCTTTCAGTGTTTATCAAGGGCTTCTATGGTTTTTTATGGTTTTTTGTGGTTGTATTTGGTACGTATACCATAGCGACTTGTTGCGAAAGGACTTGCGCGAGTTACCTTGGAATGGCGATTGCGTCGATCTCTGCCAAGATCGCCGCGTCAAAGACCTGCTCACTGAAACGTTCCGCATTGACACGGCAGACCGCGTCGCAGCGACGTGGGCAACGAATCGCGGCGGGAATGAGCGAATCGATGGCGGGTTGGTCAAAGAGTGCGCCGGTTTGAGCATCAATCACGCTGTCGAGCGCTCCACCGGCGCGCCGGGCGACCACCGGCAATCCGCAAGCCTGGGCTTCTACTGCGGTGATGCCAAAGTCCTCGACCTGTGGGAAGATGAGCAGGCGTGCTTTGCGGTAGTGCTCACGCAGCGTGAAGTCATCAACCCGCCCGAGGAACTGGACACGCGAACCTCGCGCAAGATTTGCGAGGCGGTGCATCTCGCTTCCAGCGCCGATGATGATCAGACGCTGGTTGAGTTTCTTGGCCGCTGCGATGGCCAGATCGACACGCTTGTAGGGCTCCAGGGCACCGACATAGAGCCAGACATCTTCCCTGGTATCGCTCATGCGCTCGACAGCGGGCGTGAAGAAGTCTGTTCGCACGGGTGGGTGAATCACCTTGGCGGACCGCTCGTAGCAGCGCGTGATTTCGTCGGCGGTATGCTGAGAATTGGCGAGCAATAGCGTGACATAGTCGGCACTGGTGGACATCTGGTCCCAGCGCTGATAACTCTTGCGGAACAGACGCAGTCCCAGGGCGCGAAGCGGATTGCCCTTCTCGTACTCTGCTCTCTGGCTCCAGACATAGCGAGGCGGGGTATGGCAATAGCACAAGTGCGGCACACCCTGCGGAGGCCGCAGTCCCTTGATCGCGGCGGAACTGGTGGTCAGCAGCACGTCGATGGGATTGGCCTCGTGGTCATGCATCAAGGTCCGAGAGAGTTGGCGGACCGCCTTGGGGTACAGCGGCATGAGCCAGCGACGCAGGCGAGTCGAGGCCATCGGCAGTTTGCCCACACCGGACACGATCCGCTCGGTCGCGTCGATGGCGGGCGCGACCGGGCGATGGTCGTCGAACATCACATACAGGCCTGCGAGTTGGTGGTGAGTCCGTACGACACGGATGAGGCGTTCGAGCACCCCCTCGCCGCCCCGATAGCCACAGAGCCAGTCGTGCCCGATGGCGATGCGGAGTTTGCGGTGCGGCGGTTGCGACGAAGCTGTCATGGGGGCATCGAAGGGGAGTGGCTGAAATTGGGGGGAAAATCGCGTGAAGTATCTGGGACAGCGCCGGATCGGCGATGGTCTGTTTGCTATGGGTTGTATTATCGTCGCATAGGGGGTGAATGGTGGAATCGGCGATGGGCGGCATGGCAAAAAGCAACACTGGGTCCCAAGGATCTCCGCTAGCGGCACGCACATTTGTTCCTCCCATTGCGTGTACCAGCGGCGCGGGTGCGCTGCTGCGCGACATGCCAAGCTTTGGCAGCCGCCCCCCCACTGCTGCCAATCGGTTCGGGATTGACCATCGTGAGGCCGGGATATCGCTGGGGGCTCCAGTCTGTCCGATTCTGGACTTCCACGCGCATATCAATGGAGAGGATGCCGCGCCTATTTGGTGGGAAGCGGCCCGCACGTTTGGCGTCAGCGAGGTCTACAGCCAGATACGCATTCAGGATTGTGCGCCGGTTCGCGCAAGGGTCGAAGCAGCGGGCGGCAAGGTGTCCTTTATTTCGTTCCCGGAGTTTCGCCATACCGACCGGTGGTGGGCGTGGACGGCGGGGTATCTCGATCACATCCGACGATTTCACGACGAGCAGGGCACGCGCGTGATCAAGTTGTGGAATGCACCAAGAACGTTTGAGCTTTTCGAGGGGGAGCAAGCACGCGATCTGATCGCCTTTGACAGTCCCTGGCGCGTGCGTCACGTCGAACTGGCCCAGGAACTGGGCATGGGCGTGATGGTGCATGTGGCGGATCCGGATTCGTGGTTCGCGACCAAGTACAAGGACTCTGCAAAGTACAAGCACAAGCACGAGCACTACCCGGCATTGGAACGAATGCTGGATAGGTTCGAGGGGCCTTGGCTCGCGGCCCACATGGGCGGCTTTGCCGAGGATCTGGACTTCCTCGATGGCATGCTGGGCCGCCATCCCAACCTGCATCTGGACACGAGCGCGACCAAGTGGGTGGTGCGCGAACTCTCTCGACATCCGCTGCAGAAGGTGCGTGAGTTCTTCCTGAAGTGGGAGGGACGGATTCTCTTTGGCAGCGACATTGTCACGGTCGACGAGCATCTTGCGCCATCCAAGGAAGAACCTGGCAAGATCAAGCACCCCATGGCGGACCTCGCCAACTCCGCCGCTTCGGCGTTTGACCTGTATGCGAGCCGATATCTTGCGCTGCGGCTGCTGTTTGAGACCGACTACAACGGCGAGAGCCCGATCGCGGATCCGGATCTTGTCATGGTGGACCCGTCGCTTCCCGCTGGGCTGCACGCACCGCGCATTCAGGGTATGAACTTGCCTGCGTCGACGCTCAAAACCCTATATCGCGGCGCAGCGGAGCAGTTTCTTGCCAAGTGCGTGAAGCGATGACCACGCTGCTAGGTGCTCTGGCTTGCTGACCCACGCGCCTGGTGGCTCGCGAGGCGCTGCTGGAGAAGGTGCTGCAAACGCTGGACGACGGTGTCGCGTGCCTCATCGAAGGTCGGGCATGTCTGTGGCAGCAGTTGTTGAAGGCTCGTCACCGGTCGCCCGTGGAGGCCGCAGGGTACGATGTGTGCGTAGTGTGCGAGGTTGGTCCGGACATTCAGGGCGAGGCCATGCATGCTGATCCAGCGACGAACTCGCACTCCAAAGGCAGCGATTTTTGCCAGAGGTTGATCGCCGGTCGGAGCGAGATGCGTAGACCCAACCCACACGCCGGTCGCCTGCGCGTCTCGCTGGGTTGCGACACTCCATTGGGCGCACGCATCGATCACCGACTGTTCGAGCAGCCGCATGTAGTCGTGCAAGCCAAGGCCCAGGCGATTGAGGTCGATGATCGGATACAGCACCAGTTGGCCAGGTCCGTGATAGGTGATGTCGCCGCCTCGGTCGGTCGCTTCGACACCGATGCCCTGAGTGGCGAGCAGATCACAAGATGCAAGCAAGTGATCAGCGGCTTCGGCGCGCCTTGAAATCGTGATCACGGCGGGGTGCTCGACAGAGAGAATAAATCCAGCCGGGATACCTGGATTGCTTTGCGCGTGCTCACGCTGGGCCAGCACACGCTCGTGGCAGAGCGTCTGCTGGGCGTAGGCATCGGCATACGCCATGCGACCGAGCAGCAGATGCGGAAAGTTGGCGGCGGGGGAAGTCATGCGACAAAACGAACGCAAGCGTGGGGGGCCAATGTTGATGGCCAGTGCTGATGGCCAATGAGTTGTGCAGCGCATACGCGACTTTCAGACGTACCGGCATTGACTCAGACCAAGCATGGTAGCGGAGCATACCAATACGCATGCGAAAGTTTGGCATGATGGCGTTGGTGGTGCTCTCGGGCTGCTCATCGGGTTCGGAACGCATTGTTCCCGAGCGTCGGGCAAGCACGACGAAGATTGCAGAAGTCCCGCAGGTTGGCCGCCCGGTCGCGCTGATCGGCAATCAGGCGGTTTCATTTGATGCGCTCGCGCTGCGGATGGCTGAGTTGGGCGGGGGCAGGATCCTGGAAGAGCTCGCGCTCGATCGGGCGCTGGATGCGGAAATGGGCAGGGCCGGGATAAGGGTCTCTGCTTCGGATATCGCTCGGGAGCGCGAGATGCTGATCGCCAATGTGGGCGAAGAGTCTGGCACAGGCGCGGACCAGGCGGAGCGATTGCTCGATCGTGTTCGCGCCAGCCGGGGCCTTGGCCCGATTCGCTTTGACGAATTGCTCACGCGCAATGCCAAGTTGCGAACGCTAGTGCGGGATCAGATCACCATCACACCCGAACTGCTCGAGCGTGAGGTGATGGTGCAGACCTTGCCTCGGATACGCATCCGACTGCTCGTCAATACAAACCAAAATACCGTCGCCCAAGCTCGAACAAGCGTGCTCGCATCTCCAGCCAATCTGCGTCCGGCTGTCTTTGCAGAGGCGGCGATGGGGCTGTCGACCGACAGCAGTGCTCCTGTGGGCGGGCTGTTGCCAGCCATCCATGCCCAGGACATCGCGGTGCCTAGCACGATTCGCGATGCTTTGGGGCGGTTGCAGCCTGGCGAAGTCAGCGACTTGCTTGCCCTCGATCAAGGCTTTGCGATCGTGCTGATGGAAGGCCCCGCGCGGGCGGCCATCGGCGGGGGCAGCCGCGACGCGGACGTGCGGGCACAGGTCGAACGCAAGTTGCGTGGGAGGTTGGAACGACTCTCAATGGACATACTCGCGGAGCGGCTGGTGCGTGAAAGCAACGTTCGTGCGCTGGACGCATCGTTGGGCTGGAGCTGGGAAAATCTGCGTCGGTAGTGAATGGCTCACGAGCTGAGACAAAAGAAGAAAAGCCCGAGCGTTTGCCCGGGCTTCTCGAAGAGATCGATTCGTGGTATATTCGCGATAATCAGACGGCGGCCTTGAGGGCCTTGAGCGCGCGAATCTTGATGCTCACACTGGCGGGCTTGGCCTTGAAGACCTTCTCGGTCTTGGTGAAGGGATCCATGCCCTTGCGCTCGGGGCTGGCGGGCTTGTATCGGCTGACAACCTTCATCAGGCCCGGGACGACGAACATGCGGGGCTTGTCCTTGCTGGGCTTGGCCAGGTCGACGGCCATGATCTTGCCCATCGCCTCGAAGACGCCAGCAACTTGCTTGCGCGAGAGCAGGCTGTGCTCAGCAATCACCTGGTAGAGTTCGCTCTTCTTGCGAAGCTTGGAGGCTTGCACGAGCTTGGGGGGCTTGGGGGCGGCGGGGGCTTTCGCAGCGGGTTTCTTGGCCATGGTTCCTACTCCAATGTTGTACGGCTTTCCTCCGGAAAACCGGGCTCACATGAGCCGGTCGAGCACACATGCTCCACATGGTGTAGCACGCCTGCCCATCATTCGCAACTATCCGGCGCACGTTTTCGCCGGTTTTGCAGGGCTTTTTTCGGTTGCAGACCGCTTCGTGCTGCATAGTTTTGCGATTTTCAGCGGGATTCACGATGTCGTGTCTGGGACTGCTGGCTCGTTGTGTGAGGGAAACAGCCCGGAGGAAGACAAACTGTCGCTGGTTGCACGATCGCCTAAAGGCGATCTCGCAATGCTAAAGAGGGCAAGAATCGAGGTGTGGTCAGAGAGCCTGTTTGTGATGCAACTCGTGTCCTGTGAAGCACTTTCGAACTGGTGAAAGAGTGTAGAACTGGCCCAAATCCCGTCGATTCTGGCCCGTTCGCCCAGCGGGCCAAACCAACTGGGGGCCAATGGTTCGCATGTCCTTCGGGCATGCTCGACCATGCAATCTCGAAATCCTGCGGTCGCGAGCTCGCCCATCCATCGCTCGCAGGTCTGGCCCGAGCGTTGGGCATCAATTCCCGTCCGAGCGGTGTTGAAGTCGCCCGCGACCAAGGCGTTCCCTCCCGCGAACTCACGCGCCAGCCCCACTACGCCCTGCCAAGTCGCGGCTCTGCGGGTTTCGTCGCTCTCATCGGGAACGTGGGCTGCGATGAGTGTGGTGTCGATTGACGGTATCAAAGCGCAGAGCAATCGCGGCTGCCACGCTTCCTCGCGAAGGGGCACGATGGGCCATCGCGAGAGCATCGCAACACGGTTGCGGGTGGGCGGAGCCTTGGGCGAGAGGACGTAAGTAAGGCCTTCGTCCGCGAGCATGGCGCGGAGTTGGCTGCCCCGTCCCTCGCGATACTCGCTGAGGACCACGATGTCGGGCGCTTGCGAGTTGATGAACAGGGCTTGCTCGGGCGTGCGCGTGTTGCCGCCACCATGACGCAGATTCCAAGCAAGGATGCGGACGGTCGATGCATGCGGGGCGTCGCTCACAGCAGCGGCCCCAGAAGTTGCGCGCAGTTGTCACGGAAGCGATGCCACAAGGGGCGTCGCCTCCATGCTTGTGGGTCGAGTTCTCGTGAGTCGTTGATGTAATTGGTCTGGAGAAATCGAAGGAGGCCCGCGAAGTTGCTGTCGTACACGAACAGAGTGATCTCAAAGTTGAGCCAGAAACTCCGCTGGTCAAAGTTGGCGCTGCCAATCACTGCGAAGCTTCGATCCACCACCGCCGCCTTGGAGTGCAGCAGGCCTTGCTGGTGCAGGCAAATTTTGATGCCCGCGTCCATGAGGTCCTCGAAGTGGGCCCGGCTTGCGGCGGCGACAAGCCGGCTATCGCTGACCTGGGGCACGACGATGGTGACATCGACGCCCCGGAGGGCCGCGTTGATCAGCGCACCCTTGGTCGCCTCATCGGGGACGAAGTAGGGCGTGGTCATCATTATTTCTTCGCGAGCGCCGTAGAGCATCGCGAGGAATGCCTGGTGGATCGCGTCTGGGCGCGGGCCGGGGCCGGAGGGAATCGCCTGCACGATGCTTTCGCCCTGGAGGGGTGTGGGCTGGCCTGACGGTGACTGCGCGAAGTAGCGATCTTCATTCTCCAGTCGCTCACCGCTGTCCAGAATCCAATCGCGAAGGAATGTTGCTTGTAGAGACTGCACGGCGGGTCCGAGCACTCGCACGCTGGCATCGATCCACGGGCCAGCGGCGGATCCCTTGCGCTTGCGGAAGTTCTCCTCGGTGATGTTCTGACTGCCGCAGTATGCGACCTGAGCATCGATCACTGCGATCTTGCGGTGGTTGCGGAGGTCGGCGCGATAGAACAGGGCACGGATGGGATTAGCGGGAAGGGCCTCAACAACGCGGACTTTGGCGGCGAGCAGACTGTCCCATGTCTCGCTGTCGATAAAGGATTTGCTGCCCACCGAGTCCACCAGTACGCGGCACGTCACGCCCCGTTTGGCGGCGCGAATCACAGCGTCGGCAAGTTGCTTACCGATCGTGTCGTCCTCCCAAATATAAAACAGCAGGTGGACATGGGACTGGGCGTGCTCGATGTCGGCGATCAGGTTATCGAGGAACTTTCGTGCGTCGCCGATCAGTTCCAGGTGGTTGCCGATCAGGGCGGGCATGATCGACAAGCGTGAGAGCAATCGCACCATGCCGGCCTGGTCGAGGCTGGGAGCGGATCGTGCGACGGTGCTGGGCAAGGCCGCGTCGGGACCAGTCCAAGTGAGTCCCTCACGATTCCAGAAAGTAACGGCACGGTTCTCGATCTCCTGCGTCAGTTGTTCAAACTTCGCGGCGCGTCGCGAGCCCAAACGCTGCTCGCCGATCAGTACGTACAAGAAGACACTGAAGAAGGGCACGACGAAGAGCAGCACAAGCCACGCGAGCGTGTCGGGCACTGGTGTGCGCCGGACGATGACACGAAGCACCAGCGCCACACGGATGCACGCATCCAGTATGCCTATCAGCAGCGCGAAATTGAGCGGGAGGTCTGGCATGAACGCGGTCATATTCGTAGGGTCGAGACGGGAGGGCCGTGAGAATGCGTTCGTGCCTTACTTCTTGGGCCAATGTACCATTGAGAGTCAAGACTGATAGAGTGAAAGCTGCGAGGCGCTTGGTATCTGCCATGTCGGGCCAGCCATTGTGGTATGGAACACACTTGCGAACAGTGAACGTCTGATTCTCGCGCTTAGGACAGTGCAGTGATTGCGTCCTTGCGGTCCTTGACGATGGTGAGGAGCGTGTTGAGTTTGGTCGCCTTGAGCACGCCCATCATCTCCTCGCTCAGGCCATACATCACGAACTTGCCCTTCATGGCCATCGCTTCCTTGCGAAGGTTGATGAGCAGACCCAGCCCGGCGGAGCCTAGCAAAATGACCGTGGACATATCCAAGCCGAGTTTGCCCTTGCCGATCGTGAGCGAATCGCGAAGATCGCCAGCCAGGGGCGTGAGATCAAAGTCTGTGACGCTCTCAAGCAGCACGGTGGCAATGACACCGCCGGTTTCGAGTTTCTCGGTTTTGACGCGCAGCGTGTCTGCCATGGCTGGGAGAGTACCCCTCAAAGTCACATGAAAGAACGAACCCCGCCTGGTTGGGGCGGGGTTCGCAAGCAAGAACTCTGCGATTTCATGCAGGGGGACGGGCATCCAAGCCCAAACCCCCAGAGATGGATTCGAACTGATTAGGCCTGATCAGGCGCGACGACGACGGCCAGCGATCATGCCACCCAGCCCCAACAGTGCGGCAGCGCCGGGGGTTGGGACAAAGTTGCCTTCAACAATGATGTAGAATGTTGCCGGAGGATTGGGAGGATTATTGGTGCCGTCAAAGAGGAACGCGGCTTCGGGGTTGGGCTGGCCAGTCAGGAAGGGATCGTGCTGCCAGAAGACGTTGCCGTTGGCGCTGGGGCCATTGGTGATGCGCCAGCCCTGGTTGCCGCTGGTGCTGCTGAGGTTGAGACCGATGGCAAAGGACTTGAACCCGGTAAAGATGGTGGACAGGGGAGCGATGAAGATCGGGGTGGTGCCGTCGCCAAAGCTCACGAGTTGGGTCACAGAGGCCGCACCATTTGCTGCGAGGCTGGTTGTGCCAATCACACTGGCGGGAAGGTCGAGCTCGGTGTCAGGCGCGACGGGGCCGGGCGTGAGGGTGGCCCAACTGATCCGAACATCGGTGGCTTCGACACTAGCAAGGCGACGGATACCAACGGTGACTCTGGTCACTTCGATGGCAGTGTTTGCGCCCACGGCGGCATCGCTGAAGTTCACGTCGTCGAAGGCCGTCCGCCGGTTGTCGGCGGGGCTAGTTGTGCCGGCCTGGCCCGCGTTGTAGCGGAAGCCAGTCTGGGTCGACGCATCATAAACGACGGCGGCGTTCGCCACGCTGCCCGCGAGGGCAAGCAACAACAGAGCGGAAGTCTTCATGTCTCTCTCTCTTTTTTTCCGACGTGCAAAGGCATCACGCCGCCTGCTACTGAAAAAACTTGGCGCGCAAACGCAGCTGCGCCGAGGTACCTGTGTGCCGTCGTGTCTTGTCTCGAGAAAAGACGGCAAATGTATACTAACGCGAATTAGTCGTGTTTCAATGATTTTCCTGCGCTATGCGGTTCAAACGGCGTGTTGGGACCGCTGAACTTCGGGGGCATTCATCTGGAATTGAAATTTGGGGGACATCGCCGATCCACACAGTTACCTGGAAGGCGTGTCAATTTGGGGTACTTCAATAAGGTCCCAGTGGGTCCAGGCTAAGAACTGGAGCAGGGCGGCTCCGACGGGAAGAGCCGAGAGACAGATCGCCGCGATTGCAAGTCGGCGGCCCACTCGATCGTTGCGGCTTCCAACGAACTCGCAAATAGCGATAACGAGCAGGACAGTTGAGAACTTGAGGAGGATCAGGCCCCAATGGTCGAGCAAATCGATGAATTTCTTGGCGATGGCGTTGGCTTCTCTGCCACCCAACTGCCAGACGATCAGGTACGTGAGCATGATGTCAATGGACGAAGCCAACACGTACCAGATGTAGTGATTTGGGTATCGGGCGTAGGAACATAGGCGAAAGAAACGACCCGCCGCTCCGAAGCGGTGGTCGCAGGCGCAGTCCGTAGTGGACTGGTCGCTGACTGGCGGGATGGGCGTTGGAGAAGTCACGAGTGTGAGCGTTGCTGGAGAGGAATACTACGGTGGATGGGCGGAACCTCATCGCATCGAGCGTCACATCCCATTACTAATTTCCATCACCATTCCAATCACGATTCCCATCACAGTTTCGTAGCCTTATCGGCTTGCTCGCCAAGTCGCTGCCGCACGAGTTGGTCGAAGAGGTCGCGCGGCGATGGCTTGCCGATTTGTTCCTGCTTCCATGCCTCGCTCTGTAACGCTGCTTGCTCGACAAACATCGTCACGCCATCGATCACGTGCCAGCCAGCCTGGCGAGCGGCTTTCACTGTGCTAGTTTGGAGAGGGTTGTAGATCGTCTCGATCAACCCGACACGAGGCGGAGCAGGGCAATTCGTCATATTCGCGATGGGTATTGGCGAATCCGAAGCCACGGCATCGTTGCTGGCGCCCAAGCCTACCGGCGTTGCCTGCACGAAGACATCGCAGCACGCCTCTGCCAACGCGTCGAGGGGCATCGCAACGACTTTCTGGCCCGGTTTGCTTTGGGGCAAGAGTTGATCGGCGATACGCTGGGCCTTGGCTCGATCGCGGTTGTAGATCACGACCGAGTCGCCACGCTTCAGTGCAGCAAACGCGGCGGCAGTTCCAGCCCCGCCCGCGCCTACAACGCCGATCCGAAGGGGCGTACTTGCTCTGATCTGGCTGGCCGCGATATCGATGCAGCGTGCCAGCGCGGGCACATCGGTGTTGAGTACCTGGCACTCGATGACGTGTTCGCTGGCATCGCGGCGGACGATCAGTGTGTTGGCGATGTTGGTGGCCTTGGTCGCTTCGTCCATCAGCCAGCCCGACTCACGAGCGACGCGGGCGAGATTGGCCTTGTGGGGCATCGTCACCGAAGCACCGGCGAACGAAAGTTGGGGATGCTCGATGAGTTCGAGCAATGCAGCGCGAAAGGCGGCATAGGAAAGATCCGGGTCGTCATAGCTAGGAATGGGCATGGGCACGTACACAGCGTTGCAGGCATACTGCGAGAAAGCCGCGTTGTGGACGAGGGGCGAGAGGGAGTGCGTGACGGGATATCCGATGATGGCGTAGACCTGCGTGGAGGCGTTGATATTCGCGAATCGGTATTGGCCTACGAGTTCTTCGAGGGTGGGCTGCCCCGGAGCGGTCGCAGCCTGGGGGCGTAGCGCGGCGAATGTCAGGAATGCGCCGAACTTGGGCGCGAGGATGCGCGAGAGCACGCCAAACTCGCCCATGCCCAGCGCGATGGTGGGCTTGGCGAGTTGTCTGGGCAGGTCAAGCAACTCGAGGCTGTCGTGGAGGGACCGGGCGCGGTACGCGACCTTGACGACGCTCGTGGCACTATCGTCGCGCATGGCGAGCAGGCGGCGCAGCAAGTCGGCGGGACGACCCTTGAAGTCGTGGGTCGAGAGAATCAGCGAGGTCTTGAGATCGCGCAGTTGGCGCGGATGCTCGACACAGAGGCGGACTTTCTGGGCCAGATTGGCGGATCGCGCGTAACTGGACCACTCGACATCCAGATAGCGCGGCGGATGGCTGCTTGCTGCGGTGAGTTGCTCAAAGAGACTGATGCGGTCGGCATCGTCGCCGTCATAGTCGCCACCCTCTGCTGCGACGCGACAGGTGAGAATGCAAGGGAGAGGCGAGCGCTCGATCAGGCTCTGGAGTTGTACAAGCGTCGCAGTATGTGCTGCATGATTGTCATCATGATTATCTGGATCATCACGACCAGCGAAGCCATGGAAAAAAGAATCGATGCGCCATTCGACGATCGTGGCACCGAGTCGCTTTGCCTCTGCTGCGTCGTCCAAGGCACGCTGCACGTCCTCGACAGTGATGGGGACGCAGATGGCGGTCATGGAGAGCGGTGGCCAAAGGAAAGCGGATGAAAGGACGACGATCAGCTAGCCGTTGCGCGACGCAGGCTGCCCGGTCAGCGAAAGTTCCACAAACGCATCATCGAAGTGGAATACATCGCAAAAGTCCTTCGCGGAATCATCGGCAGTCTTCTTCATCAAGCCCGCATCGATCATCGCGAAGACGATCTTGCCAAAGTCCTCGGTGCTGTGGATATGCCACTTGGCGAGCACTGTGCGGGCAAGGCGGCCGTACTGACGCTGGGCAAAGTCGCGAAGACCCATGCACAACTGCTTGCCCGAGACATGGCGGGACTGCTCAAGTCGAGTTGTCATCGTGTCATCACTATCACTCGCGACGGCCTTGGCAGCCGCCTCGCCATGAATCGACCGGGCTGTATAGGCAAGTCCCTCGCGCACGAATTCGTACGCTGGCAGGGGAAAGGGGCCGGCCTTGATGCGAGCCTCGCGAAATCTGATTTCGAGTTCGGTGACGGAATGCGGTTCCACTGCGGACTTTCTGTGGCGAACGGCCATCTGGGGTGGACGCTTGCGGAGTTGAATCGATTCGTGCATTCTCAATGCAACGACGTACACACCACTTCAATACGAGATACTTCGGAGAATGGTTTTCGGCTTGCAAGGGCTGCGGGCGTGCAAGTTTCCTGGAATGCTTCGCAACGCTTGCAGCATATGAGGTTAGGAGGCAATGCGAGGGGCCCGGCGAGTAGCAAGAAATGGCACGGATATACAAGGATGATCGCGGAGGCCGAAACGCAGCAGGCGGGTTGCCCAAACGTTTCCCGTACTGATGCCGATCCTGGGGCCACATCGAATATCCCGAAGTCGAGCGGCTTCGCTGGCGGGTTCGATCCAGAGATTGGGACTTGTGATGAGATCGAGGCCGTTCTCGGGTCGTGCAATCCCGAGAGCCTGGCAGAGTCGGGCTGGGCCAGAGCAAAGGTCGGTTTCTCGGAGAGCGTGCCGCTGGCGATTGTCGCGATGCGTACGCATTTGGTTGATGCCATCAACAGGTTCGAGTGCTCTGATGAGCACAGCGATGGGCTCATCCACCTCGCCACAGACGACGTTGCAGCAGAAGTGCATGCCATACGTGAAGTAGACGTAGAACGTGCCAGCGCTGGCATACATGGACTCGTTGCGCGGCGTGCGTCGGCCTTTGAAGGAATGGCAGGCGCGATCTCGTACGCCCACATATGCCTCCGTCTCGACGATTCGCCCCGCCATGCGTTGTCCAGCCAGCATGCGCACCATGACGCATCCCAGCAGTGCCTGAGCCAACTCTTCCGCAGGACGGTGATAGAAACTCAGGCCGCATCGCTCGGTGCTGGCTGGATGGATGCCTTGAGGCTTGGATGGCTTTTTCACGTCGCCTTGCTCTTTGGCTTTGGTGCTAGCTTCCGTTCTGGCTTGGCTTTCGTCTGCTTGTTTGACTGCTTTGTCGGCCTTGTGTTCACAACCTTCCGCTTCGTTACTCGCGTGGTCGCGGCTGGTTTCTTGGCTTTGGCCCTCATGCCTGCCTCGACACCCAGGGTTGCCCAAGCCAGCATCGCGGCGCGACCGTCCATCGCGTCGTCGGGGAGCCTGGCGTAGTTCATGGTCTTGCCCGGCTGATCTTTATACGGTGCAAAGAGACTTGAGCCCGCGGCGAGGAACTGGGGCAGCGTCGCTGCATCAACTTTGATATACAACTGGTCGTTGTCGATCAGGGCGAAGATCACGCCATCGCAGTAGAGCGTCCGCCCGCCCATCATATTGCGGGCCTGTATCTGCCCAAGCGGTGCGAGTTGTTCGCAGACAAACTCGACAAATTCGGAAGTCGCGCTCATGGGCGATTCTTGGCATCAACATTCCCGGATTGGTTTGGGAGAGGCAACGACGGATTGGTCTGGTGATATGACGCAATATCACGCTGCGTCACTTCACATCACGTCACGCGACGTCACGCTGCGACTGGTATGGGACGCGATGAGCGAGAAGGCTCCCCCTTGCGGAGGGAGGGGGCACCCGATACCCTCTGGCATGCCACTCAACCGCGATCAACTTGCCATGCGTGCTGCGAAGGAACTCCGCGATGGGTACATCGTGAACCTAGGCATCGGCATTCCCACGCTCGTCGCCAACTACGTGCCTGCGGGGATGGACGTGTGGCTGCAATCCGAGAATGGTTTGTTGGGCATCGGGCCTTTCCCGCGCGAGCATGAGGTCGACGCGGACCTGATCAACGCTGGCAAGCAGACCGTCACGGCTCGCGGCGGGGCCAGTTTCTTCAGCAGCAGCGATTCGTTCGCGATGATCCGCGGCGGGCACATCGACTTGTGCATCCTGGGTGCTATGCAGATCAGCCAGGAGGGAGATATCGCGAATTGGATGATTCCCGGCAAAATGGTCAAGGGCATGGGCGGGGCGATGGACCTGGTCGCTGGTGTCAAGAAAGTCATCGTCACCATGGAGCACACGGCCAAGGGGCAACCCAAGATCCTCAAGCAGTGCAACCTGCCACTCACGGGTCGTCGGTGCATCGACATGGTGATCACGGACCTGTGCGTGCTGGAGATGGATCACGCGAAACGACGGTTCAAACTGATCGAATTAGCGCCGGGCGTGACCAAGGATGAAGTTCTGCATGCCACCGAGGCAGAAATATTGTGAGCAGGCTTGACAAGCCCTGGCTTACTTTCGGAATCGGATTCGGTAGATGCGACCCACCGGCTGATCGCTGCTGAACAGCAGGCTGCCGTCGATGTCCTGCACGATATCCACGGGGCGAGCAAGGACTTGATCGGCGGGTTCGCCATCGGCTGTGGCAGGATTCTTGATGATCGTTCGGACGATTGGTAATAATCCATAGGGGCGTCCGCCACGGATGGATGCTCCGCCACCGCTGGTTGCTGTGGTGTCTGGATACGCCTGACCCTCGCCCGCAGCACCGAATATTTCGTCCTTGTCAAACATGACGCGGGCGATCATGTAGCCGTCGCGGATGCTGCGGTTCCAACTCCCTCGGCACGCAACGAAGAGATCACCTGCGTGGTCAACTGGGAAGCCGTTGCCGGCATCGCGGGCCTTCTGGTTGATCGCTGGATCGATGAATGTAAAGCTGTTGGCGGCCCAGTGAGCTCCGAACTTCCATCTTGGGGCGACGGTGCGCGACGCGATCGCGATAATGTCCTCTTTCTTCGCGTGCTCGGGGCGGGGCAGCATTGCGCCGGTGATGAAGGGATGGCCATAGAACTTGCCCTGCTCGTACAGGTTCAGTTCGTCGGGCGGGTTGTGATCGGTAAATGGGAACGCCTCGGCGGTTTCGCCCATTTCTGCACCGAAACTGTCGCTGCCATGGTCAACACCCCAGACTTCGTCCGTGCCCGGACGCAGCCGCAGTTTTTCGCTGTTGCGAACGCCGCTGCTCCAGAGGGTTTTGTCGTTGCCCGAGTGATTGAAGCGCCAGACTTTCTGACGATCGGTGGCTTCTTCGTCGTTGATGTTGCCGCTATCGCCAACGCTGGTAAAGACATGGTTGTCGGTCACGAGCACACTCCGCCACCAGTGGGCACCGCCGCTGGGAAGGTTGGAAATGACTTCGGTCACGTTGTTGGCGATGCCGTTGCTGTCGGTGTCTTCTGCCTTGAAGATTGAGCCCGCGGTCGAGAACCAGAGCGCACCGTCGTGCCAGCACATGCCGTGTACGAAGGGAAGTTGGTCAACGAACTGGAAGACTTTTTCGTAGATGCCATCCTTGTCCTCGTCCTTGAGTGCGATGATGTCTCCAACGCGCGGACGTGACACATACAGCCAGCCGTCGGGCGAGACTTCAAGGAAGCGGGCGTTGTCAAGGCGTGTCACGGCAAGCGACACCTCGTATCCCTCGCGGACCAAGAACTTGGCCATTTCCGGCGCGATGGTTGCTGGATCGACCTTGGGCTGCGGCGCACCGACTTCCAGGGGCTTGGCTGGGTCCATACTTGGGGTCACGGACGGTTGTGCTGAGGCGAGCAAGGCGAAGGAGCACGCGAGGGCAAGACGGAGCAAGCAAACCAAGGAAGGAGTCATGGTCGACAGTAGTAATGCGGCGGAGGTTGGATGGGTCAAACCCACGTCCGCATTCGGGGCACAAAGCCAGTACCTGACCTTTGAGGTTGTAGCCTCATCACAGGCAGAATCGAAGCAGCATCGGCGGTCTTCGTGTCGCGAGGGCGGTCCGTGTGGATGCGTCGGGCATAACCAAGAGATTGCACTCGGTTGGTGATACTCGCCTGGTACAGAAAGTATCAGGTGGAGTTGCATCAACTTTACTTTGCCAGGATGCTCGGGGCGCTGCTGCGACACTAGCATGTGCAATGCGATGGATGCTTGCTGTGGCGGTATGTTGCTCGTCGGTCATGGGACAACCAGTCGCCCCGGTCGGGCCGCCGTTACTACCAAACAATCTGCCGGAGTTTGAGACAGTCCACACTGTGGCAGAATCCAGCAAGTGGACATCCACCAGCACGAGCGAGCAGGTGGTTGGGCTGCTCAATGAGGTATCACGTCTGTCACCGGGCACTTCAACACGACTGAGCATGGGCAGGACGCTGGAAGACCGTGAGATGCCGGTGATCGTGCTGAGCGACCCAGCGGTGGGTAGCGCCGCGGAGGCTCGGGCACTGGCAGATCGAGAGGGGCGCGTCATCGTGCTTCTCTTTGGCAACATCCACGCGGGGGAAGTGGACGCCAAAGAGGCGTACATGATGCTCGCGCGAGAGTTTGCTCTGCGAAATCATCCGCAACGCCCAAAGGACTACGACGACCTGCTCAAGCAACTCATCGTCTGCATCGCTCCAAATTACAACGCGGACGGCAACGACAAGATGAACGCCATTGACATCAACCGTCCGGGCCAGAACGGTCCCTCGGGAGGGGCGGGCATGCGCCATAACGCGATGGATCGAGACCTGAATCGAGATTGGGGCAAGCTCGACACGCCCGAGGCTCGCAACATCGTCCGCTTCATCAACGAGTGGAACCCGCACGTGATCGTCGATGGGCACACCACCAACGGCAGTTGGCACCGCTATCTCCTGACATACGCCGGGCCCAAGGTGCCCGCGGGCGATCCGGAACTCATCCGCTGGACCCGCGACGAGTTCTTTGCGCAGTTCGATGCGGCTATGGCGGTCAATCATCAGATCGACACGTTCTTCTATGGCGACTTTGATGGCGAGTATGCCCAGCAGCCCAAGGACCAATCCCGCTCCCACGAGAAGTGGGAAACATTCCCGGCCCAGGCACGCTACTCGACCGGATATCTGGGCCTGCGTGGTCACATCGGCATCTTGAGCGAGAGCTACGCATACTCCACCTATCGCGACCGCATCATCGGGTCGCGTGCCTTCGCACTGGAAGTCCTGCGCCTGAGCGCGCAGCACCGTGCGCATATACGCAAACTTGTTGCGGATGCGGCATTGGACGGCGCGGGCAAGGGCGTACACGCCGGGCGATCCATTGCGATCCGGGGGCAGCATGCAATGGCACCGGGGAAGACGATAGTCAAGGGGTATGTCGAAGCACTGCGCAATGGTCGATGGCTCTCGACGGGAGAGCCCCACGACTACGAGGTTGAAGTTTGGAATCGGTACGACGCTCAACAGATGGTCGAGCGGCCAGCGGCGTATGCATTTCTCGAGCCTGCGCCAAACGTGATCGAAAATCTACGGATGCACGGGATCGCTGTGACCGCACTCGACAAGGGCATGACCGTTGATGGCGAGGTCTACACCATCGACCATGTGTCCAACGTCTCCAGGATGTGGCAGGGGCACTTGCTAGTGAGCGTCGAGGCAACGCCCACGCCGCAACGTCTGGACTTGCCCGAAGGGACCATGATCGTGCGCACGGACCAGCCACTTGGGACGCTGGCTGTGTACTTGCTGGAGCCTGAATGCGAGGATGGACTGACTACATGGAACTTTTTCGATGCCTGGCTGGCACCGAGTGAACGGTTCCCGGTGGCGCGGGTCCTGCGCTTGGATGCGATGGCAGTCCCGTAATGCATTGAGCTTGGCGCTCTGGCGGATAGCGAATTACGATTGTGGCGCGAAATTCTCGGGCAAGACTCCCCAAGAACCTGCTCTCTTGGGCGAAGCGGTAACGGCACGATGGACGAAGCATACATACCGGACATTCCCCGTTGGCCGCGCTGAGGGATTTTTTATCAACGAATTGATGGCTTGTTGTCTTGAAGCGTGTCGGTCCAATGATGAGGTTGGTGGTGAGTTCGGTCATGGGTCCAGGAGAAGTAGAAAGTGTGGAAGTGGCTCCTCGCAATTCTGGTGGTGTTGATCGCAATCTTCGCGGGGCTGGGCTATGTCGTACAGACGTCGGGCATTCGCGCAAGGATCGAGCAGCAGTTCAACACGAAACTCAAGCCGATGGAAGTCAAGTTTGGCGGGTTGGAGCGGGGCGATGTGATTCGCGCCGTGAACGCGCCGGGCGAAGTGGAGCCGCGAGACGTCGTTGAGATCAGTGCTCAGGTGTCTGCCCGCATCATCGAATTGCCTTTTGATGAGGGTGATCGCGTCAAGAAGGACGAGGTCGTAGTGAGGCTGGATAATCGCGATCTGGCAGCACTGCTTGACGGCGCGAAGGCACAACTTCGATCCGAGGAGGCCCGCCTCGACGGTTCGCGGGCCCAGCTTGCCAACGCGGAGGTCGAGCTTGCACGCCGACAGAAACTGGTTGCCAATGGCGACATACCACAGACAGAGCTGGAAGCGGCGCAACTGGAATACGACCGGTCGAGGAGTTCGCTGCGTCAGGTTGAGCAGAGCATCGAGAGCGCGCGGGCGAACATTCGCCGGGCCGAGAAGGACCTTGACAACACGACCATCACTGCTCCCTTCGAGGGCGTGATGACGAAGCGCAATGCCGAGGTGGGCGAGACGGTTGTGGTTGGCACGCTCAACAGCCCGGGCAGCGTGATCCTTGAAATTGCCGACTTGGACCGGATGATGGTCAAGGCTCGCGTGGATGAGGCAAACATCGGCAAGGTGACGACAGGCCAGAAAGCGGTTGTCTATATCAACGCGTACACCGATCTGAAACTGTCGGGAATGGTGGATCGCGTGGGCCTCAAGCGCGAGGTGGACAGCAATGGCACTCGCTACTTCCTGACCGAGATATTGATTGATCGTCCCAAGGACTTGCTGCTGCGTTCGGGTTTGACTGCAAACGTGGACATCCAAGTCGAGAACTTTGAGGGCGTGCTCAAGGTGCCAAGTCAGGCGGTGCTGGACCGCGCGGTCGACGACTTGCCCGAGAGCGTGACCAAGGATAACGCAAACATCGATCCTGCGAAGAAGTTCATCCGCGTCGTCTTTATCGAAAAGGATGGCAAGGCCCTGCCAGTACCCATCCGCACAGGCGCGAGCGACGAAACCCACACCGTTGTGCTGGGTGGCCTTGAGGCAGATTCAAGGGTCGTGGTTGGCCCATTCAAGGCGCTGGCGAAGATGGAGAAAGATCAGTTGATTGTCGAGGAAGGCAGCCTCAAGAAAGCTGGGAAAGGCGCAGTCCTCGCTTCCGATAGCCTTGGCCCCAAGGGTAAACCACCACCCGGTCAGAAGCCACCACCCTCTCCCCCGCGCTAGGCATTGGTGTCGAAACTGCTTGCACCCCGCTCGATTGTTCTTCCATGCTCATACGCATCAGCAAACTGACGAAGACATACACGATGGGTGCCGAGCAGGTACACGCGCTGCGAGGTGTCGATCTGGACATCGGCAAGAACGAGTTCGTCGCGATCATGGGAGCATCGGGCAGCGGTAAGAGTACGCTCATGAACATCCTGGGCTGCCTGGACCAACCAACCAGCGGGGCGTATGAACTGAACGACAAGCCGGTACACAAGATGAGCGCTGGGCAGTTATCGCAGGTCCGCAACGAAGAAATCGGGTTTGTCTTCCAGAGTTTTGAGTTGCTGGGCCGGGCGACGGCGCTGCGCAACGTCGAACTCCCCCTCGTCTATTCTCGCAAGCGATTCTGGGGAAGCACCAAGCGGGCGAAGGAAACGCTGCATCGAGTTGGACTAGGCGAGCGCATGAGCCACAAGCCCAGCCAACTCTCTGGCGGCCAGAAGCAGCGTGTCGCGATCGCGCGTGCGCTCGTCAATGGCCCCAGCATCCTGCTCGCCGACGAGCCGACGGGGGCGCTGGACAGCAAGACCAGCGAGGACATCATGGGGCTCTTCCAGGAACTGCACAAGGAAGGACAAACTGTGATCCTCGTGACCCACGAGGAGGACATCGCGGGATATGCGAAACGAATCATTCGACTTCGCGACGGACGCATTGTGTCGGACAACGGGACAGACCATGACCCGATCCATCAGGACTATCTGCGGCGTTCGCTCGAATCGGCGCAACTTGCGGCGGGTTCGGTCGTCGTATCGCCTGAGTCATTTGCGCGCCGCAGCCCTAGTGGACCAGCATCCGGCGAGCCCCTGGCACAAGGCTTAGGGCAAGGCATGGTGCAAGGCTTGCTCAAGGTGCCGGCGGAGGTGACTCGGTGACGATTCTTCGCCTGATCATTCAGACTGTCGGCCTCGCTTTCACGCAGATATGGGCGAACAAGGTCCGCGCGATGCTCACGACACTGGGCATCATCATCGCTGTGGGCGCGATCGTGTCAGTCGCAGCGGTGGGTGAGGGGTTCAAGCGGTTTGTGCTGGATCAGTTCGCGACATTCGGGGCCAACAAGGTATGGATTTTTCCGGATCGGCCCGATGGGGCAAATCGCGAGCGGTACTCGTGGCGGCAGATTCGCATCACAGACGCGCAGGTGGAAGGCCTCTTGGAGAACGTTCCCAGCCTGGCGCGCATCAGTCCGATCATGAGCCTGAACGCTCGAGTGCAAACCGGGGACGAAGTTCGGGACTTTGTGAATATCCAGGGCATCTGGCCAGACTGGCACGAGATCGAGCAGCGATTTGTGACCGTGGGCCGAACGTTCAACACGGGCGATGAGGAAGACGCGCGACAGGTCTGCCTTGTCAACGACAAAGGCGTGCAGGAACTGGGCCTGCCCAACGATCCGACGGGCTTGACGATCACCATCGAGGGACGGCGCTTCAAGATCGTGGGTGTCATCGAAACCCGCTCGGTCAGTCCGATGTTTGGCGGGAACAACGACACGCAGGTCGAGGTTTTTATCCCCTACGCGACGGGCATCATGATGCGTCCCGAGCCACGCATGTATGTAGTTGGCCAGACCAAAGGTCCCAATCTCTTCGAGGATGTCAAAGAGGAAGCCACGTTCTACATGAGGCGGATACGCAACTTGCAGCCCGACGAGCCCAACACCTTTGGGGTTGAAGCCATTGATCAGGTGATCGCACAGTTCAACAAAATCGCGAAGGGCATCACGTTCTTTCTTGCGGGGGTGGTTGGCGTCAGCCTGCTTGTCGGGGGCATCGGCATCATGAACATCATGCTGGTGTCGGTGAGCGAACGGACGCACGAAATCGGGCTTCGCAAGGCTGTTGGGGCCAAACCTCTGGTGATCCTCATGCAGTTCCTGGTGGAAGCGATCACGCTGTGCCTGGTGGGCTGCGCGATCGGCCTTGCGGCGGGCGGGGCGATGGTGCTGCTGTTCCAAGCCATTCCTGAGTCGCCCGTGACCAAGTCGACCATTCCATCATGGGCGATGTTCCTGTCGGTGGGCTTCTCTGCGGCGACGGGCATCATCTTCGGGATGGGGCCGGCAATCAAGGCGAGCAGGCTGGATCCGATTGTGGCATTGCGGCATGAATAGATGCAGGTTGAACGGCGCGTGTGCGGTCTGTCATCGATCGATGCATGCCCGGTCGATGGTCTGTGTCGGCGGGGCGAGTGGCTTTGCGGGACGAACGTCGGGAGGTCGGGGGGAGGTTTGGGAATCTTCCTGGAGGGTGCGTGGGCTTGCAGTCTACTTCCAAGTATGTGTTGGTTCGCTCGATTGCGCCGATGTGGCTGATGCTGTGTGCCGGGTGCTCGAGCAATCCGTTCCTACCGGATCAGGATGATTATGCACGTCGCGTGGCGGTCGACCGGCTGCGTGCGTTGCCACCATCAAACTTCGATGCCAATCGCGCTCCCAATACGGTTGACATCAGCGATCCGGAAGCGGTGATCGAGTCTGTGCAGGCCTCGAGGGAACGGTACAAAGCGATGGAGAAGCTCGACCTGACGCTCGAGCAGTGTCGCCAGAGTGCGCTGGAGCACAACCTTGATCTCAAGGTCGCGCTGATTGATCCTGCGATTGCTGCGGAGACTGTGACAGAAGAGGATGCGAAGTTCAACAGTGCGTTCACACTGGAAGCAAACTATGCGGATGCGGACTTTCCAACTGCCAGCCGGCTGACTTCATCGTCGCAGCGCCAGTTTTCCGTCTCGCCCGGCGTGCGCATTCCGACGCGCACGGGCGGTAGCGTGCAGGTGGACCTGCTAGCGAATCGTCAGGAGACCAACAACGAGTTCAGCGTGCTCAATCCCAGCTATGAGACCGACTTGCAGTTCACACTGAGCCATAGTCTTCTACGCAATGCAGGGCGGCGAGTGAACACAGCCGCGCTGCGAATCGCGGGATATGACGAGCAAGCCAGCGCCGCAAGGACCAAGTTGGAGGCGATGAACCAGCTCGCCAATGTTGACCGCGGATATTGGCGGCTCTATCAGGCAAGGGCCGAACTGGACGTGCGGCTGCAGCAGTTGGAGATCGCGCAGGAGCAGCTCACGCGTGCACAGCGGCGCGTCGCATCGGGGGCCGCCTCTGATATCGAGATTGATCGGGCACGGTCGGGTGCTGCGCAGCGTTTGGAGGCGATCGTCACGGCACAGAACACGGTGCTCCAGCGCCAGCGCGAACTCAAGCGAGTGATTAATCAGCCAGGACTGGATGTTGACACCACGGTCATGCTGATACCAGGCACGCCGCCCGACCCGGTTGAGTATGTCTTTGACATCAAGCAATTGCAGGCACGGGCGATCGAGAATCGCATGGAACTACTGGAGTTGCAATTGCAGTTGGCTGCGGACGCGGTGCGTGTTGGCGTGGAGCGCAATCGATTGCTTCCGCTGGTGGATCTTCGCTTCAGTTACCGGCTCAACGGCCTGGGTGATAACTATGGCAAGGCCGCCGAGACGACCGTCGAAGCACAATTTGACGATTGGTCGCTGGGCGTTAACGCCGAGATGCCCCTGAACAACGAGGAGGCTCGGGCCCGGGTCCGTCGGGCGCTGCTGACGCAGATGCAGCGCTTGGCGAGCAAGGACAATCGTGAACTGGAGATTCGCAGTGGCGTGCTGAACGCGGCGGACTCTATCGAGACGACGTGGCAGCGGATCATGGCCGCTCGCCAGGCGGTCATCGCAGCAACCCGTACGTTCCAGAGCGAACAGCGCCAGTTTGACCTGGGTCGCAGCACCAGCAACGATGTGCTGGACGCTGCGAGCACTCTGGGCGATGCCCAACTTGCCGAGGTGCAGGCGTTGACGGACTACCAAGTCGCACAGGTCGAACTCGCATTCGCGACCGGCACGTTGCTTGGTGCGGCGAAGGTGGACATCGTGCCCGCCGAATCGCCCGAGTATCGCACGAGGCTGGCGGATCCCGAGGCATCGCTCAAGTAGGCGATCCGTTCGATGACTTGGCCTGATCAGCGTTGGAGTGCTCAATCGTTTGGGGCACGCGGAGCACACGCAGGACGCGTGGCTCGACCCGTACGGTCATTGCAAGCGGTGAGGGCACGGGCACGTGCTCACCATCCATCTGGCACGCGGGCGAAGCATCGTCGAGTTCGACGCGGATGCTGCTGCCCCGAACTTCGACCGCCCCTTCGGCTCTGCCGTCTGATGCGAGGTGCGTGCGTGTTCGTGCGCGAGCGAGCCAGAGGCCGATCTCGATTCCCGTCCTGGCGGGCATGAAGACGGCATCGAGCAAACCATCGTCGACCATCGCGTTGCGTGCGGGATCGATGCGCACGGCGTAGTGACGGCTGTTGGCTATCACCAGCATGCCCCGTTGGGCTTGCACGATCTGTTGCCCATCCACCCAGACGTCCATGCGGGGCAGCCACGGAGCGCGCAATTCCGCGAGGATCGGCCGTGCATAGGAGGCGTGGGAGATGGGTCCGTTGCGCACGGCGGCGAGGCGGCGAACAACGCTGGCATCGGGTCCGATGCTCGCCATGATGCAGAACCTTCGGTTCCATTCGGGCACATTGGGCTTGTCATGCTCGACGCTCACGTGAGCGACGTCGATCGCGGTGAGTATCGGCATCGCTAGCGCGCCAGCGAGTTTCGCTGAGTCGAGAGTCATGCCAAACTGGCGGGCGAACAGATTCTCGGTGCCCAGGGGCAAGTGATAGATCGGTACGCCGGTGTTGAGAATGCTGGGGAGGGCGTGGTGGACCGTGCCATCGCCTCCGGCAACAACCAGGGCATCGACTTGCGAAAGTGCGGCCCAGAAGCGCTGGCCAAAGGTTCGTGCATCGCTGCGATCGACGGGAAGCGTGCGGAGTGTGTGGCCTTCTGCGTGCATGCGATCCGTCGCGCACGCGACCGCCGCCGCACCTCGTCCGGTGCCAGCAGCGGGATTCGTCAGGAGCAGAACGCGCATGGGGCCAAGCGTAGCGAATGGGGGGAGCAACGTAGCACGCGTGTATGAGGGGAATTGCGCTCGACTCGGGCTGATGGTTGCCCTGGCGACTGGTTGTTCTGTGGGTTCGTACTGTTGGAGTATGACGGATCAGCACGAATCCAACTCGCTCGCGTACCACCTAGGCGCGTTTTTTGGGCACATTGCACGGGCGGTAAAGACAGATGTCTCCAAGCCGCAGGGGGCGGGATCGGGGCTGGGGCCGGAGGTGGCGCCGGGGGTTGGGCTAGTGGGGCATGTGGTGCGAACGCATGTGGACGAGGCCACCGTGCAAACGACGCAGGGCGAAGTGACTCTGCGGCGCACGGTCATTGACGAAGTGCGTCCGCCAGAGGGGGTATCGTAATAACGTGGCTGGGTTGGCGAAATGCACGCTGTCAATCGACAGCAGAAGAAGTCACGGACGCTCGGAGACTGCGCTCTCGCTCTCGAAGAGCGCCTCGACAAAGGCTGCGGGGTCGAAGGCCTGCACATCGTCGGGCGTTTCGCCCACGCCCACAAACTTCACAGGAATCTCCGTCACCTCACGCACGGCGATCACAATCCCGCCCTTGGCCGTGCCATCGAGTTTGGCGAGGAAAATGCCGGTCACGCCGGCGGCTTTGGAAAACTCTTCTGCCTGACGCAACGCATTCTGCCCGCTGGTGGCATCGAGCACAAGCAACACCTCATGTGGTGCGCCGGGAATCTGCTTCTGAATTACGGAGCGAATCTTGGTCAGTTGACGCATCAGCGGGTCTTGGGTCTGCAGACGCCCCGCTGTGTCGAGGATCAGGACGTCGATCCCACGGGACTTGGCTGCGGCGCAAGCATCAAAGGCAACCGCAGCGGGATCTCCTCCCTGCTGCCCCTTGACGACATCGACATCGAGGCGATGGGCCCAGGTCTCCAACTGGGCGACTGCACCCGCACGAAACGTATCGCAGGCGCCGAGTAACACCGTCTTGTTCTGTTTGCGAAGCAGAGCGCAGAGTTTGGCGATGCTGGTGGTCTTCCCAACGCCGTTCACGCCTGTCATAAGGATCACGCTAGGCTTCTGGCCAGGGGCTGCCATAAGCAGCGAGCGATCTTGGGCGGGCCAGAGGGCTGCGATTTCTCGCTTGAGATAGTCAAGAGCCTGATCGCCACTTTCGAGTTTGTCAGCACGAAAGTCTGTGCGCAGGCCCTCGACCAGTTTGGCGGTGGTCTTGACGCCCACATCGGCCTGGAGCAGGCGGCGCTCGATCTCGTCGATCAGGGCCTCATCGAGCCGACGCCCGACCAGCATGTTGCGAAGACCCTGCACGCCCGTGAAGACAGCTTCGCGGGTCTTCTCAAGACCTTGCTTGAACTTGTCGACGATGGATCTAAAGAAGCCCATGGGGAGTGACGGGAAGCAACGTGAGTGAGAGCGAGACGGGAGTAAAAAAGTCAGACAGTGGAATAATGGTTGGTCTGCTGGGTTAGCGAATGCTGATCGTTTGTTGACGAGCGATTATGCACTCTGCTCGGCGAGTGCGGCTTGCAGAGCCTTGTCGAGGAGCGCGTTGACAAACGCCGGACTCTTGTCGGTCCCAAAGGCTCGTGCCAGTTCAACGCACTCATGGATCACGATGCGAGCGGGCGTTACCTTGGATGTTCCCTCAAAGTGACCCAGCCGCAGGATGGCCCGATCAATCGCCGCGAGCCGGTAGGTGGGCCATTCGGGGGCGATGAGCATGTGCGCAGCATCGGCAGTACTTCGCTGCGCCCATGCGCCGGTGACCATGCCATTGACGCGTTCAGCATGAAATGGTCCCAAGTCTTCGACGAGCGCGAGCTGTGCAAGCACCACGCTGGCTTCACCATGAGCACGCCCCCCATTGCTTCCGCTCTTACCCGCGCTACCACCAGTACCACCGCCCCCGCTCCCATCCCAGCCACTCGACAAGTCCAGTTCATACAACAACTGGAGGGCCAGCCGTCGTCCCGCGATGTTGTAGACTCGTTCGCGCTGTTCGGGCGTGAGCGAATTGAGTAGAGCCTCAACTTGGGAAGCGTCTGGCGCGGGTGCTCGACCCTCGATCTCCTCGTCCTGCTGCGGCAATTGCAGCACGCTCTGCATCGCCAGTTGACGAACAAGATCAAATGTCGCTTCGCCTGAAGGCGTGGCTCCGACATGCGATGCGC
>CAYRPC010000024.1:0-7844 GCA_964425995.1 uncultured Phycisphaeraceae bacterium
GTGCAAGTGATAATCCAGTTCGAAAGCCAGGAGGCTGGGACGCCTTCGCAGATGACCTCGAAGATCTGGGTGGTGACGTGGCATTCGCGGCCTATGAGATGATCCAGCCCGACAAGGGCAACCCAGCAAGTCCCTGGGCCCTGATGCCGCTCGCCGCCAAGGACGAGGATACTGCCATGGCGATCAACGCCACGGGCTCTTTGTACATCCTGGGTGCGCTGACAGAAGCAATCGTTGCGGATGAGGCCGCGTGGGATGAGCCCCTGCAAATCCGTGCGGAACTCAAAAGCCTGCCGGGCGGGCGGATGCAACTGGAAGACGCAGGCGCCTCCTTTCCACTGGTGCAGTACGCAAAATTGATGATGAGTATCACAGACAATACCGCTGCGGACCACTTGTTGGAGCGATTGGGACGCGCCAAGGTCGAGGCCTATACCAACAAGTACAACGACATCACCTCGAAAAACACGCCCTTTCTCTCCACTCGTGAGTTCTTCAATCTCAAACTCTCCGCAGACGAGTTCGTCCGCGAGCAATACGCCCACGCCGCAGACCAGGAGCAGTTTGCGATGCTCTCCCCTGGCGGGGCTGTACATGACCTGCCGCTCAACATGGATGGCCTGCGTGAATGGGGCGATCCGGTTGCTATCCACGACATCAATTGGTTCGCAACCCCCCGCCAGTGCTGCGAGATGATGGCACAACTTCGTCGCATGGAACTTCACGAAGGCATGAAGCCCCTGGGAGAAGTCCTTCGGGGCAATCCTGGCTTGGGCCTAGACGTTGAACTTTGGCCAACGGTCATCTACAAGGGCGGCAGTGAGCCTGGGGTCAATGCCGGAACCTGGATGATGCAGCGTCAGGATGGCCGATGGTTCACGATGAGCGTGATCTGGAATGATCGCAGCACCAGCCTGAACAACGAGAAGTTCATCCAGGTCGTATACAAGGGCGTCGACATTCTGGAACGAGAGGGCGCAGCACGAGCCGGCCCCGGCGATGTGGAACCCCCAGAAGTTGATCGCCCGCAGGACGACGGCAAGTAAAATACCCTTCCAAAGACAGTACAAGATATCGGACATGTAAATTTCTCAAAGCATTCTTCCAGATTGCGTCCGATGTCTCCATGTTTTACGCTATTTGGGTAGGGAAGCACCACAAAGCAGCACCCGGAGGATCTATCCATGTTGACCATGTCCACAAAGTCCAAGGCACTTTTCGCTCTCATTGCTCTGGCTTGCGCCGCGGCGCCGGTTTTTGCCCAACCCTTCGCGATCAACTGGTACACCATCGATGGCGGTGGCGGCACTTCCGCTGGTGGAACTTTTAACCTCTCCGGTACCATCGGCCAGCCCGATGCCGGTGCGGTGATGTCAGGCGGCAGCTTCGCACTCCAAGGCGGTTTCTGGGTCGGTGGTGTGACCGGTAGTTCCTGCGGCGACCTCGACTTCAACAACGACGGCAGCCTCTTTGATCCCCAGGACGTTGAAGCCTTCCTGAGCGTCTACAGCGAAGGTCCCTGCATTCCCAACTTCCAGGTCTGCGACGACATCGACTTCAATAACGACGGCGGATTCTTTGATCCGTGCGATGTCGATAGTTTCCTGTTGGTCTTCAGCGAAGGCCCTTGCACGCCCTGCGGCCTATAACCCTCAAAAACGCATTCGTACCTGATTCCTGAACACTGTAATCGTTTGCATATACCCTCTGAGCGAATCGGCACCGACGTGCCGGTTCGCTCTTTTTTGTTGCAAGAAAAAATAAGAGACAAACTCTGTCTGATTTCCATTCAGGTTCTCGCTCTTCTTCGACTCCATAAAGAGCAAATTGGATGTGGGATCGATGTCGATCCTGCGTCCGATCCTGGTGCTCGGGTTTCCCCGAGAAGACCAGTACGTTCTTGACGGACGAAAGAAAAGAAGGAGTTTCTTATGAAGAAGTCGTATTGGATTGAATCCTGTCGACGCACCGTTGCCCCGATTCTGGCCACCGTGCTGTTGGCTGGCCTTTGCACAACAGTTGCACAGGCCCAGCAGCAGCAGGGCTTTATCGCTCAGGACGCACGTATCGTCGGCGATGCCGGCACGATGAATCTCAACGGCGTGACCGCTGGCGATATCGTCTCGCTCGATCTGCCCGCGAATATTCCTGCGGATTGGACGATTGACATCCCCAGCACCGCCTGGAAGTCCACGGAAATCAGCCTCACGCTGACGAGCATCCGCAGTCCCGAGTATGTGCTTCAGCATCAACTGGCCGACGGTTCCGTGGTCCAGATGCCCGCTCCCAGCGTGCGCACATATCAGGGCAACATTCGCGGCGCGGAAGGTACCGCCGCGCGTGGCTCGCTCCTGGGCTTAGGCGCAAGTAGGGGCCTCATCGCAAGCATCTGGCAGGCGGATGGAACCCGCCTGGTCGTCCAGCCCCTGTCAGACTTCATTCCCGGCGCTGCTCCGAATCTGCACGTCGTGTATCGTGGCGAAGATACCAGTTGCATCGGTATGTGCGGCAACGACCCGCAGCAGGGCAACCAGCAACCAGTCGATCCGTTCGCGGAGCGCGGCAGTTGCGGCGGCAGTGTCTGCATCGCCGACCTTGGGCTTGACATCGACTCGACCTATGTCGCGACCGCCAACGGCGGCAATGGGAGCGCAACGACGGCACTGGACCGGGCCGAAGCGGTCGTCAACGTCATGAACCATCAGTACACGACGGAACTGAACATCGCCCACCGGATCAGTTTCACGATCATTCGTGTTGCGGGCTCGGACATCTACACCACCAGCAATATCAACACGCTGCTCAACACGCTGCGCAGTGACTGGAACGCCAATCGCCCGGGAACCACCCGTGACATGGCCCACCTCTTCACAGGGCAGCCCACGGGCGGCACCATCGGCCTCGCGTTTGTCGGCGTCGTCTGCCAGAGCCAGAGCAGTGGCTCCGCGTACGGCGTGTCGCAGGTCAGTTGGACGGGCGCGTTCGCGTGCCAGACCGACCTCGTGGCTCACGAACTGGGCCACAACTGGAACGCCAACCACTGCACGTGCCCCAGCAGCACGATGAATCCGTCCATCACCTGCATCAATACCTTCACCAACAGCGCCTCGCCCAACTCCATCTCTGATATCGATGCCTTCCGTGACGGCCGCGCATGCCTCACGAGCGGTGGAACAGTCCCCGCCAACAACAACTGCGGCAGCGCAATCACGATCACCGCCTCGGTGACCACCGGCACCACCGTTGGTTCCACCACCGACGGCGGCGTCACCGGCTGCAGCACCCTAGGCGGCGCCGCGGGCGGCGGCGAGAATGATGTCTGGTACAACTTCACCGCAGCCGCAACGGGCAGCGTCACAGCCGCAACCTGCGGCAGCGCGTTTGACACCATGCTCAGCGTGCACAGCAACTCCTGCCCGGGCACGCCTGGCACTTCCATCGTCTGCAACGATGATTTTTGCGGCGTTCAAAGCAGCGTCACGTTCGCCGCCACCCAGGGCACGACCTACAAAATTCGCGTTTCCGGCTTCGGCGGAGCGACCGGTGCCTTCACGCTGACTCTCAGCGGGCCAGGCACGGTTGGCTTTGGCAGCAACGCGTGCAGTTCGGCTACAGCCGTCACCGATGGCTCCTACACCGGCTCGATCTTCAATGCAACCAACGATGCTGCTGGCACCTGCGGTAGCACAACGACCGCGCGTGACGTGTGGTTCTCCTACACCGCAGGATGCGCGGGCACGCTGTCCGTCAATACCTGCGGCAGCAACGACTGGAACGGCATTCAAGACAGCGGCATGGATAGCGTCGTCTCGCTCTACAGCACCTGCGGTGGCACGGCAATCATCTGCAATGATGACAGCGTCATCGCTGGCTGCACACAGAACGGGAACATTCGCGACTCGCTCGTCAGCACACCGGTGGTCGCGGGCCAGACTGTCTTGATTCGCGTCGCAAGCTTTGCTGACTTCTACTACAACGGCATGTTCCGCCTGAACGTCAGCGGGCCAATCTGCCCGCCCGCCAACGATCTGTGCACCAACGCCACCCGCATCCTGCAGGACGGCACCTACACCGCAACCACCAACAGCGGCACGGGCCAGGAAGGTGCCTCAACCTGCGAATTCGCTCCTGCGGGCGATGTCTACTGGCTCTTCACCAGCCCCACCACCGGCACCGCCAACATCAACACCTGCGGCAGCAGCTTTGACACTGTGCTCAGTATTCACTCTGCCTGCCCCGCAACCACCAGCAACCTGGTCACCTGCAACGACCAGAGCGCCCTCTGCTCGAACGTCAATAACTCTGCCGTCAGTTTCTCTGCCGTGCAGGGCCAGACGTACCTTGTTCGTGTCGTGGGCTGGAACGGCCAACTGGGCAACATCGTCCTGAACGTCGATGCTCCCGCCCGGGCCAGCGCCGACAATTGCGCCGCTCCCACCTTCCTGCCCGATGGCTTGGATGTGATCGGTTCTCTCTATGACAACACCGCCAGCAGCAGCAGTGACAGCTGCGGCGGCCCTGGCACCTCGCGCGACGCGTGGTACCGCTACAACTCGCCCACACCGGGCACGCTCACCGTCACCACCTGCGGCTCACGCAACTTCGTGAGCAACGGCGTGTCAGGCGTTGACACCGTGGTCAGCCTCTTCGATGCCTGTGCGGCTGGGCAGATCACCTGCAACGATCAGTTTGGTGGAGCATGCGCTACATCCAGCGTGTTTGATTCCACAGTCTCCATCGCATACGCAGGCAACGTGAATGTCTTCATCCGCGTCGCCCACTATGGCTTTGGCAACGTTGCAGAATGGTACGGGAACGGCATGTTCCGCGTCCGTGCCAGCGTTGGCAACACCTGCAACGACATCGACTTCAACAACGACGGCTCATCCTTTGACCCCCAGGATATCGACGCCTTCTTGAGCCGCTTCAGCGAGGGACCCTGTATTCCAGGTTCCGCGACCTGCGACAGCATCGACTTCAATAACGACGGCTCGATCTTTGATCCCTGCGACATCGACAGCTTCCTGCTGGTCTTTGGCGAGGGTCCGTGCACGCCTTGCGGACTCTGATCCGCTTCCTGCTTTGACGAGACCTTTGCGTCAGAGTTGTTCGACTTGATTCCACGCACGCCTCGCCAACGCGGGGCGTGCGGCTTTTTTGTCAGTTATGGGTCACAAGGAGGGATCGTCCCGCATCTAGCCTGCGAAGAATCCGATGGTTCTCACATGCCTGCTCATTCAGCCGAAGGAGAGATCATGCCTCGTTCCACTCCGCATTCCATCGCACGCGCTGCTCAACTCACGCTGCTGCTCGCCGGCCTCTGCGTGCTGCCCTCGTGCCAAACTACCGCGCCCAATGCTCAACCAGTGATCGCGCCCATCGTGCTGTTGCCCCAGGGTGCTGCGCCGCTGCTGAATGACGCGAAGCCGACGATGCCCGCGCTCATCCTGCACAACCAGGGCGATGTCGCCCGAAGCACCGCCCACGCCCAGATTCTCGACACACGGACCATGCAGCCCATGCCCGAGGTCTTTGACGTGCCGCTCGAACGCGTTCGGCGTGTGCGCGATGTCCTGCCCCCCCACGGGCCCACGCCTCAGCCCGAAGGTGCGCTGCGCGAGCCGCTGCGTGCCCCAATCGGCGGGATGCTGCACGAAACCCGCACCAATCCGCAAACGCTGTGGGTCGGTCCGACGCAGACTGGCTGGAACCCGCCCGATCCCTCGCTGGCGGTGGGACCAAACCATGTGGTGGCCACCGTCAATCAGGCCATCGGGTTTTATAACAAGACCACCGGCGTTCAACAGTTTTTCACCGACCTTGGCAGCCCCGGCAACCCCGGCTTCTTCGAGGCTCAGGGTGCGATGAACTTTGTCTTTGATCCCAAGTGCTTCTACGACCACCTCGCCCAGCGCTTCGTAGTGATCGCGCCGGAGGTCTACACCAGCAGCCAGGAAGCCTATATCGACATCGCCGTTTCCGATGACAGCGATCCCAACGGCATCTGGTACAAGTATCGCACCAACGCCGTCATCGAGAGTTCGCCCGGGGTCACGCACTGGTGGGACTATCCCGGTGCCGGCTACGACGCGCAGGGCTACTACGTCACCAGCAATCTTTTCGGCCTCAGCCCCGGCGCAGGCTTTGGGGGCGTTGGCTTCCGCGTGTTTGACAAGACGCCCATGCTCTCGGGCCAGCCCGTGACCTTCTCGACCCTGCGCGACGGAGGCGCCGCCTCGGTGCAGGTGGCCCAGCACTTTGGCTCCAACATCGCGCCCTTCTTCGTTTCCTTCGCAAACAACACCAGCCTGCGCGTCCACGCCATCACCAATCCCCTGACCGCGCCGGTGCTCACGCAGCGCCTGGTCACCATTCCCGCATATGCCGGCCCAGTGGGATCGCCCACGCCAGCAACCACTGCGCTGAGCACCATCGACAATCGCATGTTCAACGCCTGCTGGCGCAATGGTGTGCTCTACGCGACCCACCATGTGGGCGTCACCGGACCATCGGGTTCGGGCGGACAGCGCACGCTCGCACGCTGGTACCAGATGAACACGAACACCTGGCCCACCAGCGGCATCATCACACTCACGCAGAGCGGGGATATTGATCCAGGCCCAGGCATCCATTCCTTCTTTCCCGCGATCTATGCCAACGCCGCGAATGAAGTCGGCGTGGTCATCGGCACGTCTTCCACCACTCAGAACGTGTCGGTCGCCATCAGCGGCCGCGACAGCGACGACCCCGCGGGTCGCATGGCCAGGCCGCAGATCATCAAGGCGGGCGAGACCTCTGGCGGCGGACGCTGGGGCGACTATTACGATATCGCCATCGATCCCATCGACGACTCCACCTTCTGGGTCATAGGCCAGTACCAGCGCTCCAACGGCTGGGCCAACTGGATCGCAAGTTTCACGCTGGGTTCCTTCGGTCAGGTGCAGGCGTTCCCCGATCACGCCGGCAACATCATCGGCCTCTCCAGCCTCACGATCGACGTGCTCGCCAACGACTTCAGCCGCAACGGATCCGGCATCGTCATCTCAACCTTCCAAACCACGTCGCAGCGGGGCGGCACAATCGCTCGCTCAGTGGGCACTGGCCCCAACGGACGCGACCAACTCCTCTACACCGCGCCCGCCAGCGTGCAGGGCAGCGACAGTTTCACCTACACCATCAGCGATGGCAGCAACAACGCGACCGCAGGAGTGACCGTCTCGGTCTTTGATCCAGCCCAGTATCGCATGGGCGAGAGCATCATCACCACCGCCTCGGGACTGAACGCTGCCTACTACGACCTTCCACCAGATCCGCAGCAACTGCCCAACTTCACAACGCTCACACCCTTCCTCAACACCAGCGTCTCAACACTCAACTTCGCCTCAACGAATGGCACCTTTGCCAACTCCACCCGCAGCGACAATGTTGGTGCTATCTACACCGGCTGGTTCCTCGCGCCCCAGTCCACCCTCTACACCTTCTTTACCACCTCCGATGATGGTTCGCGCCTTTGGATCGGCAACCAGTTGATCGTCGACAACGATGGCCTGCACGGCATGATTGAGCGAGAAGGCGTCATAGGTCTCAACCAGGGCTACCACCCCTTCCGCGTCGAGTTCTTCGAAGGGGGCGGCGGTGCCGGGCTGATTGCCAGCCGCCAGCAGTTGGGTTTCAGCAAGAGTGTCATCCCGGGTGCAAACCTCGCACGCGGACGAGCCTGCGACGACGTCGACTTCAACAACGATGGTTCATCCTTTGACCCAACCGATGTTGATGCGTTCCTCAGCGTCTTCAGCGAGGGACCCTGCATCCCGGCGAATGCAACCTGCAACGACATCGACTTC
>CAYRPC010000024.1:7944-29485 GCA_964425995.1 uncultured Phycisphaeraceae bacterium
TCCGCTCATACGCCTCGTTGATCTCCTGCATCTTGATCAACTCGATATCGCACGCAATCTGCTCACGCAAGTCGTCGCAATGATTTGCTCCGTCATGCGCTCCGCCAGCATCGCGCACAGTCCATTGCGACAAAACACCTCAATCTCTGCCCAGTTTTCCTGGTCTGCTCGCTTCTCATAGAGAAAAGCGCAGCGCGGCAGCCAACGTGCAGTCTCGCACCGACTTTCTGATGAGCAGAACTGCATGCAGCCGTTTGCATACTTCATTCGTCTCGCGTTGATCGTGCAACTTCTGCTGTCACATTTATTCCAGGAATGAAACCCATGATAAAATCCACCACCATCGCCCTGATTATCTCCCTTCCTTGCCTTGCCGGTACAGCACACGCATCCTTGTCACAAGCCACCACCGCTTCGCCTGGCGGGTTCGTGCAGGCAGGCGCGTATCCCAGCACCTTCGGCGCGGCCAATCGTGCCGGCAATGACCTTCAGGCGGGATACGGGCTGGGAGCCGACTTTCACGAGCAGTCCTTTGCGGGCGGCGGTGTTGCCGCAGCGTCCGCGAACAATACCACTCCAGGCAGTGCTGGTCCGCTGAACCAGTCGATCTCTGGAAACGCAGGCCTGGGCTTTGTCCGGTTTCAAGGCTCCAACGCATATACGGACGAAGCCAACTTCGCCAATGCCATTCTCGATGGCGGATGGAACGAGTCGTTCACCTTGAACCACCCTTCCCTCAATGGACAGAATGGGTTCATGGTCATTCGCCTCCATGCACAGGGGGGCATGAACACATTCGGACTTTCCGGATCGACGTACATCGAGGTGTGGCCCTACAAGAACGCTGTCTCGCTCCCGATGAATCCATACTTCGCGCAGGAAGGCTCCGACGTCGTTCCAAATGCCGAGCAGTTCGCTCGCTGGGGTCTGGCGTCGTTCGGACTACCCGACAGCCGTACCGTCAACTCTTTCGTCACGCTTTCCGTTCCGATTACTTTCGGAACTCCATTCACGCTTGGAATCTATGTCCGTGCCGCCGCCTCGCAACGAAGCAGAGGCGGCTTCAACGGTCCCAGCGGCGACAGCCTCAACTTTTCGGCACGGGGCGTCGAATGGTCCGGCATCACAGCAATCCGCAACTCAGCCGGGTCAACAGTGTCGGGCGTTGTCATCACGAGCGGCAGCGGGATCAACTGGCTGCCACCCATCCAGGCCTGCGACGCTGTTGACTTCAACAACGATGGTTCGTCCTTTGACCCAACCGATGTTGATGCATTCTTCAGCGCCTTCAGCGAGGGACCCTGCATCCCGGCGAATGCAACCTGCAACGACATCGACTTCAACAACGATGGTGCATTCTTTGATCCCTGCGATGTTGCTTCGTTCCTGCTGCAGTTCAGCGAGGGACCGTGTACGCAGTGCGGGCAGTAACAAGTAAGCCCTAGGTACCACCTGGGTACCCCCTCGCTCCGCGAGGGGAAAACCAACACAGCCCCGAATCACATAACTCCCCTTGCGGAGCGAGGGGGTACCCAAAAAAGTTACCCACCCTCTACTTCAGCGACGCCATATCAATCACAAACCGATACTTCACGTCGCTCTTGAGCATCCGCTCATACGCCTCGTTGATCTCCTGCATCTTGATCAACTCGATATCGCACGCGAGGTTGTGCTTCCCGCAAAAGTCCAGCATCTCCTGCGTCTCTGCGATGCCCCCGATCAACGAGCCCGCCAATTGCTTGCGCGGCATGATCAGACTGAACGCGTGAATAGGTTGCGGGTTTGGCGGCACGCCCACCATGCACATCGTGCCGTCAAGTTTGAGCGTTGCCAAGTACGCGTTCACGTCGTGGTCCGCCGAGACGGTATCAAGAATGAAGTCAAACGTTCCCGCGTGCTGCTTCATCTCCGCTTCGTTCTTCGAGATGATCACCTCGTGCGCGCCCAGTTTCTTCGCGTCCGCCGCCTTGCCTGGCGAGGTCGTGAAGAGCACCGTGTGCGCCCCCATCGCGCTGGCAAACTTCACGCCCATGTGCCCTAGCCCACCCAGCCCGACGATGCCCACCTTCTGCCCCTTCCCCACCTTCCAATGCCGCAGGGGTGAATAGGTCGTGATCCCCGCGCACAGCAGCGGCGCGGCACGGGCCGGGTCAAGATTTGTCGGCACCTTCAGCGTGAACGCTTCATCGCAGACCACACTCGTCGAGTATCCGCCAAAGGTCATGCCGCCCGAGTACTTGTCCGGCCCGTTGTACGAGAAGACGCAGCCCGCACAAAACTGCTCGAGTCCCTTCGCACAATTCGCGCACGACCGACACGAATCCACCATGCATCCCACCGCGGCGATATCCCCAACCTTGAACTTCGTCACCTTCCCGCCCACCTTGGTCACGCGCCCGAGGATCTCATGCCCCGGCACCACCGGAAACTGCGTCATGCCCCATTCGTTCCTGGCAAAGTGCAAGTCGCTATGACAGACGCCGCAGTAGAGAATGTCAATGGCAACATCGGTGGGCGCAGGCTCACGCCGCTCGACCGAAAAGGGTCCAAGGGGCGAGGTTGCAGACTGCGCGGCGAAGGCTTTGGTGGCGGGCATGAGGACTCCTTGATCGAATGTAGGCCCGGCAATCACACCGATGAACTTCCCTGCCCTGCGGAACGTCGGACCTACGGAAAAGGACGGGACGCTGGCGTGCTGCTGTGCGTAAACTTGACCCTATGCCCATCCGCGACGACGAAATCGTGAAGATCAGTTCCCAGCCGCTTAACCGGCTCGAATCCATCTACATCCCCGAAGTGGTCAAGGGCTTTGGCACCACGCTCCGCCACTTTTTCACCAGCTTTGGCCAGAGCAAGTTCAGCCCAACCAAGACCACCCGGGCCATGCAATATCCCGAGGAGCGCCGCGAAGACCTCCCAATCGAGCAGGGCGGCCTGCACGCGCCCAACTTCCGGGGCTTCCATCGCCTCAACCGCGACGAACAAGGTAGAGTCAAGTGCGTCGCCTGCATGATGTGCCCCACCATCTGCCCCGCCCGCTGCATCCACATCACCGCCGGCGAAAGCCCCTGGGACGACCGCGAGAAGTACCCCGTCAAGTTCGAGATCGACGAACTCCGCTGCATCTACTGCGGCATGTGCGAAGAGGCCTGCCCGGTCGACGCCATCGAGCTCACCCCCGAGTACGACGTCGTGGGCATGACCCGCGCCGAAATGATCTTCGACAAACAGAAACTGCTCAGCGTCTACGACCAGACCATCGCCAAAAAACCTATGTAGTCACCCATGTAGTTGCCGATGGGGAAGTCAATCCAGAAGCCCAGGTCGCGTAAGCCCCCGCGACCGTCGCTTCGTCTGCGCACAATCCGCGACTCCCACTGGGCCAATGCCCACCTGCCTTCCTCGCGCAGCAACACGACCCAATAACACAGTTTCCGTCCCATGAATACGCACAAACCGTGTCTCTACACGCGCGTACACGCTTGCAATCACACACCAAAATCGAGTACAATCCACCCACGAAGGAGGCATGCCATGGGAATCATCAGTTATCGTCGCGCGTCATTGGCTAGTGGGATCAGTGCTGTTCGCGGGGCCCTCCTCGCCACACTCCTCGGACTCGTCCCCGCCGCCCTCGCACAGCCCGTCCTCATCACCGCTTCGCAGACAATCAATCCCGGCCAAGCCACCATCACCCCCACGGCGGGTGGCTCGCCAGTGCCGCTGGCCACGGCCGACATTACCGTCAGCGGCACGACCCTCACCATCAACGGTCGCCACACCATCCGCGACCTGGTCGTGCAGAACAACGGCACCATCACGCACACCGCGGGCTTCACCTTTGACTATTCCGGCGGTGCGGGCACAGATGTGGTCAATGGGTTATGGCTCAACGTAGTTGCGAACCCGACAGGTGGCAACTTCACCATCGCCACCGGTGGCGTGATGGATGTAAGTGCGCGTGGTCACGCACCGGGCACGGGAACAGGTGCCGGTTTGTGGAACGGCAATGGCAGCTGTGGATCATCGGGAGCTGGGCACGGTGGAAACGGGGGTATCAGTGGCTGCCAATCAGGCGGCGCGGTCTACGGATCGATCACGCAGCCTACGACAATGGGATCGGGGAGTGGACGATACGGGAACGGAAACAGTCCATTAGGCAGTGGTGGCGGGGTAGTTCGCTTGACAGTGGGTGGGGTGTTGGCGGTCAATGGCGCGATCATCTCCAATGGCGGCTTTGTAGCACTGCAAGGCGGTGGCGCCGGTGGCTCGATCTGGATTGAGGCGGGCACCATTGAGGGTGCTGGCCTGATTACCGCCAATGGTGGCGATGCGGGAGCCAATAACACTAATTGGGGTTCCGGTGCGGGGGGACGTATCGCGATCTATGCTGGCGCGATGACCTTGCCCATGGGCAACATCCGCGCCTGGGCAGGCGGTGCTGGCAACCTTGGCGGAGTCGGTACGGTGTACACGAAACTGGCTTCAGAAACGCTGGGCGACCTGCGCGTGATTCATAACGGCAGTCGCGCTGGAGAAACGCCGCTCTCTAACACCGCTGACTTTGGTGAGATCATCGTTGGCGCTGGTGGAGTGCTAACCCCAACCATGGTGAACGCGCGCGCTGTAACAGTAAACGCCGGCGGGGTAGTGACCCATCCACAAGGCCAAGCGTTGGGCGTACAAATGAACATCTCAGACAACTTCACGATCGCTACAGGTGGCGTGATTGATGTAAGTGCGCGTGGTCATGCACCGGGCACGGGAACAGGTGCCGGTTTGTGGAACGGGGATGGCAACTGTGGATCATCGGGCGCTGGGCACGGTGGAAACGGGGGTATCAGTGGCTGCCAATCAGGCGGCGCGGTCTACGGATCGATCACGCAGCCTACGACAATGGGATCGGGGAGTGGACGATACGGGAACGGAAACAGTCCATTAGGCAGTGGTGGCGGGGTAGTTCGCTTGACAGTGGGTGGGGTGTTGGCGGTCAATGGCGCGATCATCTCCAATGGCGGCTTTGTAGCACTGCAAGGCGGTGGCGCCGGTGGCTCGATCTGGATTGAGGCGGGCACCATTGAGGGTGCTGGCCTGATTACCGCCAATGGTGGCGATGCGGGAGCCAATAACACTAATTGGGGTTCCGGTGCGGGGGGGCGTATCGCTTTGTATTCTTGTAATGTACTCACACCACTTTCCAATATCCGTGTTGAGTCAGGATTGAATGGCAATCGTGGCCAACCCGGCACCGTCCTCATCGACACCGTCGCGGGCAATGTCGCCGCCGTCGCCAGTGCCTTCTGCACGGGTGAATTGGCAACCTTGTCCGTCCAGGCTGGCGGCGTAGGCACCATCACCTATCAATGGCGGCGCAACGGCGTAGACATCGTGAACGGCGTGCAACCCAGCGGCGCGGTGTTCGCGGGCGCGACGACGGCGTCGCTGACCATCACAGACATCACCCAGGACGAAGCCGGATCCTACAACGTCCTCGTCACCGCCTCGTGCGCAAGCATCGTGAGCAACGCCGTGCCGGTGGATGTTGTCGGAGCATCACCCTTCCCCTGCGACAATATCGACTTCAACAACGACTGCAGCGCGTTCGATCCCCTCGACATCGAAGCGTTCTTCTCCGTCTTCAGCGAAGGCGGATGCATCCCCGCCAACGCGACCTGCAACGACATCGACTTCAACAATGACGGTTCACTCTTCGATCCCATCGACATCGACGCGTTCCTGAGCGTCTTCAGCGAAGGACCGTGCATCTGAGACGACGGCGCAAGCCCACCGAACCAATTGCTGTGAACCGAGTACGAGTAATAGAGTACGAATAACAGCGTGCGAATTGCAGGTGTTGCGACTGTGTGCGCCGTCGCCTCATCGTTGGATTACGAACTCCCGCCGCGCATGCGTTCCAAGCCTTCGGGGAACGGATAACTCGGGAAGACCCCCACGTTGCCCACTCGCCACATCGCTGAACTGGTATAGACATCGCCACGAAAGCCGGCCTCAAACATCGTGGCCAGCACGCTCTCAAAACTGGGTTCGCGTCCATCAGGCCCGGCCAAGCGATTGGCCTTGGCATTGAGGAAACTCACGCTGGCGACGGGGCTGCGGTCGTTGCGGTCGCGGAGCATCTTGACGACGGTGCGAAAGCCCCGCCCGAGATCGTGCAGCGTAAAGTGATCTCGCCCGCGCGGGCGCAGGATCGCGAGGACCAGCAGCCTATCAAGGTCAAACTTGAGAACAAAGGGTTCCTTGTCCCCGCCCGCGAGGCTGCCCGCGCTGTCGAGGAAGACCTTGGCATACTTCGTGACGGTCGCGTTTGCCCATTGGCTGGTCGACACCAGGTCACAGACCTGGCTGATCACGCCATGGCTGTTGTCGGATTCGTTCACGCCGCACACCACCGTGCGATATCGCCCGTCCAGCAGATCGCGCAGCAGGTCCTGCCCCCACATGATGCGGATGCGCTCCTGCATGTCCTCGGGTCGCTGCACGCGGGCCTGACCATTGGGCAGCAGCACCACCTTCTCGGGCACAGACTCCGACGAGATCAGATGATCGGCATCATCGTCATAGAGGCGGATGGCGGCAGAAGTAGTGGGAGTAGTCGAAGTGGTGGGAGGCATGGCAGAACTCCTTTGCAGAAGGCTAGGAGCCACACGGCCCAAACCGTCGGGCAAACCTAACACGGTTGCTGGCAATATCAAAGCACGTGTGCTGGAAGCCTGCGATGGCCCCAGCACACTCAATCACAACTTCCCTCGCTAAAGACTCGCAGGAACGCGTCGATGTCTTGGGGATCAAAGAACGAGCCATCGTTGTTGAAGTCGATGTCGTTGCAGGTTGCGTTTGCCGGCACGCACGCCCCCTCGCTGTAGACGCTCAGGAATGCCTGCACATCCTGCGGATCAAAGAGCGAGCCATCGTTGTTGAAGTCGATGTCGTCGCAAGGGGGCAGGATTCCAAACGCAGGGGACAGCGCGAAAAAGATGTTGCCCACCGCTTCGACCATGACACGAGCCAAAGTCGTCTGCGTCCCCGTTGCCGGCACAAAGACATGCGAGCCATCGTTGCTTGTGGAATCTGCGATCGTCGTCCAGGTCTGGCCATTGTCCGAAGAAAAGCGGATTCGCACGCTGGTTATATTGAATGGTGCCGCAGAAGTTCCTGCCACGTCCCATGCGATGTTCACCGCCTGATTGCGATAGACCGCGCCCGGCGCGGGGGAAGTCATCGCGAACGCCTGCGTGCCGCGGATCAGCACATCGACAATCGGCGCGAGCGTCCATCCGCCCTGATTGTCGCGCACAACGAACCGGAATCTGCGCGTCGTGTCCGACACCGTGGGCAGCCTTTCGCCCCGAATCGGCACGCCAGAGAGCAGCAAGTCCATTCTCGGAAAGGTGCGTGTGGGATCGGCGCTTGGAAACCAACTTCGGAAAAGCGGGCTGGTGCCGTTGTCGGGGCTGTCGAGGGGCTTGGGTGGCCCCGCGTCGAACTGATCCCAGTTCGACGCCACATTGGGGCTGTCATCACTCACGGTCGCGCTCAGACGGAAGGGTGTCGCGGGCGGAATCGCCAGGTTGCTGGGCGTGATGGTGGTGATGATCGGCGCCTCGTTCAGCGTCGCAAGCGGCACATGGCACTGGCTGTTGGTGTTGTTGAGAAAGCCCCGCATCTCGTTGATGCTGCCCGCGTTGAAGTACGGATCCGCGTAGATCACCAGGTTGTCGCCAGACAAACCGCCGCCCACCGGGCACGCGCCGGGATACGCGAGAATCGTGCTACCGCCGCCTGGTTCCCAACTGGTGGAGCCATTCAGGTTGCCCTGACAACGCCCCAGCGTGCCGTTGAATGTGTGGTTGGCGCCAAACTGATGGCCAAACTCGTGCATCACCACCAACGCCGACAGTGGATCATTCTCGCCGCCGCGCGGAATGCCGGAGATGCCCCGGGCCTTGTTACTACCGCAGATGTTTCGCAGGTTTGCAACCCCGCCACGGACGCGGGTGAGGAGGTGCCCCGCGTCGTAGTTGGCAACGCCGATGATGCCGTCGATCACTTCCTGATTGACGTTGAAGTACGGACTCGAGCAGTCCGCCGCGGGGTTGCTGGTGCAGGCTGGGTCCGCGTTGGGATATGGATCGGTTTCAGGATCAAAGAACGCGAGTTGCATGTTGTTCGCAACCAGCACAAACCGCACCCCAATATCAGCCTCGAACGTGACGTTGGTGCGGTTGGTCACGGTCACGATCGCGGCCATCGCATCCGCAGCGTTAGGAGCATTGCCCAATATCTCGCTCTGGTACGCTCCATACTCGCCCGTGCACGCCATCGCCGTGCGATACAGCCGGATGCTGATGCCGCCGCGCTCGCCAAACGTCGGCTCCTCTGGAAGATCTGCGGCGGGTGCGCCCGCGCCATGCTCTGGCCCGACATGGCAGAACCACGTCTCCGCACGCGGCTCATATTCACGCAGAAAGTACACGCTCACAAACTCACGCTCGCCCGCGCTGTACGGATCGATGAACATCGCGCCCTTGTTGGTGCGCAGCATCGCACGCAAGCCGAACTGGCTCACGTCAAACCGCCCCACCGCCGCAGGGTCATCAATGCCAAGCACTCTGTAGGTGCGCACTTGGGGCAACTGCGCGGCAAGCCCCGGCTCCATGATGGGCGACTCGACCAGACGAAAGTTCTGTAACGAACCATCCGGCATGGGAAGTTGGATGATCGGCTGCTGCTCGAGCGCTGGAAAGTTGCTTTCCAGCGGAGCCGTCGCCAGCACTGCTGCGAGCGCCTCCCAATCAATCCGCACCAGCGACCCTCGCCCGCCTGCGATATCAGGACGGACAAACTCAGTCATTGCTTCCAGCGCCGCTGGCACGGCTGGCACGACCGAGAACGGCTGTTGCGCCAAAGCGGGCAGGACAAGCACGAGCGAGAGGAGATGGCATATCCGCATCTCTATAACATACCCGATTTGTCAAGGCGCGTGCAAAATCACTCTCGCATTGAGTATCTGGCGAGCATAATGGTTCCGCCCTAGTCCTCCAGACTATTGCCCACAGGGCGTGCAGGGCCCCTCGCTGAACGCGAGCAGGAACGAATCGATATCGCAGGGGTCGAAAAACTGTCCATCGTTGTTGAAGTCCACGTCGTTGCACATGGCTCCAGATGGCACGCATGGCCCTTCCGAGTACACACTCAGGAACGCGTCCACGTCGATGGGATCAAAGAACGAACCGTCGTTGTTGAAGTCGATGCTGTCACACGAGCCCCCGAACGGCTGCACCGTCACCACCGTCCGCGGCATCAGCACGATCGGCCGGCGACCGGGAACTTCGATCGTGATGCGGATGGTCTGAGTTCCCGCCGCGACGGGCGTGAATGGCAGCGAGATCACGCCAAGGGCGGGAGAATAAATCGGAGCCTGCATCACGATCAAGGCTGGCCCGCCGATGCGATCAAACCGCGCCACCGTGCCGGGCGGAATCTGCACAGCCACGCCGGTGTGATCGCGCAGTTGCACTTGGATCGATCGGTCGCCCCCGCCCGCGACCGCAGGCTCAGGCACAATCGCCGTTGAAAGGATCGCATCCGGCACGCCCACCAGCCCGGCCCGTTGCGCATCGAATTGCTGCTGCATCGTCGCCACCGGATCAGCCGCGGGCAACTGGGTCGTGATGATGTTGTAATTCTGAAAGTATGTGCCCGATGCGCAGCCATCAGGATTGAGGAAAGTCCCCGGATTGCCATAAGCCTGACCCGCGGGCGGGCCAGCGTTCTCGAGGATCGTCCACGCGTTGGGGTTGGACTGCGTGCGCGTGACAAGATCGCCATCACCATCGCCATCCAGATCCGCGATCCGCATGGTGCGGAAACTGGGTACCACGCCCGATGGCATCCGATATGTCGCGCTGCCAGCAACCGACAAACCTGTGGCACTGCCCAGCAGCACCGAAACACGATCCGCACCCGTCGCTACCACATCGGCGTTGCCATCGTTGTTCAAGTCACCCACGCCCACCGCCCCTAATCCTGTCAGGTTGAGTGGCAGATCCGCCTGCGTCGCAAATACTCCATTGCTGTTGCGATGAAACTGCAGTCGCAATGGCCCGGAATGAGCCGTAATCAGATCGGTGTCGCCATCGCCATCAAAGTCCCCCGCCTGCATCTGCGAAGCGCTGGCTCCGATCGTGAAGTTGGTCGCTGCTGCAAACGCAAAGTCCCCGGTGCGCCGATACAGCCGCACCTGCGTGGAAACTGGCACCAGCACCGCGAGATCGAGCATGTTGTCCCCGTCCAATCGCAGGAGCACCGGTGCCGTCGCGCCGGTGGGCAGTACCAGACTTCCAGCACTTTGGAATGTTGGCGAGCCGCCCTCGAGCGTGTTGTTGCGGAACCATTGCACGCGCAATCCGGTTGTCTGAAACGACCCGATGTCCTCGTCGGGATCATTATCCATGTTGCCCACAAGCAGTGTGGCCGCATCCGCAAGTTGGTCAAAGACCTCGGGCGGACCAAAGCCTCCGCCCGCAAGATTCGCCACGGCTCCAAGGCGGTTTGGCGTGCCGGGCAGTGATGCGACTAAATCAATGCCGCCTTGTCCAAACAGAAAGCCTGTGGCAAACGTCGTGGGCAAACTCGACAATGGCACGACCACCGGCGCCGCGAAGGCTGGTTGCGTGCCAAAGCCATCACCCTGATCGCTGATGTTGCGGTAAATCCGCATGCCGGTGGGATTGATCTGCGGGGTGATGATCTCTGGAAGATCGCTGCCCAGCAGTTGCACGGGCAGCACGTCCCGCGACGTGCCTGTTGCGTACAAGGGCGTACACGCGTCCTCATCACCGCTCCGCGCCACAATGTAGAACGCGATGTAGCTGCTGTTCGTGAAACCATTGGTAGGCGGATCGCCGCACGACGTTGGCGCGTCGGCACTGCACGAGCACCGACCATCGCCGCCCCCCAGTCGCGCCGCCTGCATCGCCGCCATCAGCCGCGTCGGCAAGTCGCCCGCCGTGCTTTGCAGCGCATTGACCGCTGCCTGAACCACGCCAGGCCCGGCAAGCACATTCCCCTGCACCGCATAGGCCAGTGTTCCCGCCGGCACGCCATTCACGCTATACGCAAACTCGCCCGTCTGCCCCCCCGCCCACGCGCCATTCTGCGTCCCCGAGAACGTGCCAGCCTCTCCCAGCGTGTTGACGATCCCGTACTGACGCGTCTGATGCCCCGTGTCGATCAAAGCCAGACCCGCAAGCATGTCCGCAGGACTGACCAGCCCGATCAGGCCATCGCGCATGAACGTGCGATTGATGTTGGTCGCGTCGCCAAACGACTGCCCAACGCCCGCGCCCCGCTCAACCACAACCGTGGGCGTCCGGCTCCGCAAGTCCAGCCCCAGAAGGCACGTCGCCGAAGCGATGCCCACTTCCTTGGTCTGGGGATTGACCACGATGATGGACCAAGTGGCCTGCGCGGACCCAGCGGCCATCGCAACACACAGAACAGCACAGAAGCGACAGGCCGAAAAACCACGGTCAAAGATGAAGCGGCGCATGCACTGAGCATACCAGATCGGTCAAGGGGCAAAAGCCAGCAGCGATCAAGCCGACTTGGCAGTGGCACACCAACACTTGCACGCACAGCAGTCCAGACTTTCCGAACTCTCGGCATTCGCAGCGCGTATAATCAATCGTTCTTTCTCAACTTGGGGCCGAACTGGATTCGACCGGGCATGTGATGTCCGTTGTGGCGCGTCGAAGCGCACGTGTACTTCGTAAAAAGCGTGCAAAAAATTGTTCAACGAGCGTACATACGCTTTGGCTGCCTAATAGCGGTGGCCCGAACCCCTGTCAACGCCTGCTAGGCGGGGGTTCGAAGACAGCAGGCTGGCGGAGATCCGAGATCCTCAGGGGTCAAACCGCGAGACTTTACTGCAGATAGGGCCAAAGGGGAGCTTGCGAGCGTGCGCCCCCAGGCCGAGATCAAATCACTCGACACACGCGTAGAGGCGACGGGCTGACTGTCACGGGACGGGGGTTCAATTCCCCCCGGCTCCACTTTTTCTTTCTTGCATTGTGAAATTGCTTCATCGCGTTTAAATTTGGTGTTTCCGTACGTCGCCACGTCATATCGCGAGTGCTTTACCCGTCGTTCGCTACGCCTTCCTTGGCGTCTGGCTGCACTATCAGTTGCTTCAGGCGATCAAACAGACGCGCTCGTGCGGTTCGTTCGGCCCCGGGTGTCTTGCCCACCAGCTTCGCCAATTCCGCCGGCTGCACGCCCCCTGGCCCACATGTTCATGTGAACACGCTCCTCGTCGTTCAAAGTCTGAATCGCCACCGTCAAGCGGTTGAGCGAGTCTGAATTTGGGCTGGACCCCAGCCCCAACGATTCATACGCCTCGGCCCTGCGCTCCAAGTTGGGTGCGTGCTTGAGCCACATCGCTCGGTCGCGATACAAGTCCGCAAGCTTCCGCTTCGCAATCCCTCCCGCGACCAAGACTTGAGCATGCTCGGGCAAGTGGGCGTACTTTGTGCTGACTTCGACAAGCACGTCCTGCACGACATCTTCACAATCATCGTCGCGCCCGCAGAGTCCGCGAGATCGAGCGATCTTCTGGACTGATGCGATGATGCGGTCACGCGACTTCATTTTCTGGAACACTGCTCTTCCGAAAGCGATAGATATCTGTACCGTAGCACCAGCCCGCAAAGGAGACCGCATGCGTTGGAAGCAAACCCTTACAGCGGCCGCCCAGTGGAAATATTACGTAATGAACGCCCAGATCCCGAGTTGATCGAATGCTGGTTGGACCGTCTTGAGAAGATCGAGTTCAGACCGATGTCATTCGGTTGGCACTTCAGCGAGCGCTCCTACGAGAAACCCGCTCGTATAGAGGCCCTTGGGAACGCGCTCCACACCCGCTTGAACGGAACGTCGAAGTTGAGTCAATTCGTCGGCAAGTCAAGGGTTGTCAGCGATCTACTTCACAACGCCGACAATGCGGAGGTCGAAACATTTATCATCTATGCTTGCAACCATCCCAAGCCCGACCAACACCTCATCCTCCTGTTCGGGTACTACGTTGTTGACATCGATCAACTCGTGATCGTCGAGGGTATTAAGCCTCACCGGTATGTTTCGCGCCGGCGACGCTGACTCGCTAGCTTCGGGCTGCCTTGGCCCTCTCCACATCCGATCGCGGAAAAAGCCCGCCGGGTCCGGTCAATGTGCCCGACTTAGTTCCTTTCATTTTTCCATCCGCAGCTTCCTCGAACGCGTCCATGGCGATCTTGATAGCATTGGCTATCTCCGCCTCAGCTTCTAATTCCAGTTGGTCCGCCGCCGCAACCTCTCGGGCGGCATCAGCCGCTATGCCCGCCGCGAAAGGATCGTAAAGAATGGTGGTGTGCATGATCATGGCGATGCTCCAAACAATGCGCGCTCTTTGAATGTTTCCCACGCGCACAAGAGACATCGCATCAACGATCAGGTTCGCACATCGATTCCTCCGGAAATCCTGCACAACAACTGTTTTTTCAGAATTGGGCTGTCATCCCGGTCAAAAACGGATGGTGTTCGTTTGCGCGTCCCGATCCCAATTGCACGTTTTCGGGCCACTGCAATGCCTTGGAAACCCCCAGACTACAATTAGCAGGTGGTTACAATCCGTGCCATCAATCTCGTAGTGATTGATGCTCTCGTGGCCCAAGCCTCTCTCCCGTAACCCCGCACGCCCGACATCCCGCGCCCGCCACTAATACCTCCACATAGGCCCGGCGTCCCGTCCGGCACCAACAACCCGCCAATGTTCATTCCGCGCTAGCGCGGGTGCCATAACCCGCACACGAACTTCCACACAACCAACTTTCCATTTTGCTAGTCCCATACCCCCCATGGGGTATATTCCCACATGCTGCACGCACAAACTTCGGGAGTTTCGCGCATGGAATCTGTCACGGTTTCGGTCATAGGTTCGGGGTCACGTTCAATCCGCACAACCCCACGCACACTCACGGCGGCCATCGGAATCGGTGCAGTTTGCTGCTTGCTCTCGCCAGCAATGGCCCAGGTTGATCCTGCCTCTGGCATCGACTTTGTGACCATCGGTGCCATCGGCAATGCACGATGGGTTGGCGACGGCACAGGGGGCGATCGCGCGCTTGGCCGGGGGCACTGTCAACTCGAGTACCGCATCGGCAAATTCGAAGTCACGACTGCCCAGTGGGTCGAGTTCATGAACGCCGCCTACGACCGGCCTTTCAGTGATCGACTGCCGCACCTGCTGCCGCCCGATTCAGGCAACTGGGGGGGTGGGTGTGACACCTGATACGCCCGGCGGACGTCGCTGGGCCGTCGGGACGGGGCAGTCGATGCATTCCGTAGGCGACATGTCATGGCGCACGGCCGCGATCTACTGCAACTGGCTCCACAACAAGTCGGTAGAGCGTTCGGCGTTCCTGAACGGGGCATATGACGTGAGTACATTTGGCGATTCGTTCCCTGCGGGACTGTCGGATCAGCGAACGCGCCACCCCGATGCGCGATACTGGATTCCATCCTGGGACGAGTGGCTCAAGGCGGCGCACTACGACGCAAGTATGCTCAATCCGGACGGCTCAGAAGGCGGGTGGTGGCGGTACGCGAACATGAGCAATGTGGTGCTCACGTATGGGCCGCCAAGAGCGGGGCAGGCCAACTCCGCCAATGGCAATCCGAGCATCCTGCTTGGCAGTTACCCACCGCAACTCAGTCCTTGGGGACTGCTTGATACGGCGGGATGCACTGCGGAGTGGTCGGAGGAAATTGGCTACCAAGGTTTTGTTCCAACCTTTCGATACTTTGACGGCAGTGCATGGCCGGACTCGTTAGGCACGGCACGGACCGGAGATCGCATCAGCTATCCCGGTGGTAACTACCCCTCAATCGCCACCCTGGATTATGGAGTTCGCATAGCCACAACGGTTCCACCTCCTGGCACGTGCTCGCTGGGGGTTGGATTGATTCTTTGGGGCACTGTTCGTCGGAGACGAAGTCAGGAATCAATCGCAACTGAGCGAGTGCGTTCTTCATCGCCTTTTCTCGAATCGTCAATGCCAAGATCGTTTGAGACTCTGATCCTGACGCCGACAGCCCACACGCCTTCCTGAGCATCTGCAGCGATGGCACTTTGGTTCCAACTGACGCAGACCTGCGAGGACATCGACATCAACAACGCGGCAGTTTCTTTGATCACTGCGACATCGACTCATGCAGCACACTGGCCCACCAAGGACTTGATGCCGGACCAAGCCGCCACAGACTTGCCGCCCAGGGCTTGCGGTATCGTCACAGGTTTTGATGGTTGATTTGCGTAGCATTGCTCCCGCAAAGGAGTTTCTATGTCTTCTCGTTGGCTCCGCGTTGTTGATGCTCTCAAGGCTGAAGTTGGCACCAAGGTCACTGTCAAGGGATGGATTCGCACCCGCCGTGATTCCAAGGCCGAGGGCGGACTTTCGTTCCTCAACGTTCACGACGGCACCTGCTTTGATCCAATCCAGGTTGTCTGTCCCGGCTCACTTTCCAATTACGCTGGCGAAGTGAGCAAACTCACCACGCACTGCTCGGTCGAGTGCGACGGCACCATCGTCGCCACGCCCAAGGGGGGCAAGGAAATTTCCGCCGATCCCGCCAACGCCGGCGCGGTCCGTGTGATCGGCTGGGTCGAGGATCCCGACCAGTACCCGATCCAGCCCAAGCAGCACACGATGGAATACCTGCGCGAGAACGCCCACCTGCGCGTCCGCACCAACACCTTCGGCGCGGTCGCGCGCATCCGTCACACCCTGAGCATGGCCATGCACCGCTTCTATCACGAGCGGGGCTTCTTCTATGTCCACACGCCCATCATCACGGCCAGCGACTGTGAGGGTGCGGGGCAGATGTTCCGCGTCAGCACGCTGGACATGTGCAACCCGCCGCGCACTGCAACCTCTGCTGGTCATCCGCGTGATTCGGCATCTGGCATTCGGCATTCGCAAGATGCCGTCAAACCTCAAGCCGCGAATGCCGAACAACGAATGCCGAATGCCGCGGTCGACTTCTCCAAGGACTTCTTCGGCAAGGAATCGCACCTCACCGTCAGCGGCCAACTCAACGTCGAGACGTATTGCACCGCGCTCTCTCGCGTCTATACCTTTGGCCCTACGTTCCGCGCTGAAAACAGCAACACCAGCCGACACCTCGCCGAGTTCTGGATGATCGAGCCGGAAATCGCGTTCGCGGATCTTCAAGCCGACAGCGAACTCGCCGAGGACTTCATCAAGTATCTCGTCAACGCGTGCCTGACCGAGCGTGCCGACGACATGAAGTTCTTTGACGAGCGCATCGAGAAGGGCCTGCTCCAGCGGCTGGACCACGTGCTCAATGCTCCGTTCCGGCGCTTGCCCTATACCGAGGCGATCAAAATTCTGGAGCAGGCCATCGCCAACGGCAAGAAGTTCGAGTATCCGGTGAAGTGGGGCATCGACCTGCAATCCGAGCATGAGCGATACCTGACCGAGGAACACTTCAAGCAGCCGGTGATTCTGATGAACTATCCCAAGCAGATCAAGGCGTTCTACATGCGCATGAACGCACCGGGCACGGACGGAGCGCCCACCGACAACTCCAGCAATGGCCTGACTGTTGCCGCGATGGACGTGCTGGTGCCGGGCGTGGGCGAGATCATCGGGGGCAGCCAGCGCGAAGAGCGACTTGAGGTACTCGACCAACGCATCAACGAGATGAACCTTCCAATCAAGGAATACTGGTGGTACCGCGACCTGCGCCGCTATGGCACGGTGCCGCACGCGGGGTTTGGGCTTGGCTTCGAGCGCGCCATGATGTTCATCACGGGGATGGGGAACGTGCGCGATGTGATTCCATTCCCGAGGACGCCTGGGAGTGCGGAGTTTTAGGTCCCGCACTCCCGAAGCATCGCGCATGATTCAAACATGATGCAAAGTTGATCAACGGGGCAGTTTTCAACGAACGCCAGTGGGCACTTGCTGGCGAGGAATGACATTGCGTGGCGAGCCGACAAGCTGGACAGTAATCCAGCCAGAAGAAAACTCGGTACTAATCGTGTCGACCCTCTCAATCTTCGGAGTGCGAAGGGAACCGAAGTTGGCTAATCGCTGCAAACGCGAAACTCCAGCCTCTGCTGCGAAGTCCCATCCGCCGACACTGGCGGTCTTGGGATCGAACTTCGCACTCGCTTCCGCGCTCTTCGAGTCGAGGGCGAAGTAGAGTACTTCTTGTGCCTGCAATGCGTAGACCGCAGAGTTGGGACGGGTGAAGAAGTCACCGATGGGTTCCGTTCCGGTACCAGCGGGGTCATATGAACTGTTCGGGGAGACTCGCCTAATTTTTCGGAATCCGTTGAGAATGGCGATGCCAGTGGCTTTGGACTCACCCTTTGCACTCAAACCAACAGGCCCGAAGGATCCTGCAATATTGCCGGCACCAAGCTGATTCCAGTCAACCACGATCAGATTACCCTTGGAAAGTGCACTCTCGACCTTGGCTTCTTTGACCATCAGCTCATTTCGCAAGTCCAGAAGCTCTGCTTCTAGTGTTTTCATGCGAGAATCATCTGGTTGAGGTACGTCGATTGTGGTTTGCAGAGACTCGATTGCAATCGAACTCACATTCGCGGTATCGGGGCGGGCTTCACGCGTGAGTTTCTCGATCTTCCTCATGCGTTCGAGTTCGATCTTGTTTCTCTCGACTTCTGCGGCCTTCTCTTTTTCGACCTGCGATTCCTGCTCCTTGCGAATCTCCTGACGGACGGTGCTCACGCTGCCCGAGAGAGTCTGCAATTCCGCAAGCATTGCCTTGATATCTGAAATTTTTACAGTTTCGTCTCTGGGATAGGTCTCAACCAGGAAGTATCCAGCCTCTGAATCGCTCGGCTGCAAGGCGTTGATGGGCGTGCCGGAGTTGCGTGTGGGGACACTGAATTCTTTGCTGAGATCGATCGCCACGGATGTCAATGAGGTCAACTCAGTCTGACCAAGCGACCGAGTTGTTCCGGAACCTGTGCTCAGAGAACTGCGGAACCCTGCTGCGCTGTTCTCACAACCCGTGAGCACAACGCAGAAGGCACTGCCGGCGGTGGAGACTAACGCGATCAAAATACTTCGATGCAAACGCATTGCTACCCCTTTCGATTCCCCCATGTTTTTTACGATATTCCCTGGGTAAAGCGTTTGTCAATACTAGTGGTTGGACAAACTTGACATGTTTCATGGAATTTAATACCGTGTCATTTTTTTCTTGACTTTATTGCGCTCACATTGTTTGATTGGTAAATAAACTGAATTTATATTCTGTTTTATTACTTTCTTGTTGCGCGAGCAAAGTTGTGCTGAGCATGAAAATGACATGACGAATTGCGGGACTGTTCGTTTGGCCGGTTGGATTCCTGACACGCAGAAAAAAACCCTCGCGGAAGGCGAGGGTTCTTTGAGAGGTTCGGATTCTCGGGGTTTGATTAGAGGCCGCAGGGGGTGCAGGGGCCTTCGCTGAAGACGGTCAGGAAACTAGAGATGTCGCAGGGGTCAAAGACGCCGCCGTCGTTGTTGAAGTCGATGTCGTTGCAGGTCTGCGTGTCAGGGATGCAGGGGCCTTCGCTGAAGACGCTGAGGAGGGCATCGATGTCGGTGGGGTCAAAGACACCGCCGTCGTTGTTGAAGTCGATCGAGTCGCAGGTGGGTCCGCCGCAGCCACCCGTGCCGGTGGAGATAACGACGTTACCGAAGGCGGCGACATCGGTGACCCACACGCAAGCGCCCTTGACCTGGAAGCCGTACTGGACGTGGCGGGCCAGATCGGCAACCGTCGGGAGTGCGAGGCTGAAGGCACCGACAGACATGGGCGCGGTGGTTTCATTGAAACTTGAATAGTCTGGGGCGAAGTCGCGGATAAAGATGATGCCGACGTGTGCTTCGGTCAGGGTGTTCGAGATGATACAGCCCTGGAACTGAACGAGTTCACCATTGATGACACCAGTGGACTCAACGTACAGGTTGGCTTCCATGATCTTGTTGCCCGCAGCGCCGGGGCCACCGGCGGGGGTGTACCAGAAGGGGTTGGGGTCGCCGATGTTGTTGACGGCGAAAGTGACGGTATCGCTGGCATCATTGAAGGTGCTGACGAGATCGGCCACACCCCAGGGACTTCCAAACACAAAGTTGCCGCCGTTGGACGGCAATTCGGATACGTTCATAAAGCCAAGCCAAGGGGCAGTGGAATCACCCGGGGTGACGACCACGGCTTGGGCAACCGAACAACCTGCGACGACCGCCATAAGAACTGCTTGCAACTTCTTCATAAAAAGACTCCTCGGAACAGGACCGTAACTGTTTCAGCCACAACCCACAGACTAATCGATTTTGGCAGTTTTGTCCAGTGGAGAGGCAGGGAATGAGACAGAAAGTTGGGGTTTGTGGTTATTGGACAGGTATTGGCCATGATCGTGGCGAGTCGCTGATTGGTGGGCCATTGGTTTCATGGGTGCGTTGGTTTCATGCGTCACGATCAGGTGGGTTGTGCGCAGCGAAAAGCGAACGGCGGATCGCCGTTCGGCGGCACTTGGATTGGTTTTCAGGGCATGCGCGGGGAGGCGGCGCGGGGTATTTTTTGAGGACACCCCTCCAAGGACCTGCGCATGACTGACGGGCGGGGGAAACGTGGCTGCGATTGGGTTCACGTCACGTGGAGCCGTTGGTCGCTCCATCGGGCACAGGGATGGATCGCTGGTGGATGACCAACGACCTGTTCGCGCCTGGACCCACTACCCCCCGACCGTATCGACCCGGCATTCGTGCGTTGGTGTCCTGACATTCGCGGGCCGCCTTGGCGGCACGCGACGAGTTCGGGAGTGCTCGGGGCGTAGCGAACGCCTTTGAGTTCCTCTGCATCGTCGAGTGCGCATCCTTGGAGCGCGGATGTTGGACGCCTCTACACGAATACAAGGGCGACAGGAAGTGATATGCCGGAGTGGGCTGGTTGGATACTTGGAAAGAGGGAAGGGCGCGAAAGTGGCGCGCGCTGGTGGGTGATGGGGGCGAGAAAGTGATGCAGGGGCATGGAAAAATCCAGCGTGGGATAGCGGGCTTGGTGTTCGTGTGAGTGCTTCCACTGCGGAGGAGCGAGCCACCAACGGGCGCGATGTTCAGGCCGTCCATAAGCTATCACATCATTACTGGTTGTGCAGGGTTGTTCAGAGGTTTTGCAAGACTATCAAGGAATCGCCACGCGAAACTTTGTGTAGAATCCTTTAAAGGAGTATGCATGCATTCGCAAGGCGAACAACACATTGCGAATCGAAGCACCAGGCGCAGTTTTGCTGGTTTCGGCGCCCTGATCGGTGCCGGGCTGATAGGACTTAGCGCGCTTGGCATGTACACCTTCCTGGGCGTTCAGGGGTGGGGTCTCGCGCTCTCCATCGTTTTGGGCATAGCCGCCGTGGCGGTTGCCGCGTATCTGGGTGGGCGAGAAGGTGCGAAAGCGGGCACAGCATCTGAGGATGTCATCCATGCGTGGCCTTCGACACCTGCTCAGCGACGGGCTTGTCTGCTTACCGCAATCTTTGCCCTGGTCGCGGGCGGCGTCTGTGTCGCGGTCCAATTCAAGACCAAGGCCCCGAGTGGTGCGTGGATGAGTGGCGGACTCGTGTTGATTGCCCTGGGCTTCTTTGCCTTGGGCCTGCGTTTCCCGGGAAAGACCATCGGGCGCTGCGTCCTCTGGGCGATTGCGATTCAAGGATTTTTGGGACTTGGAATCAATCTCGTGGCATTCACCGCCGTCCAACAGGCGTGCGCCGACCGCGTGCCGGGCTGGCTCCCCGCGGCCATCGCCCCAATTATCGACGCGGCCATCGATGGTGCCAAGACAGGCGCAAAGGAGGGTGTAGAGGAGGGCATCACCAACGTCGTCGCCCCCATCATTCGCGAGAATGAACAACTCAAAAACTCGCTCGCGGACAAGGATGACGAAATCGCCCGCCTCAAGGCCCAGGCACCCGCCAACGCCCAATCTCAGGCAGACGGGGGCGATCCACGCGCAAAGGCCGCAGTCGACGATATTCGTGCAACCGGCGACTTTACCAAACTACAGGCCCTGCTTGTTGCCCAGGCCAACGCCGCGGCCAGCACGATGCAGCCCTCGATCGATGCTCAAGTCGCTCGCATTCGCGAAATTGTCGCCATCGCCTCTGGTCGTGGCGACTGGATCACCGTTGAGCAGTGGGCCGACAAGGGTCTGGCACTCGCCCCCGACGACATGTTCCTCGTGATCGTGGCTGGCGATCTTGCCACCGCACGCGGGCAACTCGAGAAGGCAACCGCGCTCTTCACCCGCGCCCTCGACCACTGGAAACAGAAGGCCAACGCCAATCCCGCCGACACCTCTGCCGCACGCGAGTATTCGGTCGCTCTGGATCGCATCGGCGACGCCCTCACCAGCGCGGGCAGACGCGAGGAGGCCCTCCGCGCCTTCG
>CAYRPC010000025.1:0-28959 GCA_964425995.1 uncultured Phycisphaeraceae bacterium
GGGCGGGGGATGCTGTGAGAGTTTCGGAAACTCGCGTCAAGAATCCGTGGGACTTTGTGCGCGTCGAGGTGTATGGCACGCTGCACCACATCTACAGCGCTGCGGGCAGTGCCTTGCAGTTTGATCATCCGATGAATCAGCGGGCAGCGATGTACCGCCAGTTGTTCCGCGACGAGCGCCTCCGCATCGTCGCCCAGATCGATCTCGATGGCGATGGCCAACCAGACGTCCTGCGCCGAATGAACATGGGCCAACTGGTTCGGCTCTGATCCATCATCGAGCATTGTTTGATCGCTTGTATATTTACGGGTTCGATGCGTTTCGATGGTTGGCTCTTCACTTCCTGGAGGCTGGCATGATCGTCCTCAATCCACAACGGGTGCAGTTCGGCACTGCGCTACTCGAGGGCGTGACGTGGGTCGCGCTGGACCGTGAAGGCACGCGATTGGTGCGCGAATGGAGCGACGAGGGGCCGCACCTGCGGTTCATCGATGTGCCCGAGCAACTGGTCACGGTGCAAGTCGTGCAGGAGTTGGTGCTTGAAGATCTCGCGACACCGTTTGTCGGGGCTGGCTTTGCTAATGGGCCGGGCGTGGGTACGCAGGCGACCCTGACCTTTGTCACCTGCCTCAACGCCACCGACCGATCGCGCCGTCGCATCACCCTCACAGGCGTGCTCGTAAGCATGGCCCATTCGGTCTCACGACGCCGGGCCACGAGGACGCTGGTCTTCCAGGCCATCACGACCGACGGTGCGGCGGACCCCGTGGTCCTCTCAGACGCGGGCACGACGTAACAGCCAACCAGCGCAGTGGCAGATTGCAAAGGGGGGTATCATGAGTTCGTACAGCGGGCAGGACTTGTTCGGATCGGGGCCGCACAGAACGTATCTGGGACGGCGCGGGCAACTCCTCACCATCGACTTCTTTGGCGGCGAATCTGGCGGCGGCAGCACGGCTCAGGGGCTGATGGACTGGGACATTGTGATTCGTGGACGCCTGATCGCGAGTGGCGACGCAGGACTGACCACGCTTCGCAACGCGATCCTCGCACAATTGCAAGACCCGCCCGTGCTGGCGACACTGATTGACACCCAGGGCCGAACCTGGAATGACATGTCACTGGTCACGTTCAGCGATCGCGGCAGGCGCGACCGCGGTCGGCAATTTTCGATTCGGTATGAGGCGGTGTTCCGCAAGTTCTAAGTCGAAAACCACAGACTGAGGGAAGAAGCGACAACGCACAAGACCCAACGCTGTCACTGCTTCTCTCTCCAAGGAGATTCACATGCTTGATCCAGAAATCGTCGGCTCATTGATCCAGTTTGGCACCGCGGGCCTGATCGGCTGGATGTGGCTCACGGAACGCAAGGGCAGCAGCGAGCGGGAGCGCCAACTCACCGAGGCGCACGAACGCATCGTTGAGCAACGCGTTGGCCTTGAGGCGCTGCTCGGCGCAGTGCGCGAGAACACCAGGGTCCTGGGCCAACTCGAAGCTGGACAGCGGGCCCTGCTCGAACTGTGGGCGGGTGATGGAGAGCGTCGAAGCCGCACGCGACCAGCGGACGCAAACTCCAGAGCCGCGTGAGAATGGAATGGGCTGATCGCGGCTAACGTCGTGCATGACCGAATCGCATCGTGGTCCCAGGGTTCGTTCCGACATTGTCGACGTGTACATCGCTCGCAGGGGATTGCTGGGGCTGGAGTTCCTGCAACTACTGCGCAGGACAGATCCGATGAGGGGGACGTGGCAACCGGTGATGGGGCATATTGAGGCTGGTGAGACTGCGGTGGCGGCGGCCAAGCGAGAGGCAGCGGAGGAAGTCGGGCTGGTGATGGGGCCAGCTTTGGATTCGGCTTCGTCGACTTTAGTTTCGGCTTCGCCAGCGATTGGCTCTGCTCCCCCACTGCTGCTGGGTCTTTGGCAACTCGAGCAGGTGCATCCGTTCTTTCTCGCGGCAAGCGATGAGATCGTGATGAGCCCGCGATTTATCGCGGAGGTGGGACAAATGTGGAAGCCCGTGCTCAATCACGAGCACAGCGAGTGGCGCTGGGTGCAGGAGGCAAAGGTAAACGAGTTATTTGTGTGGCCCGGGCAGCGGCTCTCGATCTCAGAGGCGGGGCGAGTGATGCGCGGCGACATCAGCGCGGAGGCCTTGCGCATCGTCTAGCGCGGGATAAAGAGCGGCTGGAGAATGTCCACACAGAAACCCGCGACACACTCGTGCCGCGGGCTTCAGGGAAGTGGGATGGCTGTGGGAAAAACCAGCGCGAGCTTCAGGGGTGAAGACTCAAGAAGCACGCGCCGGACGTTTCTGTCCGGCGCGTGCTGATGAAACAGTGAATGAGTTGCCAACAGTCGCGTTGACACACTCAAGGCGATGTGATGCGATCTGGATGCGTTTATGGCACGCCGATGTCGTGGGCCACGCCGCACGTGGTGATAGTCATCGGCTTGCTGATTGTCGTGTTGGTTGAGAAGTCAGACTTGAGATAGAGGTTGGGATACTCGCTCGCGCCTGTCACGTAGTCGTCAATATTGGTGACGCCCTCGGCGACGGAGTTGAATGGGAAACTGTTGCTGCCGACCTCGATGCCAAAGTACGCGGAATCGATGAAGATGTCCCAGCGCGTGAACTCAAAGCCTTCGTTGGCGACCTTGGTTTCTTCGATCACGCGTTCGTTTTCTGCGGTGGCCGTGCCGGTGGCGACACCGTCGTAGGTGCGATCCGGGTTGCTGAAGTAGGGAATGCGGCTACCTGGTGCGTAGGACATGACGGTGCGAAACTGGGTCCCGCTGTTACCGGTGAAGCGCCAGCCATAGGCGAAGTTGGAGTATCCGCAGCCGCCGTTGACGATATCGTGCCCGCAGCCCTGGTTGTGGCCAATTTCGTGGGCATGGGTCAGGCCACCGGCGGCGCAGTACCAGGTCGTGACCTGATAGGCGCGATTGGCGGCGGACGTACACCACGCAAGGCCGCAGTACTGACCATCATCGACCCACAGAGTGCAGTAATCGGCGTTATAGGTATCGCGATTGGAGCGAGTGGTGGTCCAGGGGGCGGCGGCACCTTGACCGTTGGTCCCAGTAAGGCGGTCAAGGTGGTTCTCGTAGGTACCGACTTCGTTGTAGGTGATTTCGTAGCGACGGACCAGACGGATACGAGCACTGATGGGGCTATTTTCGTATGCCTCGTTGGTGCGGTCGATCGCGAGTTGGCACTCTGCCTGGATGGCGGTGGTGCCACCCGCGGCGATGCGGGCCACATCGGTGTAGACGATCATGTTGTCGAAAACAACGGTTGGCGAGCAACTACCGCGTTCGCCAAAGCCCGGTTCGAGCAGTTCTGGAGGCACGCCACCAGTGGCTTCTTCCCAGGCCTCGGGAATATCTGCGTCGTTGGGGCCGACATCAGTTGGCGTTGCCGTGCCAGCGCAGGGCACGTAGCGCATGTCGTCGATATGGCAGATCAGGTGAATGCCGTCGCGAACGTAGCGAGTCTTGTAGTGCAGTTGGAGGGTCGGGGCGGTGATATCAGTCGCGAGCGCGTCCTCCTGGATCGCCATCATGACCGATGTGCCTTCGATACCATCGAGCGTGCCGCGAATCGAGAAGGTCTGATCGGGTCGGCGCTCGACACGCGTGACCGTCATACGCAGACTGTTGTCCGCCGAAACATTGAGGATCATCTTGGAGCCGACCGTCGCCCTGCGGAGCAGGTTGATGTCGGGCATCGCGGCGATCTCCCCCACCGATTGGGGCAGCGGGCGAGCGCCTTCAGGAACAGCGACATGGAAGAACAAGTTCGTGGCAACCTGTTCCTGCTCTATGTTGTCGGCGTTGGCCGCTTCAACATCAGGCAGGTGTTCATTGGGGGCATGGGGGACATTTTGGCCCCGCGCGGTCGACATGCCTATGGCAACGGCAAGTCCGGCGAGAGCGAGCAAGTGGGTGTGCAGTTTCATGGTGTACTCCTTTGGTTTGGTTCTGAACAGAACATCACGAGGAATGCACGATTACTGAAGGTTGACGAGCACGAGGACCATGCCCTTCTCGCCCTTGGCCAGCGAACTCATGGCCTTACCAATGGTTGCGCCATGGGCCTTGCTGTCGTCGATCACGGGCATCGCGTAGCCGGGCGTGTTGCTGGTGGTCAAGAGATCGCCAGCCTCGACGGCCTTGTCGCTCGCATCGACATACGTCCAGACGCGGCCGGTGAGGGCGACGGCGTGGGGATTCTTGTGGCCTTCAAAGTCACCCAGGATCATGCCGGCTTCGAGTTGGTTGGCTCCGCTGATGACGCCCGCGACCTTGCGGTTGTACGCGCCGGTGGCGAGTTCCATGCCGCCGGCGTGCTCGTCATCGATCATGACGACCATGCCGGGCTTGATTTCGGTGGCGGTGTCGTTGAACTCGAACTTCTCGGCGAGGTCGGCCCCGCCGCGGATGGTGATGACGCCGACACTGGCGGTGCCTTGGACCCAGAGGGCAACGCCGCCCGAGACACCAGTGTCGAAGTACCCGCCGTAACTGCCAGTGCTGTAGCCATACACGCCATAGCCACTCCCCGAGACGCTAGCGTACACACCGTAACTGTTATCGCTGTTGCCACCGCTGAACAAGCCGCCGTAGCAGATTTCGGTTGTGGTCGTCGGTGAGGCGATGCCATGGACAGCGACGCCGTCCTGGCTGGTGCCATAGACGCCCGCCCCTTCGCCCTGGGCGCTACCCCAGACACCGCGACCATCGGCAAGGTGCTCGCCACGGACTGATGCCGAAGTGCTGCTGGCAGCAGCCTGGTCAGTCACATTGGTGATGCCATGAACGGCAAAGGCATTTGATACTGCACTGTCGCTTCGACCATACACCGCCGGACCGGTGCCTGTGGTGGCATCATGCAGGGCAAAGACGCCATAGCCATCGGGGCTGTTGTTTTCTGCGTACAGGCCATAGGTGCTGCCGGTGGTGCTGGTAGCGTTGAAGTAGCCTGCACGGGTGTTTGGGCCCGCGCTGATTGCATAAACACCGTAACTGGTGCTCGTGCCTGCGGTGCCGCCGGTGCTGTCCAGCATGCTGACGTAGAAACCGCGACCCGAGGCGGAGCTGTTGTTGCCCCAGTAGTTGTATGAGGTCGAGTCGGTGATGCCGTTGATGTCGGCAAGGAAGCCGTACTGGCTCGAGGTTGAATTGATGACGGTATAGACGCCGCCTGCGAATCCTGCGCCGCCGTTGTTATCAACGCGAAGGGCATAGCCGCCCGTGTCGTTGATCTCGAGCGGATAACTGGGCGTGGAATCACCGATGCCGACGTTGCCAGCGATGTAGTAGGTAGCCGTGCCATTGAGGATCCAGGGTGAAGCGCCGATTGCACCCTGCGGGCCGACGGGACCAGCCGCGCCGGTCGAACCGGTCGCGCCCGTTGCTCCCTGCGGTCCAGCGACACCCTGCGCACCCGTTGCGCCGTTGGCGCCGTTGGCGCCGGTTGCACCAGTAGCACCCTGCGGGCCGACGGGGCCTTGAGGACCGGCGTTGCCCGAGAGGGCGAAGGCGGCGTAGGGAGCCGTCGTGATCTTCTGGCGGCCCGTCAACGTCGTGTACCCGCCACCACCTGCGGTGCGCACGTCAATCTCGATCCAGCGCTGCTGACCGGCGAAGGCGCCGGCGAAGGTCATGTTCTGGGTGAACTTGCCGTTCGTGACAGGAACGTTCAGGACCGCCACCTGGCCGCCGATCTGCGCGCCAGCGACCGCAGCGTCGTAGAGGCGGAAACGCATGTCAAAGTTGCCGTTGGCCAGTGCGTTGTTGTTCTGGAGTTCACCCTGATAACTCATCTCCGTCGTCTGGGCCTGGCCAAAGGCAGAGCCAGCGGCGAAGGCGAGGACCAGCGAAGCGCTGGCGGCGAAACGACCGAAGCGACCCAAACCGTTCTGCTTGTTCATCGACATGACATTCTCCTTCGTACCCGACAATTGTGAACCGACAACGCTCACTCTGACTGTGGAAACAACCAACCAAGACAATCATGGCGCTCGATGCGAGCGCTGGAGCGACGCGACGCGGCCCACCGGACACGCGACGCTCACGATTGACCTGCGGCGACCCTTCCCCTTGGCATGCACGCCTGACGTGCCTCCAGAGCCATCGCGGGACTATTCCTCCGAATCGAGGAGCGATAGGCCGCAAGCGAGCGGGCACAGATTTGGAAATAAATCTTTTACCTGGAAGCATGACCGAGCAGATTGTTGCGAAGCAAGCGGCTCAAATCTGAGGCTTGATCGGTGCTTGTGACGACCACACGCTGGTGAGGCAACGAAAAAGCCCGGCCATGGGGCCGGGCTTGGAAGGCTACGTGATTTCGGTCATTATCCGTTCAGGAAGGACGGACTTCGTAGGCTTATTACTGACCGCAGGGGGTGCATGGTCCTTCGCTGAAGACGACCAGGAAACTGGCGATGTCGCAGGGATCGAAGAGGCTGCCGTCGTTGTTGAAGTCGAGGTCGTCGCAGGTCTGCGAATCAGGGATGCAGGGGCCTTCGCTAAAGACCGAGAGGAGGGCATCGATGTCGGTGGGGTCAAAGGACGCGCCGTCGTTGTTGAAGTCGAGGTCGTTGCAGGTGGTGCCAGCAACGGGGAAGACGACCAGGGCGGGGCCGGTCTTGGAGAAGACCGTGGTGCCCAGGTGATCCCAGCCGGCGTAGGTCGCTGCGGTACCGTCGCCCACGCCACTGATGGCGTTGAGGAGGACGGTCAACTGGCCAGTGCGGCTCTCGAGTTCATCCTTGACGGAGATGCCGCCAGCGGTGTTGGAGGTGCCGACATCGAAGAGCTTGTAGTTCTCGATGGTGCCGCTGCCCAGGGCCGAGCCGAAGGGCGGGTTGTTGGTGCCACGGACGAAGTCGTATTGAGCGACGCTCTGGCGATCGGCGAAGTTGGTGGTGAAGTTGGCGAGGATGGTGGTGCTGTTGCCAGCCGTGAAGCTCTGCGCATCGTTGTTGCTGTAGAAGATGTCCATGTCGTTGGCGCCCACGGTCGTGCCGCTGTTGGTGAAGCCGGCGTTGCTCTGCACGAGGCGGAGATAGACGCGGCCGACGCTGTCGGTCGCGCCCAGGCCGTTCATGACGGTGGCGTTGGACCAGCGGAGGCCAGCGTAGCTGGCGAACTCGGCGAAGGTCGCGCCTTCGATGTTGATGAAACGTTCGCCGTTGGGAGCGCTACGGACGCCGCCAACCTGCACGGTGGCGTTGACGGGCACTTCAACATACACGGCACCTTCGCAGGTGTCGGGGATGCCGTTGGCATCGACATCGGTCAGGGTGTAGACGCGCAGGTCCCAGCTATCGAGGCGGTTGTTGCCGTTGCAGTCTTGGCCCGGGCCGGGGGTTTCGCAGCCGTCGTTGATTCCGTTGTTGTTGCTGTCGTAGAACGAGGGGTTCTCGACCCGCTCGCAATCGTCAAGACGGCCGGTGCTGTCGCAGTCCAGCGTGGGGTTGGCCGTGATCTGGCAGACATCGAGGAGGTTGTTGCCATCGCAGTCGAGGCTGGGGTTGGCGGCGATTTCGCACTGGTCAAGTTGACCGTTGCTGTTGCAATCGGTGGTAGCGTTGAGTTCGCAACTGTCGATCACGCCGTTGCCGTTGCAATCGATCTGGGGATTGCTCAGGATTTCGCAGCTGTCGAGCTGGCCGTTGTTGTTGCAGTCGAGGGTGCCGCCGATGCCACCAACGCCGCCCGCGGCGTTGATTTCAACGTTGTCGCAGGTGCCGTTGGTGTTGCAGTCCGCAGGGCAGCCACCGGTGCAGGGGGCGGGGGCGCTTCCGGCGTTGCGGGGGGTGTACTGCGAACCCTGGATCACGAAGTCCACGGCGTTGTTGTTGGTATCCTGGCAGCCGTTGACGAGGCGCACGGCGGTGAACTCGTTGCCCGTGTTGTTGCAAGGGAGAGTTTCGGAGCAGTTGGCGACGGGCTGGCCAAAGGTGCTGCCGTTGCCATAGCCGACGAGATCGATGACCGCGGGGTTGTTGCTGGGGCAGCCGGTCAGAAGGGTTTGATTACTAAGGAGGGCGACGACGCTGGAGGTCCCGCCAAGCTGGAGTTGGCCCGAGCCGCCCGCGCCGGTGGTGGCGAAGAAGTCGGCGGGAACGGGACGGCAGGGGGCGCCTGCGCCGCAGGTTCCGGTCTGGCCCGGCTCGGTGCGGACGAGATAGAAGCCGTTGGCGGGAATGGTGATGGAGGGCAGGTTGATCTTGTCGTTGAAACTGGCCATGCCGGTCGCGGAGCGACGCTGGAGGGAATAGCCAGTCAACGTCACCGGGCTGTTGCCGTTGTTCTTGAGTTCAACAAAGTCAAACGCGAACTCGGAAAGGAAGGTGGTGCTGGTGCTGCTGCCACCACCATAAACGGCGCTGATGACGACTTGGGCTTGCGCCGCGGTACAACAGGACAAACCAGCCATGGCCACCAAACCAGCGATGCTCTTCTTCATAAACAATCTCCTGAAACAAATGACTTGATCGAAAAAACGATACTGTGAACGGGACTCTCTTCCAGCGGGACGCTTGCGATGGATGACAGCGTGGTATCTCCAAACACCATGCCTGCGGGGTGAGGTCCACCCTTGCGACCAACAGACTTGTCACACCCCTTGGCCTTCCAGTTGGAAACTCCAACCGGACAACCCAACCAGAAACAAATAGGGTTCTACCACTACCGGCGAACACTCGCCGGGTCACCATCGCAACGGAACAGACTCGATCTCACCAAATTCGAGTAGGGCTCTCCATGCCCTAAACCCCCCCAGTGCTGCCTCTGTACATATCCAGCAACCTCAAACCCCGGCAACCACAAACTAGCGCTCAACCCTACTCGGAAGGAACTCGAAGTTGGAATGTGTGGGGGAGCGTAGAAACGGGCGGGGGTCAGTCAATCGTATCGCGCCGTTTTTGCGTTGTCTTAACAATTCAAACGCTTGTTGTAAAGGCTTTCACACAATAACTTTGCGCAGCATTATTGAAAAAGTTCCAGCCCAGACTCCATGGATATGGGGCTTACGACGGGGTATCCCGGTCGAGATGTCCCTGCGATTGCCCGCGATTGCACCAGTTTTGCGCTTTGCGGATATTCTTCTCGCTATTTCGCTTGATTCTTCGACGATGTTGCGGCATGCTGTAGGCCATGGATAAATGCCCTTCGCGCGATCGCGCGACGGGCCGATAGTCCGCCAATCCAAAGCACTTTGGCAGGGATGATTCTGGTTAGTAATTGGTGGCGGAGTCGGTAACGCCGCGTTGGTTATGAGTACTTGGGGCCTTATTTGGGGCTGTATCGGGAGTCTGCGATGAAGTCGATGCGTTGGTGCGAGGTCGCGTGGATCGGACTATTGGGGGCCGGATTTATTGCGGTCGCTGTGGCCTTGGCTCAGGTGCAGACTACCCGCACCGACTTTTTTGGTCCGGGCACGCAGCCCAACGTGAACGGCAGCAACACCCTGCACCGCTCGCTGATTTCTTCGGGCGTGTGTGCCGGGTGCCACGGGTATTACGACAACGAAGGGGCGGTTGAATCGGAGCTCTACCGCCCCTGGGCCGCGAGCATGATGGGGCAGTCCGCGCGCGATCCGATTTTTTATGCCTGTTTAGCCATCGCGAACCAGGACGCGGCCTTTGTCGGCGAGCTGTGCCTGCGCTGCCACACGCCGATGGGCTGGTATCGCGGGCACAGCGACGACCCGACGGGCGCGCAGTTGGCGGACGTGGACTTTGAAGGCGTCTCGTGCAGCATCTGCCATCGTGCGGTTGATCCGATCTTCACACCCGACAACCCGCCCGAAGATTTTTACATCTTCAATCCGCCGATTCCGGATCGGCCTGCGGGCACCAACCCGCACACGCCGCCCGTGCCGGTGCCCACTGGTGTTGTGAATGGTTTCACTGTTCCCCTCAATCACAATACCTCGCTGGTGCTGGATCCACTGGACCGACGGCGCGGGCCCTTTGAACTGACGATCAATCCGCACGGCTGGCTCCAGTCGACGTATCACCGCGATCCGGCCCTGTGCGCCAATTGCCACGAGGTTTCCAATCCCGCGTACAGCAAGCAATCCGACGGGACGTACCGGGCCAACGCTCTGGATGCGCCGCATCCGACCCTCAACAAGTTTGACATGTTCCCGATCGAGCGCACGTATAGCGAGTGGCTCAACAGCGACTTTGCGACTGCGGTCCAGTACCTTCCCCTCAACGCGTACGCGACGGAGAACGATCCCGAGTATGGCCTGAATCGATTTGGCGGCGCGCAGTTGTATGTGCAGACCTGCCAGGACTGTCACATGCCCAAAGCGAAGAGCACCGGGTGTGATCCGATCTTCGGCACGCCCTTGCGAACCGACTATCCCAAGCACGTCTTCAACGGAGCCAACACCTGGGTGCTCCGCGCGGTCCACACGCTCTTCAACCCCGATGACACGGGGCTCGAGGACCAGACCGTGAACGAGTCTGTCGCCCGGGCCCAGAACATGCTGCGCCAGGCGTCTGATATGGTGCTTGCCCGCGATGGCGACACGTTGACAGTGCGGATCATCAACCGGATTGGCCACAAACTCCCCACCGGCTATCCCGAAGGGCGGCGCATGTGGCTGAACCTGCGCTGCTTCAACGATGCCGGCCAGTTGATCGAGGAGCGCGGTGCCTATGACCCCATCACCGCGAGGCTGACAACCGCCGACACCAAGGTCTATGAGGCCAAACTCGGATTGGATGCTTATGCCGCACAGTTGACGGGCAAGCCAGAAGGCGAGAGTTTTCACTTTGCGATCAACAACACCTGGAAGTTGGACAACCGCATCCCGCCCAAGGGGTTCACGAACGCGAAGTTTGCTGCGGTACAGGCGGCCCCAGTCAACTATTCATATGCGGATGGCCAGCACTGGGACGACACTACGTTCACACTACCAGCCAGCACCGCCCGCGTGGAGGCTCGCCTCTTCCATCAGGTCACGACCAAGGAGTACATCGAGTTTCTCCGCGACATGAACCTGACCAACACTGCGGGGCAGGTGGCGTATGACCAGTGGGTGCTGCATGGCAAGGCAACGCCCACCGAGATGGACTTCCAGACGCTGGACCTGAACAACCCGCGCGTGTGCGACTCGATTGACTTCAACAACGACGGGCAGTTCTTCGACATCACCGATGTCGATGCGTTCTTCAGCGTGTATGGCGAGGGCCCGTGCGTGCCCGAGATAGCGACCTGCAACGACATCGACTTCAACAACGACGGGCAGATGTACGACCCCATCGATGTCGACTCGTTCTTGAGCGTCTTCAGCGAGGGGCCTTGTTTCTAACTTTTGCATAGTCCCGATTGGTCGCGAACGAGCGTGCCAAGAGATGACATCCATGACATCCATGACATCCATGACATCCATGACATCCATGACATCCATGCATGCATGACATGACAAGTAAGCGATGCGCTGGACTGAACAACACAGCCCGCACGACTGCTAGTGAGTCATGCGGGCTGAGTCATGCGGGTTACGTGATGGCAACATGAGTACTTGGGCCTGAATTATTTTGGGCCCGACTTACTTGGGCTCAATCGTCGCGCGATAGACCCACGCGTTGGCCTTGCGCTCCAGGATCACGATGGGCTTCACGGCGTCGCGATTCTTGTCAATCGTGATCGTGCCCGTCACGCCCCTGAAGTCCTTGATCGCTGCGATCGCATCGCGGACCTTGGGACCATCGGTGCCGCCCGATTGCTTCATGGCATCAAACAGCACGTTGGCCGCGTCATAGCCCAAGGCCGCGAGCCCATCGGGCACCTTGCCGTTGTAGGCCTCGCCATACTTCTTGAGGAAGGCGGTGATCTGCGGCGTGGGGTTGTCGGGGGCGTAGTGATTGGTGTAGAAGCAGCCTTCGATCGCGGTGCCGGCGTTCTTGGCGAGGTCCTCGCTGTCCCAGCCGTCGCCGCCCATGAGGGGCAGGTTCATGCCCAGCGAGCGAGCCTGGATCGAGATGTTGGCGACATCGGCGTAGTAGCCAGGGATATAGATGAGTTCGGGGCCTTTCTCGCGCAGGCTGGTGAGGCGAGCATTGAAGTCCTTCTCGCCCTTGGTGTAGTCGGCGCTGGCCACGATGGTGCCGCCCATGCCCGTGAAGGCCTGGGCAAACTCCTTGCTGAGTTGATCGGAATACGCGCTGGCCTTGTCCACCAGCATCGCCACCTTGGTGATCTTCAACTGCTCTTTAGCAAACTTCGCCCCGGCGTATCCCTGGAACGGATCGATGAAGCAGACGCGGAAGACGTAGTCGCCGATCTGCGTGACAGTCGTGTTGGTGCTGCTGGGCGTGATGGTCGGAATCTTGGCCCGCTGGGCCACTGGCGCACCTTCGAGCGTGATGCTGGATGACACTTCGCCCAGCACCGCGACCACTTTGTCCTTATTGATCAACTTGCGCACCACGTCGCCGGCCTTCTCGGCCTTGCTCTCCGTGTCTTCGGATACCAGCCGCACCTTCCGCTTGGTGCCGGCGATCTCCAGCCCGCCCGCGGCATTGACTTCGCTCACGGCGAGTTTGATGCCCTCATCCGTCGAGCGCCCGAACGTGGCTTCGGAGCCGGTGAGCGAGCCATAGTGGCCGATCACGATTTCGCCGGTTGTTGAGGGGGGCGGGGTAGTGGTGGGTGCGCTGGTTGTGGATGCAGCGGGCGTTGAGCCAGTTGGTGCCGGTTCCTTCTTGCAGGCAGCAAGCCCGACCGCAAGGCTGGCGACACCAAGGCAGACCAGCGCGAGCAACCCGCGCGCAGAACGATCGATCGAGAGCGCACCCATGAGAAGTCCTTTCGTTGGACCGAGCCAGTCAATCGCTCGGCGTTGTCCATGATACTTCGCTTGTGCGTCGCGAGGAGGCTCGCCCCGGTTGACTCACCCCAACGATGCCAAAGTAAAAGTGACCAATAACCAATTGAAGCAAATGGTGTCCAGCCTGGAGCGAAGAGAAATACTTTGGAAATGGAGCGAAACTCAACACGCAAGCCCTTGACCTTCGACCCATAGTCATGGATAGTTCGCCCTAGCGGCAGACTCGAACGCGGTTCGGGTTGTGTTCTAAGCCCTTGCGATTCGGCTGGTTCGGACGACGCACGGGACACAGCGGCGGAGTGTGAGGCTTCCAATTTGGAGCGATGAGCATGCGCAAGTCCAGCGTCTGGTGTCGGGTGGTTGCAGGTGCGATGTGTGCGCATGCCGTGCTTGCCTTTGCAGGCACTGTGCCAGAACTTCCCTGGCCCGGCGCGGGCGCGGGGCGGCCTACGCCCAGTGCTGGCTATCCGCCCGTCAGTTTCTGGAAGGAAGAGGCCTTCATCGGCAACACCTTCACGGCGGCCATGCTGGACCAGAACGGCACCTGGTGGGACATGTACTTCCCGACACCGGGCGGGGTGCAAGGCGTGGGCACCAAGAACGAAGGCTATAGCGACGGCGCGGACACCTTCCCTGCCCTGCTGAGCGCCGAGAAGCGCGGGCAGATGCACATCAATCAGGCGATGGTGGGCATCCGCGTCAACATGCTGACCCACTGGCTCTCCAACCCCAATGGCGTGAGCTTCAGCAACGTGCAGCAGAGCTATCTCAATGATGACAGCAACACGGTTTTGACATCGCAAACCCTGTCGTACAACAGCAACAACATCTCCGTCACGCAGTACGACTTTGCGCCTGCGGGCATTGACTTTCCCGATGGCTTCGCTGGCACCGGCGAGCAGAAGCACATCCTCATCAAGCGAATGGTCCTGCGCAACAACCTCAGCGTGACGCAGAATGCGGACATCTACTTCTACATTGATCCGGCTCTCAACGGCGGCGATGACCACGATCTGATGTTCTGGGATGCCGCACGCGGGTCCATGACTGTCTATGACAAGACCCGTCGCAGCGTGACGGGCACGGGCTCGTTTATCAATCCGCCCAACGAGTACAACGTCACCACGTTTCCCGCCTATGAGAAGAACATCGCGCTGTATCTGACGGCTGCGATGGAAGTGCAGGGTGGCAGTGGCGGGCCGGCCACGGATAGTTGGCGGCGCGTGAGCGGCGATCAATCCCAGGGTTGGATCGGGCGCAGCGTGCAGTTGCCCCCGGGACAGAATGTTGAAGTCACGTTCATGCTCGCGGGCGCGCACTTCAGGCCCGAGCCGATCACGGGCAACATCCCGGGCAACGACGGGGTCTATGACAACGAAATCATCCCGATGCTCAATTGGTTTTACGCGAGCAACATGGCCACCATCCAGGGCCAGACCGACGCGTACTGGACCAATTGGCTCGCCAGCGGCACCACCATCGATACGCCCGATGCCGATTTTGACAGGCTGATGAAGCGCGGGCTGCTGGGCACCGCCCTGCACCAAGATGGCGTCTATGGCGGCATCGTCGCTGGCTATCACAATGGTGCGTACTACTACGTCTGGCCTCGGGACGCGATGTGGGCCGCCGTCACGCTCGCCCGCGCGGGCCATGTTGAAGAAGCCCGCAAGGCGATCGACTGGATGCGCGATACGAGTTACCGCGACTTTGAGGCCTGGGGCCGTAAGGGTTTCTGGAAGCAGAAGTGTACTACCGACGGATTCACCGTCTGGAGCGCGCCGCAGATTGATGGCACCGCTGTCTTCCCCTGGGCCGTCAAGTGGGTGGACGATGCGTTTGCGGACAACTCGTATCTCCAACTCAACTACCCCGCGGTGCGAGATGCTGTGCTGGCGATGACCACCGACAGCAGCGACACGCGATTGCGCTGGGAAGAAGCCTTCAACCTGACGTACAGCAACAACCTCTGGGAGGATTCGTACGACACCTTCATCTTCAGCAATGCGAGTAATCATCGCGGCTTGAAGGACGCGGCGGCGATCGCCACCACGCTGGGCCTTGCCAGCGATGCCGCAGATGCCGAAACTCGTGCGGGCTGGGTGAAGAGCGGCCTGGACGCGCGGCTCAACTGGGACGGCGAGAACACGGACATCAGCCAACTGGGCATCGTGTATCCCTTCGAGGTCTACTCGCCCATCGACTTCAATGCCACGCGCGTTGTTGACCGCGTGAACGGCGTGCGGACCAAGTTCAACAACGCACACCCAACGACCGAGCCGCTGGTTCGCTTTGCGGGCTTCCCCAACGATGGGTATGGCTGGACCGGACTGATCGACCGGTACTGGAACGATGGCTATTGGGGCGGCGGGCAGCCCTGGGGCGCGGGCCCCTGGTTCCTGACCACGATGTGGTACGGCGCGTACCACGCGATGCGCCAGGACTTCACGCCCGGCACAGCGGACATTGACAACCATAAGTATCGCCTTGAGCGCCTGATCGATGTCCTGGGCCCCGTGGGCATGGGCGCAGAGCAGGTTGCGCCCCGTGCCGCGAGCGCCAGCCTCCCCGGCTCGCTCATGTATCCGGGCCAGAACGACTTCATGCTCCAGACTGCGTGGCCCAACGCATGGGAATCGATGAGTTTCTTTGTTGATTCGATGATGATGTTCCTCGAGTATCGCCCCGATGCCCGGGCCAGCACCATGCGCATGGAACCCAAACTGCCGGGCGGCTGGAACACCATGACCTTCAAGAATCTGGGGATGCGGGCCAACAGCCTAGTCCCGGCCCATAGCGTCGACGCGACCATCTCGCGCGACTTGCTGGGCGAAGTCCACACCTTCAAGAACAACACCGGCTTTGGTTCCTTCAACGTGGAGACGGTACTGCGCAGCGATCCGACCGTGCCGATCTACTCCGTCACGCGCAACAACGTGGCGATTGCCTACTCCCGCGACCCGATCAGTGGACGAGTGATGGTCGGCGCGCAGCCGATGGAGCCTGGGGTGGGGGCGCTGACGGTGATCCGCTTTATCAGTCCCGTCTGCAACGACATCGACATCAACAACGACGGCGGCTCATTTGACCCCCAGGACATCGAGGCATTCCTGAGCGTCTTCAGCGAGGGTCCGTGCGTGCCAGAGACCGCAACGTGCGACAGCATCGACTTCAACAACGATGGCGGTCTGTTTGACCCCTGCGACATCAACAGTTTCCTGACCGTCTTTGCAGAGGGACCATGCACCCCTTGCGGTGAGTGAGTATTGGTGCTCCGTATCGCATCTCTGAGGCGGGCGAACATATCGATGTGATTGCAAAGGGTCGGCCTCACAAGGGCTGGCCTTTTCTCTTGGCACAGGCGGAGTCGCCTGTGCCACCGATGGATATCAACCATGCACTGTTGACTCATACCCTTACCCATGGCCAAGCGACGTGCCAAGTTGGAAGCAGCACCGATCACGCCCTTGCGATTGTCGCGGAGCATCCAGACACTGGTTGTGTATGGTGGTAGTTTTGATCCGCCGCACGAGTATCACTTGAACGCCTGTCACTTGGGCACGAGCATATTCGGAACCAAGCACGTTGCCACGTTGTATGTCCCTGCGGCCCGCAATCCGCTGAAACCTGCCGGGCCGTTCGCGAGCGATGAGCATCGCGTCGCCATGCTGCTGGCTGGGGAGCGGGAAAACAAGCGGAATGAGATCGATGGAGTCCCGGGGGGGGTATGGGGGGTCTGGACCGACGAGATCGACCGTGCCCGTTGGTATAGCGAGCGCGGCGAACCGCAGGTGCCCAGTTACACCATCGACACCGTTCGCCGGCTTCGCAGCATTCTTCCATCGCGCGTCACGCTCCGCCTGCTGATTGGCAGCGACCAAGCCCTTGCGTTCCACAAGTGGAAGGAGTGGCGAGCGTTGCTGCGTGAGGCCGAGCCGCTGGTTGCGTTGCGCGATCCGGCACCTACACCAAAGGCCCTGGTCGAGCAACTCGATCCAATGGTCTGGTCGCTGCGCGAGCGACTCGCCTGGGCCGTGCGCATCGCGCCATACCCGGCAAGGCTCTATAGCTCCACCCAGATTCGTCGCTTGCTGCCTCGCCAACCCCTGGCTTACTCCAAGTGGAGCGACGATGCCAAGATGGTCACCAAGGAGGTCGCGCAGTACATCATCAAACACCGGCTGTATGGCGTGGGGACAAAGTGCGTTCCAACCCGGGTTGGGGTACCCCCTCGCTCCGCGAGGGGCGGGCGTGCAAAGGTGCGAGGGAAGTGAAAAAAAACGCACACGGAACGGGCGTGTGCGATTGGGGGCTTTCTTGTTGTTTGCCCCTCGCGGAGCGAGGGGGATACCCATGAGGGGTGGGATACCCATGTACTCATGCGGATCAACCAACGGCCTTCTTCAGCGTCTCGGCCTTGTCGGTCTTTTCCCAGGTGAAGGTGTCGTACTTCTTCCCGCCCACCACGATGCTGCCCGGCACGCGGCCAAAGTGGCCGTGCCTGGCGGTGGGGGAGAAGATGGGCGTGCGGAGATTCAAGGTCTCGATAATGCCGCGGGGCGTGAGTTTGAAGGTATCGCGGATGGCCTTGCTGATCTTCTCTTCGGGGGCCTTGTTGGTGCCGAAGCAATCTACATACACGCTCGTAGGATCGGCAACACCGATGGCGTAACTAAGTTGGATTTCGCAGCGATCAGCGAGCCCGGCCGCGACCACGTTCTTGGCGATGTAGCGGGCCATGTAGGCCGCAGAGCGGTCGACCTTGGTCGGGTCCTTGCCGCTGAAGGCGCCGCCGCCGTGCCGGCCCATACCGCCATAGCTATCGACGATGATTTTGCGGCCCGTCAGGCCGGTGTCGCCGTGGGGGCCGCCGATTTCGAATCGGCCGGTGGGGTTGACATGGACAGTGATGCCCGGGTTCCACCAGGTGCCTAGCACGGGCTTTAAGACGTGTTCGGTGATTTGCTTCTTGAGTTCGCCTTGGCGGTCATTCCAGGTTGCGTCGTGCTGGGTGCTCAGGACTACGGTGTCGACGCGCACTGGTTTGTTGTGCTCGTCATACTCGACTGTCACCTGGCTCTTGGCGTCCGGGCGGAGGCCCGGGACGGTCCCGGAGACGCGGATGTGGGCCTGCTGCTCGACCAGGCGATGGCTCAGTTGGATGGCCAGGGGCATGAGCTCGGGCGTGTCCTTGCAGGCAAAGCCGAACATCATGCCCTGATCGCCCGCGCCCTCGCGGTCCACGCCCATGGCGATGTCGGCGGACTGCTTGTTGAGGGCAACCAGCACGGCGCAACTCTCGGCGTCGAAACGCATGTCGCCCGAGGTGTAGCCGATATCGCGGACGGTGCGGCGGACAACCTCGGGAATATCGACGTAGGTGCGGGTTGTCACTTCGCCCGCGACCACAACCAGACCAGTGGCACACAGGGTCTCGCACGCGACCCGGGAGAACGGATCGTCGGCGATCATCGCGTCGAGGATCGCGTCGGAAATCTGATCCGCGACCTTGTCGGGATGGCCCATGGAAACGGATTCGGACGTGAAGAGCATCGAGCGGGGCATCGTGAATTCCAGAAAAGGCGTGGAAACCGCCAGAAGTAGGCGGTAATTGGGCGAGTGTAGCCCTGCTCGCAATGCCCTATTGAGCATGAATCCAGTTGCGTCTGAGCCCAATACGGCCTGGCTCGTGTGCTGATTTCGAGAGAACCGCACGATTCTTGTCGATGCGGCCGAGGATGGTATTGGCGTGGGCGGTCCAGACGAAGGGTTGGTCGTCGTCGTTTAGTGCGTCGATGTAGTTCAGCGCGATCCTTTCACGCCACACCTTGCCTCCCAACGCACGGTTCTCCGGCCCAGAACACCCCGCACGCGGCCCCGTGCGTTCCAAAGACGGCGTGGTCAACCGAAATCATGGGCCCGCAGAACGGTTTGGCCGCACGGTGTTTTCGTTCCACCACGCCGATCTTTCCGCGCACCACGCTGCACAACGAAAAAACCGTGTGGTTCGGGAGTTCTGCGGGCCGGTGGTTCGGGCGGCGCATTCGCTGATGCCAGAGGAAGGGGAAGCCCCTTTCTCTGGCCTCTCCATCCCCGGAGATGTCCGTACGTCTTCTCCGCGCGCGTTGCAGGTGCGGGAGCCCCTGCCGGTGTGCTGTCCTGCCACTGAGGCTTCGGATAGCGTACTATGGTCGTAGAAGCATGGCCCAGATCAACACCCCATTTCCGCACGCCGAACGCCGCGATCTCGTCGATCCTCCGATTGAGTTGATTTTGGCTCAGGTGCGATTTCCCACGCTCGCAGAGCTGTACGGAAACGAGGGATACGTCCGGTTTGCGACCGAGATTCGGGCCGAGTATCCGAAAGCATCGCCGCTGCACGCGATTGACCCTCAGCGCATCTCCGGGAATGAGCACGAAATCTCACTCACCCCTGTTTGGAAATTTGAAGACCTGACCGGCAAGTGGACGGTTACGCTGACTCCGGAGTTTCTCGCGCTTGAGCTCAAGCGATATGAGCACTTTTCGGAGTTCCGTGATCGGTTTGACCGTCTCTGGAAGCGACTGGTGGCGCTACACAAGATCACGAACCGGACGAGGTTGGGACTGCGATACATCGATCGATTCGCCACGGACAAGACGCCCAAGCTCCCATTGCCGCCGGATTGGTTCGATCTGATTGAGCCGAGTCTGTTTTCGATGAGTCGACTTGACAAATCTTTGCAGCCACAGGCCGGTCAGTTGGTGCACTCCTTCGCGATAAAGGACGATCTCTCGCTGACCTATCGAAGTGCCTTCAAGTGGGGGACATCCGAGGATCCGACCTTCCGGGAAGCGGTGCTTGATCTCGACTGCTATGACCCGCTTGTCGCGGAGACCAGCAACGTGGCGAGTCGCCTTGACGACTTGAAGGAAATCTCGCACAATGCATTCTGGTGGACGTTCGGTCAACTGCTGACAAGGATGGACCCTCCACATGCTCCAACTTGAGGACCAAGGTACCTCCTCTCTTCCGTGTGAGCGACGAAGGGCGCAGCCCAAGCCCGTGTCGGTCTTGATGACCGGCATCATTTTCGCTGTGAGCAGCGCCAATCCTTCAGCTGCACAACGTCACCAGGAACGATCTCCGTTTGTGAGCTTAGACGTCGATGCCGACCTTCCAGCCACAATCTCGCGTGTCGCTCAACGGCAGACTTTCCAGCTCGAAACATACGGTGCCGAGAACACCGCAGTGAACTTGGCGCGAGAATCCACACTTCGGAACGCTCGGCGTGTCGAACTTCTCAATCAGAGGCTCGCCCGGGCTTTGAGCGCAACAGAGTCCCGCGAGCTTGATGTGCTCCAGAATTCCGAAGGCGCACGCTTCGGAGCTCGCCTGCGCGCGGGCAACGATCGATTGGAGATGCTGCTACAGTCATAGCGTGGTCACGATCCCGTTTCCATACACGGAACCCGACCGTTCGCTCGCTCCCAGTGATCGGCGGCATGGTCCATCGGGCTACACCGATTACACCTCCTACAAGCCATGGCTTCGTGATGAGCATGATTTCCGTTGTGTCTACTGCCTTGCGCGGGAGACGTGGGATCTGAATGCGACCTCCGCTGCCAGCGGCTTCGGAGTTGATCACATGCGTTCGCAGCACGACGCGCCGGACGAGGAGACCAACTACGAAAATCTCTGCTACTGCTGCAATGACTGCAACTCGGCAAAGGGGGCCAAATCGCTTCCTCAACGGCTTATCAACGAACCTCTGAATGTCCATCTGAGGATCAACGAAGATGGCTCAGTCGTGGCATTGACCAACGAGGGTGCGTGGCTCCGCGACTGCGTGTTTCTGGCACATCCTGAGGCTGTGAAGCGGCGGAAGTTGATACTGGATTTGCGTTCCGCTGCATTGGCAGACCTGAAAACCGGCGACGATTCGCCAAAGCTGAGCATGTTTCAATACCCGTCGGAGTTGGATAACCTAGCGACTCGCAAACCTCCCGCAAATGCGCGCCCGGCTGGTTTAGACAACAGCGCATCTGCTCGGCGCGAGCGGGGGGAACTAGCACGTTTCTACTGACCATTTGCCGACGGCCCGTTCGGCCTCGCTCCTCCCCCACCCCGGGCCTGCGCTTCAACCTCTATTCCTCTCCTGACGGGTCATACATCCCGGAGACCGGGATGTCATTCAGGCGCAGAGAGCGACACGGGAACACCGGACACCAGGGCGAGGTTGGAGTTGTTCAGCCAGGTCTGCCACGCCATCCAGCACGCCCACCAGAAGGGCATCATCCACCGCGACATCAAGCCGAGCAACGTGCTGGTGACGATGCACGACGGGGTGCCGGTGGCCAAGGTGATTGACTTGGGAATCGCCAAGGGGATCAAAGGACCAGCGCGGCACGCCGCGCCGTCTCTTCGCCCGAACGGGGCGACGGGCTGTAGCCACGGGTTCTGCGGCGGCGCGGCGACCCACCACCCCGACGGTGGACACACCTTCGCCGCCACACGAGAACAGCGACAACCAGCGTAACCGGCGACACGAGGCACCACACTCGAACCGCGCGGACCGGTCATTGAACGGTGGTCTGTTACTTCACCACTTTCGCGTGCATCTCCACGGTGAGAAGCTCGATCCTTTCCGCCAGCGATTGGATGATCTCGGTGAGTTGCGTGTTCTGTTGTATCAACTCCACAAGCGAGTCGGCTTGTTTCGCGGCCAGCATCTGCCGCTCTTCGCTGGCCCGCGCAATATCCTCTCGGTGTGCCGCGTCGGCTTCGGCGTGCGCTTTGTCGCGATCGGCCTGGCGTGTCTGCGCCAGCAGAATCAGCGGCGCGGCGTAGGCGGCCTGAAGGCTGAACGCGAGGTTCAGCAGGATGAACGGATAGACGTCAAACTTGGTGACGCCCAGAGCATTCAGACAGATCCAGATCGCAACGACCAGTGACTGCCCGATCAGAAAGACCGGCGTGCCAAAGAAGCGGGCGAACGCCTCGGCCCTGAGCGCGAACCAGTCACTCCCAAACACCGGCGCGAGATGCGCGTGCGGCAGATGGAAGCGAAGGTGGCGCATGTACGTGTCTGTGAACTTCAAATTGGACATGGATGAAGGGTAAGAGGTAGAAGAGCCAGCTCTTCCGCCCTGCCGGGGCGGCGTGCGTTTCCGTTACGGCTTCCACGGGTTCCGCGACGCTCACCCCCCCAGCCGCGTCGCTCCACTGGCGGGGGCGTGGCTACAGACCGTCGCCCCGTTGGGGCGAAGAGGCATCAGCGGTGCATCACGTCACCACGGCTCGTTCGGCCTCGCTCCTGCCCACTGCCCCCCGGGTACCGCGACGTCGTTCAATCACAGATACACACAAGATCGCACGGTGGTTAGATCAAGTGGTTGAGGAAGCATGTCCGTATCTAGGCCATGAGCGGGAAGCGTCATTCGACAGAAGAGGTGATCAACAAGCTGCGGTAAGCGGACGTGGAACTCGGCAAGGGCAGCACGATCACTGGCGTCATGCATCGCACTAACATTCTGCATGAAGAAACCTCATCACGTGCTTGTCCTGGGTGCTGGCAAAGTTGGCAAGTCGGTCGCGGAGTTGCTGCTCGCGTGCGGGCATGGGGACTATCACGTCACCGTTGCTGATCGCAGCGAGGCATCGCTCAAGGAAGCGCTCAAGGGCTTGGAGCGGCTGCGCAAGAACGTTAAGCAGATGATGGGCAAGCAGGCCTTTGATGTCACGTTCGATGGCGTGAAACTCGATGTTGCGAGCCAGCCGCAGGTCAAGCGCGCCCTCAAGGGCAAGCACAGCGTGGTCTGCATGCTGCCCTATGACCAGGTGCTGGGCATCGCGGAAGCGGCCAACGCCGCGGGTGTGCATTACTTTGACGTGACCGAGGATGTCGAGACCACCGACGCCGTGCGGGCCCTGGACAAGAAGAGCAAGCGGGCGAAGGTGGCGCTGGTGCCCCAGTGCGGGCTCGCGCCCGGATACATCGCGATTGCAGCGCACGAAGTGGCCAAAAGTTTCGACAAGATTCACTCGCTCACGCTGCGGGTTGGGGCTTTGCCACAGTTTCCCACCAACCAACTCAAGTACAACGTCACGTGGAGCACCGAGGGCGTCATCAACGAGTACTGCGAGCCCTGCAACGTGATGCTCGATGGGCAGATGACCAAAGTGCCCGCCCTCGACGGCCTCGAGATGTTCAGCCTCGAGGGCGTCGAGTACGAAGCCTTCTATACCTCGGGGGGCGTGGGCACGCTGATCGAATCGCTCGGGAAGGCGAAGAAAACCACGCCCGCCAGCAATATCGCGTACAAGACCATTCGCTATCCCGGGCACTGCCAACTGATGAAGTTCCTGCTCCAGGACCTGCGTCTGTCGGGCGAGGACACCACCAATCGCGGCGCGGGCTCGGGTGCGGTGCGGTTTGACCGCCGCCTTGTGATGGACATCTTCAACCATGGCGTGCCCCGCACGCTGCAGGATGTGGTGGTGGTCTTCATCAACTGCATCGGCGAGCACAACGGCAAGACCATGCAGGTGAACTTTGAACGCACCATCCCAGCGACCCAACTCTTCGGGCGCATCTGGCCCGCTATCGAACTGACCACCGCCGCGGGCGTGTGCGCGATGGTGGACCTGCACCGGCTTGGGAAGTTGCCCCAGACCGGCTTCATCACGCAGGAGAGCGTGTCGCTGGAAACCTTCAACCAGACGCTTTTCGGCCTTGCGTACGAAGACCCCGAGAGCCTTGAACACGCCGTGATTGGAAGTTGATCGCGATCACATCGGCAACGCGTCGAGGCTATTGATACCGATGGGTTCCTTGGTCCAGAAAGGCTCGGCGGTCTGCGTGCCGATGTACCAGCCGTTGGACTGGTCCTCCTGCGCGAGGCGCTGGGCCAGGGTTGCGTTGTTGGGATTCGGATTCTGATTTTGGTTGTAGTTCGCTGTCGGGTCGCTCGCGTCAAAGGGACCAAACTGGGTGCGATAGGCCTGTACCGCCTTGATCTTCTTGTCGGCGTAGCCGGTGGTATCGAAGAAAAAGTGTGGATCAATCGGGCGACGCAGGTGCGAGCAGTAGTAATAAAAGACCCAGCGCGGATAGAGTGGCGCTCCGCTCTGGGGCAGGGCCGGCAATGGCCTGCCCAGACAGTCGAGCACGCTCGCATACTCGCGCGGCATCTGGGGCGGGGGCGGCATGTCGATCTTCGTCAGTTTCGCATCAAACCGCGCGTCTTCGCCGATACGCGTCACGGCGAGATGATCGGGGTGTGCATCCAGCGGATGGGGCATGAACAGCACCTGCGACTGGTGGGCGCGAATCACGCCCGCGACACGGTGGCGGGCCTCCAGCGTGTGCTGGACGCTGCGATTGGGCAAATCCAGCAACAGCCGACGCAAGCGCCCGCCCTTGGCTGCGCCCTGTGGGCTTGGCTGCAATTCTCGCAGCGCATTGGCCGCCTCGACAAGCCTTGAGGCACGATCGCCCCGGGGCGTGGGGCTGCCATCGGTCATGTCGAGGAGCAGCACATCGTGCCCTTGATCGGCGAGGCGAGCAGCGGTGCCACCCATGCCGATTTCCTGATCGTCTGGATGGGGACCGAGGATAAGAACGTTGGACATGGTCGAGCGTAGAGCGCGAGAGATGGGACGAGAGCCCAGACAAGAACCGGGATGCTTGGTTGGATGTGCTGAACGATCAGGAGCGGCCTACTTAGCAAACCAACTTGCCAAACCAACTTACCAAACTGGTCTACCAATCTTGCAGCCCCGGCTTCTCATACTTGGTCCCGCACTCCGGGCAGATTCCTTTGCGCGGCAAGCCGTGCAGGTCATAGCCGCACGGACAGGAAATCTCGGGCATCATGTCGCTCTCGATCGCGAGGTGGTCGTCGGGATAACACTGCATGAGTTTTTCGGGGCCGTGATACTTGACGATGATCGCGGGCGTGTCAACAGGGGTGGAGCAGTGCGGGCAGGCAGTGATGGCAGCGTCCAACGGGAGCGGGCGTTTGCAGTTTGGGCAAGGCGGCGCGAGGTAGGCGGGCAGTCGCGAGAGATCGGGCAGGGATTGGGATTCGAGGTTGGTGACTGGCACGTCCCTGGGCATCTTGCTCAGGATGGTGCGGGCGCAATTGGCCTCGCGCTGGCTGTTCAGATAGACCGTCACGACGGGCACGATGCTCCCCGAAATGCTCGACGCTCGGGCGTGGAGGTTGTGGGAGCGGAGATAGGCAACGGCCTGCATGGCGCGGACGGGGCTGTCGTAGGTGGCGACCGTGTGCACCAAGCAGCGTATGAAAGGTGCAGGCTGCAAGTTGACTCGGACAGGCTGGGTGCGTGGGCTAAATTCCAGAGGCAGATCGCGAACCATTCCCCTCGCGTTGGTTTGATGCCCGGTCCGTGCTTTCCCTATGCTGCTCGCGTGACACCGACGTGCCAACTCCTGCTGCCCGAGATTGAGGAGTTGATCCGTACCGGCGGATACTCCGATCTGCGCGAGGCGCTGCACCATGTCCACCCAGCGGACGTGGCGGACCTTGTGAAGGAACTGGGCGCGAAGGACGGCGCCGTCGCATTCCGCTTCCTGCAGCGTGACGACGCGGCATCTGCCTTCTCCTACATCCCGCCGGAGGATCAGGAGAAGATCATCGCGGAACTGGGCACCGAGCAATCGGCACGATTGATCGAAGAGATGTCGGCGGACGACCGTGCGCGAGTGGTGGACGAACTGCCCGAAGAGGTTGCGCAGCGCGTCATCGCCGGATTGTCGCCCGAATCTCGCCAGGAAGTGCAGGCGATTCTGGGCTATCCGCCCAAGAGCGTGGGGCGGATCATGACGCCCGACTATGTGCGGATTCGCCCCGAGTGGACATCATCGCACGCGTTGGAGCACATCCGCAAGTTCGGTCGCGATGCCGAGACCGTGAACGTCGTGTATGTCATCGACGAGTATGGAAAACTGGTTGACGACCTGCGATTGCGCCAGATCATCTTCGCCGAGCCGATGACCAGGATCGAAGACCTGATGAACCGCAGTTTCGTCACGCTGCGCGCCGATCAGGATCGGGGCGAGGCGGTGCAATTGATGAGCCGGTATGACCGAACGGCGCTGCCCGTGGTCGACTCGCGCGGGGCGCTCATCGGGATCGTGACGCACGACGACGTGGCCGATGTGGCGCAGGCGGAAGCCACGGAGGACATGCAGAAGATGGGCGGCGTGGCTGCGCTCGATGAGCCATTCGACCAGGCGAGCGTCTGGTCGCTAATCAAAAAGCGTGCGCCGTGGCTCGCGCTGCTCTTCATGTCCGAACTGCTCACGAGCAACGCGCTGCGATTCTTTGACGAGCAGATGTCCAAGGTGATCGTGCTCGCCGCCTTTGTTCCTGCGATCATCTCGAGCGGCGGCAACTCTGGCTCGCAGGCGAGCACGCTGGTCATCCGCGCGCTGTCGCTGGGCGAGGTCAAGATCACGGACTGGTTCAGGATTCTGAAGCGAGAGTTTGCCGTCGCGGGGCTGCTGGGTGCGATCATCGGGAGCATCGGCTTCTTCCGCGTCAGCCTCTTCGGATGGTTCGGCTGGTGGGTCGAGGACAAGCACCTGCCCGACGGTACCACGGTCAAGAACTACGCGGTGCAAGAGCACTTTTACCTGCTCGCGGCGGCGATTTCAACAAGCCTCTTTGGCATCGTGCTGTGGGGCAGCATCATGGGCGCGATGCTCCCTTTCCTGCTCAAGAAGTGCGGACTTGACCCAGCCGGCAGCAGTACGCCGTTCGTCGCCACGCTCGTGGATGTCACCGGCATCATCATCTACTTCACGGCGGCGATCGTGATTCTCAAGGGCACGCTTCTGTAGAGGTGTCGGGGGGGAGCAACTGGGAGCCTTGGACGTGGACTTGGTGTGGCGTTGATGTGGCCATTGACGTGACCATGAACTGGCTGGACACTGATTGAACGTGCTTCCGTCCCCCGTCGCTTACGTTCCGGACTCTTCCTGGGCATCGATCAGCTTGACTGCAACATCCAGCAACTTGTTGAGGGGTACGGGCTTCTGCAGGTACGCATCCACGCCCAGGCTCTCGGCATAGGCGGAGTGTCGCTTGCCCTCGTTGGCGGTGACCATGATGACAATCGGGCTTCGCTCATCGCCCTTGATCTTTTCGAGCGCGAGGAATCCCGAACGCTTGGGCAGCATCATGTCGAGAATCACCAGGTCGGGCGGTTCCTCCATGCAGATGCGAACCGCTTCGTTCCCGTCCTTGGCGAGTTGCGTCAGCGCACCCTCAGACTGGAACGCGGCATCGAAACTCTCAAGCACGTCCTGATCATCATCGACGATCAGGACTTTGACATCAAATAATCGGCCGGAGCGCTGGCGGACTTCTTCGGTGGTCATGGTTGGTTCCCTAGGTAACAGGCCGGGCGTACGGCATGTTGCCTACGCCGATGTTATCAATGTACCCGAAAAAACCCGAGACGGATCCCGCGCCGTGTCACAATCTGCACCACAATCCGCAGGCAAGCCCAACTCGCGGGACGTGTTTACTTCCGAGAACCAGACGTGTACCAAACTGAGGTGTCGTGGACTAATTCTCTTCGTACTGGAGAGTCGCTTGAACGCTCTGGGTGTCCGCAGCGTTGCGAGCCTGGAGCACCACTCCGGTGAAGTCATTGCCCGGGGTGATGAGAATGATATCAGCACCGGCATTGTTGCGGGTCTGCGCAAAGAGATTCACGCCCCGAATGAATCGGTCCTGGGTGATGGAGCCGCGAGCGACAAGGCTGACATCACCCGTAGATTGGAAGCCGGAGGTGGAACCAAGCTGGGTAATAAAGAGTGGCGTGGTCGTGAAGATGGAGGTGTTGCCCGCGCCGCCGACAAGGGCCGGGATGGCGTTGTTCTGGTTGGTCAGCAGGAAGGAAGCGCTTCCAAACAGCCGCAGCCCGACGCCCAGCGTGATGGGAAGGGAAGCACCAACCTGGTTCACTTCGCCAGCGTCGGCGCGGAGCACGGCCTGCTCATTCGTACCAAGACTCACGATGCTGAAGCCGTTGGTGTCTGCATAGACGATGCGACCGGCGCCGAACGATGTATTGCCGTCGTTGCGGCTTTGCATGTTGATCTGGTTGACGTTGTTGGACGGATTATTGAGGAGGACTTGCGTGAAGGCATCAGACAGCGTGCGCGCGACCAGCAGCGGCGTTGTGATCGGCCGCGACTGCGTGATGTCTCCCCGCGCCTGGACGCGGAGGAAACTGGAGGTTGCCACACCCTGGGTGCTGAACAACGCGCCGATGGCGAGGGGTGTCGAAGTGAAGAGATTGATGGAACCCGCGCTGCCAGACAGTGTGCCGATGCTGTTCAGTGGATTGTCCAGCGTGAACGTCGAGGGGCCGATCAACTGGATGCCCGACGCCGTGATCGGCGCAACAGCCCCGGCTTGATCCACCGCACCGCCCACGATCAGGCTTGCGTTGCTCGACGTGCCCAGACCGACGACGCTCAAACCCGTCGCATCGGCATATGAAATGATGCCGTTTGAGAACGCGGTGTTGGCAGCGTTTCTGGTCTGGATGTTCAAGGATGCGGCGTTATTGCTGAGATACTCAAGGACAATCTGGGCGCCAAAATCATTGAGCGTGCGCGCGACCAGCAGGTTGGTGGTGATGGGCGCGTTCTGCGTGATGGGTCCGTTGCTGATGAATCGCAGGAAGTCGACACCATTGATTCCCGTGAATCCTCCCAGCGTCGTGATAGTCAGGGGAGTAGTGGTAAAGACATTCGCGCTGCGAGCATTGCCAGCCAGGAGCGGGAACGCGTTGTCGGTTCGGTCGAAGGTAAACTCCCCGAAACTGCCGCCCGCGATCACGAGTCCGCCCGCGATGATCGGGCTGTTGGAGCCGACCTGCGTCACCACACCATTGGAATTGAAGCGGGCTGTTGATGTCGTGCCCAGGCGCAGCACCGCGAAGCCATCGTTATCCGTGAAACTGATGGCACCGCCGGCAAAGACCGTGTTGGCACTATCACGGGATTCGAGCGTCACTCTGCTCACGTTGTTGCTGCCCGTGAGATCAACCGCCGCCCCCCCACCGCCGCCCC
>CAYRPC010000026.1:0-28817 GCA_964425995.1 uncultured Phycisphaeraceae bacterium
AGAGACAATCAGCCAGAGACAATCAGCCAGAGACAATCAGCCAGAGACAATCAGGCAGTGAGAATCAGAAAACACATTCTTTTTTTGAAACTGCCAGACACCCACAAGGAATGCCAAGGTTGTGCAAGTTACCAGTTTTTACATGTTTGCACAAGGGACAACTCGAAAAGCCAAGAAAATTCCACTAAATTAACACACGAATGCGGAATGTCGCTTTCGCGGGATGGCCCCTACCGGAAGTCTGCCAGATGTCCCATCAGATGCCCCATCCAGCCATAGACATCAATCGGGCATCAACAAACATGCCCCGCGACAAGCGCGGGGCATGGAGAGGTCAATCGACTTGATTGAACTATGACTTGACTATAACTTGCCGAAGAGACTGGGCTTACGGTGCAAGCCGCTCAGGCCTTCTTTGTCTCTTCCTTCTTCTCGCCCTCAGCGGCCTTCTTCGCCTGACGCTCGGCCAATCGCTTGCGGTCGTGCTCGCGATCGGTTTCCCACAGTTTGACATCCACGAGGCCGCGCTTTGCGAGCATGTCCCGCACTGTATCAGTGGGCTGAGCGCCCGCCGCGATCCAGTGCTTGACGCGCTCATCGTTCAGCGTGACTTGCTTGGCCTTGTCGGGATTGACGGGGTCATAGATGCCCAGGTTTTCCAGCACTGGTCCTTCGCGCCGGGCCCGCTGCTCAATGGCGCAGACGCGGTAGAACGGACGATTGCGACGACCCATGCGTTGCAGACGAATTCGAACCATCGGAAAAAACTCCTCAACCAGCCTGAGAGGGCAGGCGACCAGACAAAATGTCCCGTACCGCATCGCTGCGAACCGGGTCTGGCACAATGCCAGGTAGCAAGTGTAGGCGGACTTTGGTTGCTCGCTCATCCCCTCTCCAGATACCCATGAAGACAGTGGATAACGATGACGTACCCCCAGTCGACGGGGTTGAATCTGCATGAATCGTATCAATTCGCAGTGTTTTTGTGCAAGGGGGATTGCTGTTGCCATACATGAGCACTTTAATTGGCCGCTTTACCCGTTCCATCGGGCAGTTTCAACTTATTCTTCTTAGGGTTTACTGGGCCAGACTCGGGGTGATGTGGGTAATACATGGTCTCCGAGAGTCTTTTGCTCCGCTGTGCGTCCATCGTTGAATCTATTGGCAAGTTGCCCGGTGCGCCTACTCCTTATTGGTGCGAGCGAGCGGCTACCGCTCTTAGTCCGCTAGCCCCGCTTGGCCTGACGCTGGTGTCGATTGTCCATGCCCATGAATCCACTGGGATGAGAGAAACCTCCAGTGTGGGAGCGTGGTCGCCCAATGCCGAACGCTCTGCGCAGGCCATCCGCCGACTCCAGAAATCGAATCCTCCACAGATGCCCAGCGGGCAAGTCGCGGCTCACTTACTTGCTCAGTATCCCTTGCTGCGAGAACTTGCGGTTGGCGAGTTGGCATCGGCAACCATCTGGATCGCAAACCAGCCGCTCCCGAGATGTCCAGAGACGAGTTTGCACGTCCACATCCTGCGTCCCGCCATGACGAGCGTCGGTTCCGGCGCGATCAATGCCTCGATCGAGCAGCAGGAAATCGCGCTGGCCTCGGCAGTCATCACCACACTCACCAACTTCGCAAGCGATGCGCTTCCTTCCAGAGACGGCCAGATTCGCTGGCTGACCAGGCGTGAGTCTGAGGTGCTGGAGCAACTGACGTTGGGCTACTCGATCCGCGAGATTGCCGAATTGCTGGGGCTATCGCATCACACGGTGCAGGATCACGTCAAGCACCTGCACACCAAGGTCGAAGCCAACAACCGAGGCGAACTTGTCGCCCGCGCCCTGGGCCGCCGCTCGCCAGATGGCCGCAACCAGCATCAGGACTCGGCGATCAATTCATGAGGGTCGGTTGCTGAAGTGGCGCAGGGCGGGAGTCGTGCTTGCACGACCGGTCAACGACTCTGGTTGATTGTCCGCTGGCCCATATCTTTGCGTGGTGCGGACAAGATGCACCAGCAATGCCACACCAAGGCCCATGGAGCGGCTGCTTTACTTCCGGCATTATTTCCGGCGTCGTGTTCCGAGCATGGTGCATCCGATTGCTGCGAGGCAGGTGACTCCTGGGGCGGGGACAGGGGTCAAGACATAGACCGCGTTACCAGTGATGTTTGTCGCCTTGCCTATGCCTGTGATTGTCGTCCCATCAAATGAACCAGGAACCGCGGTCGAGAAGACCGAACTGAGTGAGTCCCAGCCAGCAGCGCCGATGCCACCGGTCACAAACGCTGTGATGTCAAAGACTCCATCTGCGCTGGACCACCAGAAGAGCCGATTGGTCTGCGAGCCATAGTCAAAGTATGTGCCCAGCACGGTGCGATTGTCCAGTACAAGCGCCGGCGTGGTGTTGGCCTCGTTGTTTGCAGAAGTACTGAACACGAGCGGTACCGTCGCGGCCGTCACAGAGTCATAAAACCATCCCGAAGTACTCGCAAGTGCCCCGGAGGATCGAGAAGATGTTCCAATCGCATCCCCGAGCGCGTTGATTCGCAGTCCTTGGCTGTCCTGAAATCCGTTTTCGTTGATGTGCAGACTATCAAACAATCCCGTCCGCCGGGTCTGGCCATTCGTATCCACCCAGATCGACCTGCCGCCGTTGCCGGTTGAACTCGTGCGCGTTGACTCTCCGAGCACAGCGCCACTGGCAGAAATCGATATCGCGCGGCTGAACTGAGCACCAGTTCCTGGCACTGTGTGGTCCGCGTCCGTGAAACCAAGGCGTCGCGTCGTTGCGTTCTCAAAGATCCACGCAGACTCGCCCGAACCACTCTGTCCATTCGACGAGGAATAAACGAAAGAGCGACCGATGACCTTCGATTGACTGTTGATTGCTATCGACTCTGCATACTGCCTTCCACCGGGTCCAGTGTGTTGTGCGTCGATGAGTCCGATCCGATTCACGTTGCCATCTGGCGTGGCAATCCAAGCGTGATTTCCTATCGAGTTCACGTAGTTTGCCCGTGTGTGGCCAGTCACCACGCCCGAGACCGAGAGAGCCTGAATTACATGCGTCTGACTTCCCGTCTGGCTTGTGTACAACGCACCTTGCAGGCCGATCCGGCGCGATTGTGTGCCGTCGTCTACCCAAGCCGATTGTCCGAGATCATTCAAATCGCTGTAGCGACGTGAGTATCCCGCAACAACCCCTGAATCGCTCATCATGGTTGCATTGCTGGACCGTAACCCATCTGTCCGTGTGTGCTCTGCGTCAACAAGGCCGATCGCTTGCGCGCTGCCGCCCCGACGTGCCCACGCCGTCGCTCCATTCCAACCCGGGACACCCGAAGCGAGCTGCACCGAGTACCCAGCGGTGTCGCCGTTCGTGTTGATTGTTTGTACGGTCGAATCGCGGAGCCCCGTCGTGCCCGTGTGCAGCGTGTCTGTCAGCCCGAGCAGGGTTGTCGTGTTGCCATCGGTGATCCACGCTGTTCTGCTCTGATTGGATCCTTCATACCGCAGGCTATTGCCCGCCGCGAATCCCAGGGGATTGAGTCCTACGAACCAACTGGTTTGCGAACCATCAAGGCTCGTATGTCCGGCATCAAAGAGCCCAACCCGCGTTGTCGTACCTGCCCTGCCAAACCAGGCCGCGGCACCCCGGAACTGCCCAACTGTGCTGAACCGGTTGGACGTGCCCGCCACCGTTCCCTGCCCATTCATGAAGATCGCAAAGGATTCATTGCGACCCTGGGCATTGGCATATCCCGCTCCATACAGCCCCACTCTGGATATCTGATACGGCCCAGGCTGAGCAGTCGCAATTGAGCAAAGCATCGTACCAAGCATGGATACTGCGACCACTGCGGATGATCGATACGTCAACGAAGCATGTTGCATACTGCACATTCCTTTGAGATCCGACGAAGCACCCCCAACCACACTGGCTGGGCGTACTTGGTGATCACAAAGTTTTACCGGCGCGGTCGTGCAAAGTTGCAAAAATCCAAAAAATGCAATTTCTTTGCAGCATGTCTGCTGGATTCATAGCGGCGGCAAGGCGAATTGATCCCAATGGCAACGCCTGAACAGTTATTCGCGCCAGCCACAAAAAACGAAAGCAGCCAAACACAGTGTCAACCCGTTCCGCACGAGTCTTTTCCCTCATAATGGCCCCGGTGGGACTTGAACCCACACGCCCTTTTACGGGCTGCGGATTTTAAGTCCGCTGCGTCTGCCGTTTCGCCACGGGGCCTGATGGACTGTGAATCTCTGGAGTTTAGGGCATTTCTTGACGCTGTTCAGAATGGTGATTGGAAGCGTTAAGTATTCTGTACTGAGAGTTTTCGACTTTTCGTACTAGTCCACGCATGTTGGCCTTTGCATGCTGCTTGACGCGCTTGCCCAAGACTTCGGATTCCTGGTTGCCGCGTAGCGACGGATCCGACATGATCTTCGACTGAACTTCGGCTCGCAACGCCCCGAGCAGGATTCGAACCTGCGACCTCATCTTTAGGAAAGACGTGCTCTATCCAACTGAGCTACCGGGGCACGTAGGCACTTTACGCCGTGGCGGGACGCGAGGCCCGGCTGTTGGCTTGAGACTTCCCAACACGAGACGGTCCAAGCGGTGAGGCTGTGTGCGAAGACGCTGGGTCGATTTATTGCGCCGATCTGTCGCTTTATCCATCAAATCATCTGGGTCGCGCAGGGCTTCTACGCTTCTAGCAAGTGCATGTGAAGCACCTCGATCTGCTCAGTAAAAACCGTAGGGCGGCGGTATGAATTCGCCCAGCCGGTTGGTGGCATGTGCCTGATGATCCCAAGCCCAACCCGCCCAGCAATCCCCCGCAAGCAAGCGGTGGTGCGTCCGGACAAAGTGCCAATTCCTCGCCTGGATCAAAGCCCTACTTCATCGGTTCTACGGGGTTTGATGGTCCGACGCTCGACATTGCCACTGGCGCTGGCATGGCGACCAGCCTCAACGCGACGATTGATTGGAGTAGTTCAACAGTCTCGAGCACGACGGGCGACTCAACCCGGGATGTGGTCGCGCCACTCCCGCCAGGCACGGTCGTCCCGCCCGCCGCGACGCGTATTCCAATAGCCCAGGCCTCTGCCCTAACCCCCGTCGTCATGGGTGCGGGTGGTGCAACCATGAATCCGTCGATCGCCGCCAACCGCGGTGCGAGCATGCACGCCGCGCAGCCCAGCCAGCCAACCAGCAATGCCGAGGGTCTGCCCATCATCGATGGCTACGACCTCATTCGCGCCGCTGGCAAGGGTGGCATGGGCGTGGTCTACGAAGCGATCCAACTGGCGACGGGCCGGCGCGTGGCCATCAAACTCCTGCCAGAGGCCGCGCTCGCCAGTGATCTGGCCCGCACGCGATTTGCGCGCGAGGTCGAGGTCGTCGCTCGCCTCCAGCACTCGGGCATCGTGCCGATCCTTGACTCGGGCGTGCGCAAGGGCCTGTACTTTTACGCGATGGACTTTGTCGAGGGTGAAAGCCTCGATGTGGTCATCCCGCCCGGCAAGGGCGAGCCGCGCAAAGTTGCCCTGATGCTCGTCGAAATCTGTGACAGCGTCGACTATGCGCACCAGCGCGGCGTGCTGCATCGCGATATCAAGCCCAGCAACGTGCTGGTTGACAAGCAGAGCAAGACCCACCTGCTGGACTTTGGCCTCGCCAAGCAGACCAGCGACGGCGAATCACCCGTGCAGACCGGCGTCACCATCAGCGGCGCGGGTCAGTTGCTGGGCACGGTCGCCTTCATGTCGCCCGAGCAGGCCTCGGGCAACGCCGATCAGGCCAGCGTGCGCAGCGATGTCTACTCACTTGGTGTGATGGCATACCTCATGCTGACAGGCAAACTGCCCGTGAGCATGAACGGCTCGTTGCGGGAGGTCTTGACGTGGATCGCTGATCGAGAGCCAACCGCTCCATCGCGCATCCGACCTCTCCTGGGCAAGGACATCGATGCCATCCTTCTCAAAGCGCTTGAGAAGGTTCCCGAGCGGCGCTATGCCACGGCGGGCGAACTGGCGGCGGATCTGCGTCGGTGGCTCGCGGACGAGGCCATACTCGCACGGCCGATTTCGACCTACGAGCGCGGCGCACGCTGGGTCCGCAAGAACAAGGCACTCGCGGCGACGATCGCGGTAGCAACCATGACGCTGATCGTGGTCTCGACGACGCTGATCACGCGGGTGGTGCAGGAGCGCAATCGAGCGAACGCGGCATCCATCGAGAGCCAGAAGAACGAGAAACTTGCGGAGCAGCGGGCCAAGGATGCGATGGCCGCGCTCGCCGAAGCCAATGAGCGAAAGAAGGAAGCCGAGGATGTCAGCCTGTTCGGCGCGAGCATTATCGATGCGCCGGGGCTGATGAAGAACTTGAACATCACACTGCTGGAGATTCTGGACCAGGCAACCAAGCGCATCGACGCGACTCCTCCCGAGTCGGCCCGTGCCGAGGTGCGGTCGCGTGAATTGCTCGCGCGTGTGTACCAGAAAGTCGGCAGATTTCCGCAGGTTGAGCATCATCTCCAGCGTGTGCTCGAGTTGCGTCAAGCAAATAAGTTGCCAGGAGCCGATGCTGAGCCAGCCCTCGCCGACACGCTGCACAACTTTGCCGCTTCGCTGTGGTGGCAGCGCAAGTACGAGGAGGCGCAGCCGCTCTACCTGCGTTCGCTTGCGATCCGCAGGCGATTGTTCACGGGCGATAGCCCCGAGGTCGCCATCAGCCTCATGCACCTGGGTGCGTGCAAACTCAGCCTTGGCAAACTCGAAGAGGCTCACATGCTCTATGTCGATGCCCTGGCGATGCGACAACGCATCTTTGGACCGGAGAACGAAATGGTGGCCAGCGCGCTCAACAACCTGAGCAAGAGTTACGCAGAGCGCGAGGACTACACCAAAGCAGAGGAACTGAGTAGGCGGGCGCTGGACATGATCACGAAGATCAAGGGGCCAACGGATATCAACACCGCTTCGGCCTCGCAGAACCTTGCCCTTACCTTGCTCGAGAAGGGCGACTTTACCGCGGCGAAGGAAGCCTTTGGGCGCGCCCTCTCGATTCGGCGCGAGAACTATCCCCTGGGCCATCCCGTCACGGCCAACTCGCTGGTGGGCCTGGCGCGAGCCAAACTGCAACTGGGCGAAACCGCCGATGCGCTCGCGCTGTCTCAAGAGGCGCTCGATCTGTATGAGCGCATCAAGCACGACCAGCCGGTGGACCTTGCAGATGCACGAGCCACCGTGGGCGAGGCAATGCTCGCCATTGGCCGCAGCGACGATGCGCTGATGGTGCTGCGACAAGCGATGGACAGCCTGGAATCCGCGCGCAATCCCCCCAAACTCACGCTCGCTGCGCTGCTTGTTGACCTGGGCGAGGTGTACTGCAGCCTGCAACGATCCGAGGAGGCCCGCTCGAACCTCCAGCAGGCGGTGGAGATTGCCAGGCAAGCTCGGGGACCGGGCAGCAAGTTCGCAACCTCGATCCAGGATCGGGTCGCCAAGGTTCCCTGCGCTGGTGACATCAAATAAACAAACGCCCGCAGAGGGCGGGCGTTGGAAGTGGACTTGCTGCGTGCTTCTCAGTTGCGGCGACGACGGCCCATGGCCAACGCGCCCATGCCAGCAAGAGCCAGCACGCCAGGCGCTGGAACTTCCGCGAAGCCGCTGCCTTCAAGGTCGATGCCATACTCGCCCACCGGGCCTGGTGTGCCAAGCCAACGATCGTGGGGCAAAAAGCCGCCGGGGCCATCGGGGCCAGAGATCTCGTTCGAGTTCGCGAAGTTGAAGATGTTGCCCAGAGCATTGCCGGGCACACGTCCTGGCACTGCAACCGCAAGTGCATAGATGCCGGGGTTGTTGACACCAGCGAGGCTTCCGTCATTCGAACTGGCAACCAGTCCGCCCGTACCGGCAACCGTTGCCACCAACCCGAAACCTTCGGTGGTCAGTGTAACATTGAAAAGGAAGAGGCCGATATCGCCGGAACTCGTACTGACTTGGATATTGAAGGCCGCCGGATTGTCAATCCGGATCAGATACATGTCCTCGTAGTCAGGTGCGCCGAACCCTTCCGAGAACGTGCCCGAAATGGAACGGAGTGCGCCCACGCCCAGGGTCAGCTGCGCGCCGCCAAGCAATGAGCCTGCATCGAGATTCTCCTGCCAGTCCGGCCCTGCAAACGCAGCCGTCACGCCAGAGAAACTAAGCGCCAATGCAACAAAACGATTGGTCAATGCTCTCATCTTCCACTCTCTCCTTCAGCAGGCGTGTTTCAGCCTGTACTAGCACGATGTGTTCTTCGAGCCCACGCTTTGCATCACTACCGATGCAAGTCTTGACGTTGCCCTGAAAACACCGAGGTCCGCAGGCGCACGATATGCGCTTACTATGCAAACGCTTAGCTAAGCATCCCACAAGTATGCGAGTGTGTCAAATAAATTCTACAAAAAAAGCCGCCGCATGGTTGCGGTGGCTCTTGAACTCAAAATCAGATGGTTGTTCGGTCGCAGTTTACCTAAGTTAACGTCGGCGGCGTGCCAGCAATGTCAGACCCGTACCAAGGAGCACGATCGATCCTGGGGTTGGAACGTTCACAAAGCCGCAGCCGATTAGGTCGATCCCGTACTCACCGACCGCGCCTGGCGTGCCGGTCCAGCGGTCGTGCGGGTTGATGCCACCTTGGCCGTCGGGACCGGAGATCTGCCCGCCATTGTCGAAGTTGAACAGGTTGCCGCCCGCGCTGGCGGGCACACTGCCCTGAACAGCGATGGCGATCGCGTAGACACCAGGGTTGCTGACGCGTGCCTGCGTTGCATCATCGGCATTATTATCCAGGAAGTTTGCACCATCATTGCCGTTGAGGCTTCCGAGCAGCCCGAAGGCTTCGTTCGCCTGCGTCACGTTGAACAGGAACAGGCCAACGCTTCCCACGCTGGTCGTGACCGTGATGCGGAAAGTTTCGGGGTTGTCGATACGGATCAGGTACATGTCTTGGAAGTCTGGAGCGCCGAGGCCTTCGGAGAATGAGCCCGAAATCGAACGGATCGCGCCCACACCCAGGGTCGGTTGTGCCTGATTCAAGACCCTGCCGGCATCGCCATTTTCTTGCCAGTCTGGACCAGCAAATGCCACGCCCGTCGCCGCCAAACTGACACCTGCTGCGATCCCTGCTACTTGTCTCATGTTCGCCATGTCACACTCTTCCCTTTCACCGGCCTCAGCCGGTATGCCCCGACGGGATATGCCCGTCGCTTCTCCAGTCCACGCTGCGAGACAGCACATCGCCGTACCGGCGCGCCTGCGGCGCGGCCAGTTCGCGAGGTCGGTTCGCGAGGTCCATGACCACATACCACCCACGGAGCCCAAGGCCCCGTGCGGGCGCACCGGTCACGCACTTCTTGAGAGCAACTTGCACCACGCTCGCGAGAATGCCAGAAAAGCAGCTAAAAAATCTGTTCCAACCAGCAGATTCCGCCCAAGTCCCCGATGTTCAGGGGCCAATCTTCTGATCGCAAACGTCCCCGAGTTCCGATAGCCATGTTTGTTCAGGTTTCGCGCATGTTCTGCCCGACGTCGGGCGGTACAGCGGGAAGTAAAAGGGAATCAGGTTCAATGGCTAAACGCACGACCCACCGTTCTTCAGCAGGCAAAAAGCTCTACGCCGTCCGGGCCGCCGACGGCAGTTTCAAGGACATCCAGCAGTACGAGAACGCCCATCGCGCTGATCTCGCGGCCAGTTCAAAGGCCGAACAAGCCAGCAAGAAGAAGGGCAAGAAGAAAGCGGCCAAGAAGGCTGGCAAGAAGAAGGCTGCCAAGAAGACGACCAAGAAGGCCGCAAAGAAGGCCAGCAAGAAGAAGTGATTGCTGGGCGAAAGCCCATTGCTCGATAACTCAGCGAATGGTGCCGCCCCGGCTCTGGATGTGACCCTCTCCTCTGGAACCGGGGCGGTAGCGCGCTCGAATGGTGCTATGGTGCAGGATCGGACGTAATGGGATGTTGCCTGCTTGCAACATGCCCGTACCGTCCCCCGCTCCAATACCGCTCGGCATGGCCGCCAGGGCATCACAAACAGGGTTTCTCGCTGGGGCATAGCGTTCGCACCAGCACCCTTTGTCATGGTCCATGTGCAGATGCCGCAACACGAAAACCGCTCTCGTTCCGGGGTCAATGTCCTGCTGTCTCGAAGGGAAGACATCAGGCACATTTTCGGTAGCGTCCGCATGGCGATTTGCCTTGCCTGTGCTGCAACAGGTGTCTTGATGGCTGGTTGCGCAGCGGAAGTGCAACGGTACAGCCCCGGGCTTTTTGTGGGCGACCAGGGGCACTCCAATCAGGTTGTCTTTGATGGTGCCGAGGTGCTTGCAGCGCGCGAGTCAAACCCCACCGAAGTCGCGGTCGCTCCTTGGCGTGACGAGTCCCTGGCCATCCGCCCGGCTCGGTCGGCGTATGACGAGGCCGCGTGGCCCGAGGTTCAACGACCTTCCTTGAATCGTCCGGGGCGGCTGTATCTGCGGAGCAACTCCGACACGATCTTGTACTTCCGTCAGGAAGGCGTTCAGTTCCGGTCGCAGCGGTCCTATTGGACACCCTGAACTTGTACTATCTTGGGCGGGCGTGATCCGTGGGTCGCAGCCATTTTCTTGATGGCATCGCGGTTGCGTTGGCTTCGTCGATGCGATGCGTCCTGACATGTCTGCGCCCGAAATTGTGCGCGCTGCTTGCGCTGGTGGCACAGATGTTTGTGGCCTTGCCTGTAGTTGCTGGCACCACGGTGAAGGAACTGACGCGAATAGAGGGGCAGGGCGAGAGCGTGTTGCGCGGCGTGGGTCTGGTGATCGGCCTTTCCAATACCGGCGATTCGTCGAAGGACCTTGCGGTGGCGAGGCCCTTGGTTGCGTTGCTCAAGAACAATGGCCAGGGCATCGGCCTGCCCGAAGAGGTCACGAAATCGAAGAACGAGATACGCTCGATTGCATTGGTCAGCGTGACTGCGACGGTGCGCCGCGACGGAGCCCGCGCCGACGACACGATCGATGTGTCGGTCAGTACATTGAACACGGCGAGCAGCCTTCGCGGTGGCGAATTGTACCTGACCAGCCTGCAGGGCCCTATTCCTGGCAGTCCGGTCTACGCCATCGCGCAGGGGAAGATCGAACTTGAGGATGAGACGATGCCCACGGCGGGGCGGGTGCGCGGGGGTGCGCGCATGATCAAGGACATTATGATGCCCGAGGTGGGCGATGTTTTCAATCTGATGCTGGAGGCGCCGTTCGCAGGATGGGGTGCAGCGTCTGCGGTTGCGGAAGCGATCCAGGACAGCGTCGTGGTGGCGGGGCGGGCGAATCCTGATGCGCCCACTGTGGCCAAGGTGGTGGACGATCGCACGATTCGCATCACAGTTCCCAAGGAAGAACGGGCCAACAAGGCCCTGTTTCTTGCACAAGTCCTTGGGACCGAGGTCAAGACAGAGTTTCTCGACCTGCCCGCGCAGGTCATTGTGAACAGCCGGACCGGCGCCATCATCATTACGGGCAACGTGACGATTTCGCCTGTCGCGATCACGCACAAGGACCTGCAAATCACCACGACCTCGCCCGTGCCGGTTGCAAGCCCGCAGAACCCCATCACACGAAGGGGACGCTGGACCGACCTGGCGACTGCTCCCAGAGCAGGCGAAGCGGCCCGGCTTGCGGATCTTCTTTCTGCCTTGGACAAACTCAGCGTACCGGCCAGTGATCAGATCGCCATACTTCAGATGCTGCACAAGACGGGGAAGTTGGAAGCCAAACTTGTGATGGATTGAGATTGTGTGTTGATAAGTTGATGCGGGGTTCTGGTCTTGGTATGGGGCGTTTCTCGACGGTCGGGCTGCGTGCTTTTGTGATGACATTATCCATGGACCTGCTCTCGCCAATACCTTCGCCTGCTGCTTCGCCCATCGCGGGCGCGCTCGACATCACGGCGCGGGATTCGTCGCGGCTTTCGGACCAGCGCGTCTTTGCTTCTGTGATGTCGCGGGCTCGCCAATCCGAACCGATTGATCCGGTTCAGGCCGCGAGCGAAGGCGCGGAGAACCTGATCTCGGTCGCGCTTGTGCAACCCATGCTGTCCAAACTGCGTGATTCGTCGTGGGCAACCGAGCCCTTCAAGCCGACTTCGGGCGAGAAAAGTTTTCGCGGGATGCTCGACAACGCCTTTGCCCTCAAGATCGTGCGCGGGGGCAACTGGCCACTGGTTGAAAAAGTGAAGCAGCGCTTGCTTGCACGGGTGCAGCAAGCACCGCAAGCGGGAAGTGTCGAGCAAGCGGCTATTCCCCACGCGTCGGTTTCGCTTATGCCATCATCCGACGCGATTACAACATCTACGAGTATTCGGCAATGACTTCCCAGTGCCTTCCAAGCCTGCAATGACATCAGCCATGACTCCAGCAATAACTTCGGCCAATACATCAGCGATCACACCGGCCACTCTCGCCGAAGCCTTATCGGCGTTGCTGGGCGACTTCAGTTCGGTGTACAGGTTGTTGCGGTCAAACGTTCAGTCGCATCGCGAGGCGATTCAGCGGGCGGATGCGAATGCGATTGCGCAGGCCCTGGAGCAGCAGCAAACACTCGCGCGGAACGCCGCGACGTGTGACCAGCGCCGTCGTGAACTTGTGGCCCGGTCTGTTCGTGCCTTTCCGACGCTTGCCAACTCTCCCCAGGACAAGGTCACGCTGAGCGATCTGGCTCGCTGCGCTCCCGACTCGTTGCGCGGGCAACTGATGAGTGCGGCGGCCGCGCTGCGTACGTTGGTTTCGACGGTGGCTGCGGAGAGCGCGAGCCTTCGCAGCGCGACGATCACGCTGATGGCGCACATGGAGGGGTTGGTGCGACAAGTTGGCCGCAGCCTGAGCCATGCTGGCACGTACTCGCGGCGCGGCGTCGTTGAGGCTGGATCACCGGTGCTCAGCGCGGTTGACCTTGCAGGTTGATGTCGCGGGTTGATGGGGTGCGTCTGTGAAGCGAAGATTGCCTGAGCACGGCAATGTGTGCAACCTGCTTGTGCTTCTTTAGTAGCCCGTTGCCCTGTGGCCCGCCATTTGCGTTTGGATCCTCGCGATGAGCCTAACCGCCTCTCTCAATATCGGGCGCACCGGCCTCAATGCCAGTCAGATCGGCATCCAGGTCACTGGCAACAACTTGGCCAACGCGGCGACGCCTGGGTATTCGCGGCAGATCGCGCGTCTGAATCCGCTGCGGGGCGGCGGAGCGATTCCGCAACTGTCGATCGGCTCGGGCGTGATTGTCTCCGCGATCGAGCGACAGGTCGATAGCGCGCTGCAGGAGCGATTGTGGTCCACAGGCTCGGACCAGGCTGGTGCAAACGCGCTGCTGAACCTGTATAGCCAGGTCGAGGCGATCTTGGGCGAACTTGGCGATAACGACTTTTCGAGCCAACTGACAAGATTTTTCGGGGCATGGTCGGAGCGAGCCAACCAGACGCAGTCGTCTGCGGCGGTGGTGCAGGAAGGCGAGAAACTGTCGAGTTTCGTGCGTCGCGTCAACACGGATCTGACTCGCCAGCGCGGGCAGATCGACGAGCAACTCGCGGGGCTGGTCGTGCAGGCGAACTCGATCATCGAGCAGATCGCCAGCGCGAATCAGGCGATCAGCGACGCGGAGGTGGGCGGACAGCCCGCGAACGTGCTTCGCGATTCGCGCGATCAACTCATCACGCAACTGTCGGAAATTCTGCCCGTCAACGTGGTCGATCGCGGGCGGGAAGGCACGGACGTGCTGGTGGGTTCGATTCCGGTCGTGCTTGGGAGTCGGGCGCGCGGGGTGGAACTACGACGATTGGTCGGGCCAGACGGATCGCTTGATGTCAGCGTCGCGACAAAGAATGACGGCTCGCAACTTGATATTCAGTCCGGCTCGATCGGCGCGCTGCTGGCAAGCAGGGGCGGCGTGCTGGAGGAAGTGCTCGATCAACTCGACACGGTGACGCAGCAACTGATTTGGGAAGTGAACAAACTACACAGCACGGGCACGAACACGGCGGGATACACCAGGCTAGCGGGCACGCTGGGCATTTCGCTGGACGATAGGACTCGGGCTATCAATTCCGGTGCGAACGCGACGTTCAACGCCCTGCCCTTTGAACCAGGCAACGGCGGGTTTGTGGTGCGCGTGCGTCAGACTTCGACGGGCGCGATTACTGAGCAACGCATCGATGTCGATCTGGATGGCGTGACCAACGCGGGGTTGCCTGGCACCACCGACGACACGACGGTGCAGCAGATTGTGGATGCACTTGATAATGTACCGGGCATTCGCGCACGGTTCAACGCTCAGGGTCAGGTTGAGGTGACTGCGGAAGAGGGCTTTGCCCTGAACTTCAACGACGACTCGTCGGGCATTCTGGCGGCGCTGGGTGTCAACGCTTTTTTTACGGGCACGAGTGCCGCGACTATCGGCGTTCGCAGCGATCTCTCCACGACTCCGGGCTTGCTCGCCTCGGGACGGATAGTTGATGGCACGCTGGTGGAGAACGGCACTGCGCTGGGCATCTCGCAGTTGCAGAGCCGGTCGACCAACTCGCTGGGCGTTTCGATTCCCGAGGCGTGGCGCCAGACGGTTCAGAAAGTGTCCGCGTCGGTCTCCGAAGCGCAGAGTGCTGCGAGCGCGGCGGGCGTCGTCCGCGACAGCCTTGAGAGCCAACTTTCTGCGGTGAGCGGGGTGAGCATCGATGAGGAATCGATCAACCTGTTGCAGTTCCAGCGGCAATATCAGGCATCGGCACGCCTGATCAGTGTTGTTGACGAGATGACGCAAACCCTGATCAATCTGATATAGACCTGAACGGATCGAGATATGACCTGATTGAGATTTGACCAAGCCTGTCGTGTTCCCAAAGCCCGATGTCCAATCCCTGATGCCTCATTCACATGGCTTCCATCCCTCCCAACCTGACCCGCGTTCCCAACATCCTCGCCTCGCGCGTGTTCCTGTCCAACATCAACCGCAACGGCGTGGGGCTGCTGCGCGTGCAGGAGCAGATTGCGACGGGGCGGGCGATTGTTCGCCCCAGCGATGACATCGTGAAGTCAAGCACGATCGGCGTGCTGGATGATCGGTTGGAAGTCTCCAAGCAACTGCAACGCAATCTTGACCACGCCCGCAGTTCGCTCAACGTCCTCGACAACACGTTTGATGAAGCGCTGGGGGTTGCACGCGAGGCCCGCGATATTGCGAGCGATCAGTCCAATCTCACTGCAAGCCCATCGGAGCGTGCGGCCCAGGCCACTGTCATTGACCAGATGCTGGTTTCATTGCTCAACATCGCCAACCGCGAGGGCGTTGCCGGATTTCTCTTGGGGGGATCGACCACCACCATCCCGCCCGTGCAGGGTTTTTACAATTACTATCGCTACACCGGACAGGGCAACGGCCTGACGACCGATACGGGACAGGCCGCAGCGGTGCCCATTACGGTTGGCAACAGCGGCATCGCCCGCATCAGTTCCCGTGTTCGCAGTGATGTGGACCTGGACCCAGGACTGCTGCGTGATACCCGCCTGGCGGATGTGCGGGGCGGGCGGTCGCTGGGTATATCGCTGGGGCCGATTGAATTCTCGGTCAATAGCGGCACGCGACTGCGCGTCGAAACCACCGGCAGCGACACAGTGGGCGATGTGCTTGATCGGATCGAGAACGCCATTCGCGCGTACGAGACCGAAACGGGTACAACGGTGCTTGGGCCCGACGGAGTCACTACGAACGGCGGCTCAATCTCCTTTGATCTGCTCGCGGGCAACACCATTCAGGCCTTTGATGTTGGCACGGGCATCGCGGGTCGTGATCTTGGGCTTGTTCGTGAGCCGCCCACGGTTTACTCGCCAGGATCAGCGAGCGGGCTGGATCTGAATCCCAAACTCTCGCTGCGTAGCCCCTTGTCGGCGTTGGAGGGCATTGCCATCCCGCTGGGACGCCTGCGAGTGAGCAACGCCGGGCGGACGGTTGTGGTGGATTTGAGCAGTGCTCAGACGGTGCAGGACGTGAAGAACGCGATCGAAGGGGCGAACCTCGGGGTGCGTGTCAACATCAATGAGAGCAGCAGCGCGCTGGACATTCTGACCGAGGTGGCGGCGGGCTCCACCAACAGTCTGTCGATCAGTGAGTTTGAGGGTGGGGATACTGCGACGAGACTGGGCATTCGGTCGTTCTCTGGGACGACGCGTATCAGCGACTTCAACTTCGGGCGTGGTGTGCAGGTGGTGGATGGGCAGATTCCGCCCACCGATGGCACTGTCAATGTCGATCTCAACGTGGACTTTGGCATCACGCTGGGTAACGCAGGTTCCACGCGAGTCGTGATTGACCTGCAACCCTCGGACCTGACCACGGTGCAGCATGTGCTCGACGTGATCAACAGCCAGATTCAGACGCAACTTACCAGCGCGGGCCTGCCTGCCAACTCGCTGGTCGCTGGGTTGGCCAGCGACGGCAACGGCATCACACTCGTCCAAGATCCTTCGTTTCCCAACCCTGTCACGGTCCTGCCAGAGAACAACTCGCAGGCGGCGGCTCAACTGGGACTGTTTGGCGGAACCTATGACCCCGCGACCAGCACCCTCAAAGGACAGGATAATGCGAAGGTCCGTAGCGAGAGTCTGTTCAGTGCTTTGGTTGACTTGCGCGAGGCCCTTCTGAGCAATAGCACGTCTGGCATCGCACTTGCGGGAGAGCAATTGGGAGCCCTCGGCGACGAACTCGCGGAAACGCGTGGTCTAGTTGGGAGTTTCGGCCAACGGATCGAAGCGGCCATCAGCCGTGAAACGGATCGGGAGGTGCTGGACGAGGCGACGCGGTCGTCGCTTCGAGACCTGGACTTTGCCCAAGCCGCGACGCGGTACAGCCTGTTGCAGACCCAGTATCAGGCTGGATTGCAGACGGCGGCGACGGCGCAGCAGTTGAGCCTGTTGGACTTTCTTGGCTAGTTGGATTGTTTCGTTTGATTGAGTAGTTGGATTTTCTTGAGTAGTCATCAGGCCCGACGTCCCGTCGGGCGACGAATGCGATTGGTTTCTGTGTCCGGAAAAAACCGGGCCAACTTGCAGCGGAGCGTGCAATATGGAAGTCAGGACGACTCGTTTTGGTGTGCTTCAGATCAGCGATGATCGGCTCATCCACATTCCCAAGGGCTTGCTGGGCTTCTCCCAGTTCACCCGCTATGCGCTGCTCGAGCCCGGCTCGGACGCAGCCTTCTTCTGGCTCCAGTGCGTTGACGAGCCAAGCCTGGCATTCGTCGTGACGGATCCAAGCCTGTTCGTCGCCGACTATTCGGTGCCGATCCGCCCCGAACAGATGGGCGAAATGGGCCTGGCCAAGCTCGAAGATGCCCAGGTCTTCGTGATTGTCAACAAGGTCGAGCAGATGCTGACGGGCAATCTCCAGGGTCCTCTGGTCATCAACACCGTCAACAAGATCGGGGAGCAGATGGTGCTCGCCGAGAAGCGCTGGACCACGCGTCACCCGCTGGTCCGAGTCGGCGCTCCTGCCGCGGCCCATGCCATGTCGGCCTGAGTTGCTTGATGGTGATGCGGTGAGAAGACGAAGCAGGCTGCATCGGCGCAAGGTCCGAAGTAGCACTCGCGGTCTTGCTGCCTTGCTTTCTGGCTGTCTCTCCGTCTTGCTCATTCGTGGCGCTGGAAGCGCCTCACCACCCAAAGACCAAGCCTCCCACGGAAGGGAACTCCCATGCTGGTCCTCTCCCGCCAACGGGACGAAACAATTATGATCGGTGATGACATAGAGATCACCGTCGTTGACATCCGGGGCGATAAGGTTCGCCTTGGCATTACCGCACCATCCAGGGTCGCAGTCCACCGCAAAGAGGTGTACGAGGCGATCAAGCGCGAGAACGAGCAGGCTTCGCAGGTGGGCGGCGACCTGGCGATGTTCGGACGCCCCTCTGTCAGTAGCGTTCCGAGTCTGGCCCGCTCGCGGACCGCTCAGTTGACTTCGGGTTCGGCTGCTCAGATCACCCCCAACTCGTCGAGTGGACCGGCATCCGGCTCCTCGATTCGGAGTGGGCCGCCGGCCCCGATCCCAATCCAACCGCGGGCATCCCCGATGCCCAACTCAAAGCGGGCGCAGGATGCCGGATAGACCGGGCCAGCCCGCAAGGGCTGGAGCGAATGCCCCAAGTCGTGAGGAATCAGACCAAGTTGGCCATGATTCAGCGATTCGGAAGCGTTTGGCAAGCCAGTTGCGGTAGTCATATAGCACGTTATTCAGGGGGTCAGTTCTTTCCGTCTGGTCCGTACACGGAGTGTCCGAACCGCCTCGCGGGCGACAACGCGAGGCACACGCAGAGCAATCACGGAGGATTGCCATGTCAAGAATCAACACAAATGTATCTAGCGTGATTTCTCAGGCCAACCTTGGTCGCAACCAGCGTGAGCTGGACCTGCGGCTGGAGCGGCTATCGACCGGTCTGCGAATCAATCGCGGTGCGGACGATCCGGCTGGCCTCATTATCTCCGAGCGCATCCGCTCCGACATCACTGGTGTCGAGCAGGGCATCAAAAACTCGGACCGCGCCAGCAGTGTGATCTCGACCACCGAGGCATCGCTGGCCGAAGTGAACGATCTGCTGAACTCGGTTCGAGCCTTGATCGTCGAATCGGCCAACACGGGTGCCGTGTCCGCCGAGGAGCGACAGGCCAACCAACTCCAGATCGACTCGGCCATCGAGTCCATCACCCGCATCAGCAACACGGCCAGTTTCGGCGGGCTGCGATTGCTGGATGGCACACTGGACTATCGGCTGTCGGGTGTTGCCACCAGCGCCATCAGCGTTGCGCAGATTCGCAACGCGTCGCTGATCAACGCCCAGTCGCTGCAAGTGACGGTGGATGTGCTGGCCTCGGCCCAGAAGGGTGCCTTGTACCTGAATGGCGACAACCCCGGGGCTGCGCCCGATGGCGTGCTGCTCTCCAGCATGACGCTTGAGATCAAGGGTCCCAAGGGCGTGCAGGAAGTGACCTTCCAGTCCGGCACTACCTATAACGCCGTCATCACCGCCATCAACAGCATCACTCAGTTTACTGGCGTCGAAGCGGCGCTGGTGGCTGGAACGGCGATATCTGGCCTGATCTTCCGCACCAGCGAATATGGCGGCGAGAACTTTGTAAGCGTGCGGCGCGTCAGCCCGCCCGATACCGGCAACTCCTTCCAGACACTCAAACTTGCTGATACAGCCCCGGTACCCGCGACCATTCCTTGGGGCACGCTGATAGCAGCGGACTTGGATGCTGGCCGCGATGTCACGGCGTTGGTGAATGGCTCGCTCGCGATTGGCAAAGGATTAGAACTCACGGTCAACTCCGTGGCGCTGGGCGCGTACCTGCGTCTGAGCGAAGAGGCCGCAACTCGACCCGCGGCCGCGACGACCAGTTTTTATGTTACTGGCGGTGGTGCCCTCTTCCAACTGGGGCCTGATGTCACTGCTTTGCAGCAGGCAAACTTCGGTATCCCGTCTGTGGCTGCGTCACGACTGGGGGCCACGGATACGGCCAATGGCGTCGAGTTCCTCAGTTCGCTCAAGACGGGCGGACGCAACAGCATCGAGAATGCCGTGCAACGCGGGAACGACTTCGCCAATTCCCAGGACATTCTCAAGGGTGCTATCGATGAAGTGACAGAACTTCGCGGTAGATTGGGTGCGTTTGAACGCAACGTCCTGGATACGAACGCTCGCAGCCTGCAAAGCCAGTTTGAGAACTTGACGGCCAGCGAGAGCCGAATCCGCGATGCGGACTTTGCCTTCGAGACCAGCAAACTGACTCGAGCACAGATTCTGGTTTCGGCTGGCACATCAACACTTGCCCTTGCCAATCAGCAGAGCCAGCAGGTGCTTCAGCTCCTGGGCGGCTAAAGAGTGTATTGAACCGTCACAAAACCTGACAACCCCCACAACAAGTGAAAGCATTCACGCATCAGTCCACCCAAACTTGGGTGGACTTGCTGCTATTTGTGCCCTTTGTGTGCAATGTACCGGCACAAATTAGGCACAGCCTCCCAAAATAATGCTCCTCCACTGAACTCGCTCCTCATCCGCGTCGATCCCCCTTGGGTCCACACTGCCTTCGGGTTCGTGTGGGCACGGTTCGCGGGATGGATCCTGCGGGCCGAGGGCTCCGCCGCCGCGTTGGCGACGGGCTCATCGCTCCGGGATCTCGTTTCCCCGGAGTTCAAGATCAGCCCGCGACAAGGACTCGCGGGGCTCGCTCAACACGGAGGTTTTTTCGCATGTCACGTATCAATACCAACGTCCAGTCTCTCGTCGCCCAGCGCGTGCTGGCTCAGAACAACAATGGCCTGAGCACCGCGCTCGAGCGCCTCAGCACCGGCCTTCGCATCACCCGTGGCAAGGATGACCCCGCCGGCCTGATCGCCAGCGAGAACCTTCGCGGCGAGCAGAAGGGCCTGAACCAGGCGGTGGCCAACGCCGACCGTGCTGACCAGGTGCTGAACATCGCCGAAGGCGGCCTGCAGGAAGTCAGCGGCCTGCTGACCGAACTCCAGGGCCTGATCACCGCCAGCGCCAGCGAGGCTGGCTTGTCGAGCGAGGAGAAGGAAGCCAACCAGTTGCAGGTTGACTCGATCCTCCAGACCATCGACCGTATCAGCGGCGCGACCAACTTCCAGGGCATCAAGCTCCTGAACGGCAACTTTGACTTCACGACCTCGGGCCTGGCTGCGGGCAGCGTTTCCGCCAAGGTCAACAGCGCCAAGTTCACTGGTTCCAGCCTTGCTGTGAACGTTGCGGTGACCCAGTCTGCTCAGAACGCTGGCTTGCTCCTCTCGCTTGGTGGTGCCAACATCACCCTGTCGAGCGCGACCGCCCAGCTCAAGTTGGAAATCGGTGGCAAGGCGGGCAGCCGCGAATTCACCTTCGCGAACAGCGCTTCGATCACGTCCATCCGCGATGCGATCAACCAGTTCACCGACGTGAGCGGTGTCAGGGCAACGGTCTCGGGCACGGCCATCAAGGTGACCAGTTCCGATGCTGGCTCTGCTGAGTTCGTCAGCGTTCGCAGCGTCGACAACGGCGGTATCGCTACGGCCACTTCGGGTATCTATAACCTCACTGCTACCAACTTCAACACCGCTGCTGCTCAGGCCTCTGAGTTCACCACCAACGGCAACGCCGTTCGTGACAGCGGGCAGGACGTTAAGGGCACGATCAACGGCCTCGTCGCCAACGGCGTGGGTCGCAACCTCAGCCTTTCGACTGACTTCCTGGATGTCTCGGTCAGCCTCTCGACCGCAGAAGCACAGGCCATCGGCAACGTCGATGGTGCGGGTGGTGTGGGCTCATCGGCCTTCTCCATCACCGGCGGCGGTGCTGACTTCCAGCTCTCCAGCAAGGTGGACATCAATGGCAAGGTCAGCCTGGGCATCGGCGAAATCGCCGCTCGCAAGTTGGGCACCAACAGCGGCGTGGGCGCGCTGAGCAGCCTTGCCAGCGGTCAGGCCAACAACGTCGTCGGCGGCAGCGTCAGCGATGCACAGAAGGTCGTAGCCGCTGCGATCAAGGAAGTTTCGGGCACCCGCGGTCGGTTGGGCGCGTTCCAGAAGAACGTGGTCGGCGCGACGATCCGCAGCCTGAGCATCAATCTTGAGAATACCGCGGCTGCCCAGAGCAGCATCCGCGATGCGGACTTTGCCGCAGAGACCGCGAACCTCACCCGTTCGCAGATTCTGGTCTCGGCAGCAACCAACGTCCTGAGCCTGGCGAACAGCCAGCCCCAGTCCGCACTCCAGCTCCTGGGCTAAGCCCGGGTTGAGTAGGAGGAACGGGTCGGAAGGCCCGTCCACAAGACCGCGAGTCCTCGGGACCCCGACGTGAGAGCGTCGGGGTCTTGCTTTTTGTCAGTTGAGGTTTTGTGTGGATTGGTGGCTTGCGAATTGATCCCTCGAAATGGTGCGGGCAGTCCTCAACCGCGCAGGCTTTTGTGTCGATGCCATCGGTACGTCTGCGACAAGGAAGTCGCAAGCTGCTTGGATCACACGGAGGAAGAGATGTCCAGAATCAATACCAACGTTCAGTCGCTGATCGCGCAACGCGTCCTTGGACAGAACAACACGGGTCTCAACACCGCTCTCGAGCGACTCAGCACCGGGCTGCGCATCACCAGGGCAAAGGATGACCCTGCGGGCCTGATCGCCAGCGAGAATCTGCGAAGCGAGGAAAAGTCCCTCAACCAGGCCATCGCCAACGCGGATCGCGCCGATCAGGTGGCCAACATCGCGGAGGGCGGACTGCAGGAAGTCAGTTCGCTGCTGGTTGAGCTTCAGGGCCTGATCACTTCCAGTTCCAGCGCGGCGGGACTCTCGCAGGAGGAGAAGGAAGCCAACCAGTTGCAGGTTGACTCGATCCTCCAGACCATCGACCGTATCAGCGGCGCGACCAACTTCCAGGGCATCAAGCTCCTGAACGGCAACTTTGACTACACGACCTCGGGCGTGAGCACCGCCAACATCAGCGACCTGCGCATCAACTCCGCGAAGTTCAACACCTCAAGCCTCAACGTGAACGTCTCGGTCACGCAGAGCGCGCAGACGGCCAGGGCCTTCATCGGTGGACCCGCGTTTGGTACCTTGTCGCTGGACCTGAGCAGTGCCACGGCTCAGTTCAAGGTTGAGATTGGCGGCAAACTGGGCTCGCGTGAGTTCACCTTCATCGAAGGGACGTCGATCACGGCTATCTCCGACGCGATCAATCAATTCTCCGATGTCACGGGCGTGATCGCTTCCGCCGCGGCGGCTGGTGGCGGCTTCACCGAACTATCGCTCAAGTCAACGGATGTGGGCAAGGATCAGTTTGTATCCGTCCGAGTGATCGACGACGGCGGCACTGGTTCTGGTGGGCGCGTGACCACGATTGGGAATACCAATACCACTGCCCAGACAATCGATGCCGACCTTGCCACCAACGCCGTTCGTGCGCTGGGCCAGGATGTCAAGGGCACGATCAACGGGGTGGTTGCCAACGGCGTGGGCGATTCGCTTTCGCTCTCGTCCGACTTTCTCGATGTCAAGATCAAGTTGAGCAGCACTGCGTCACAGACGCTTGGACAGGTCGCGGGTTCGGGCGGGGGAAATCCCACGTTCGCCATCACGGGCGGCGGCGCCGACTTCCAACTCTCCAGCAAGGTGGATATCAACGGGCGGGTGAGTCTGGGTATCGGTGAAGTGGCAGCCCGCAAACTGGGCAAGGTTGGCGTGGGATACCTCACGAGTCTTGCCAGCGGGCAGGCCAACAACGTCGTGACCGGAGACGTGACAGACGCGCAGACAGTGGTTGCCGAGGCCATCAAACAAGTCTCGGTCACGCGCGGGCGCATCGGTGCTTTCCAGAAGAACGTCGTGAGCGCGACGATCCGAAGTCTGAGTATCAATATTGAAAATACCGCGGCGGCGCAGAGCAGTATCCGCGATGCCGACTTTGCCTCCGAAACGGCGAACCTGACCCGCTCGCAGATTCTGGTCTCGGCGGCGACCAATGTGCTTGGCCTGGCGAACAGCCAACCGCAGTCGGCCTTGCAGTTGCTGGGCTAAGCCCACAGTCGTTTCTTGAATTGATTCCCAAGCCCCGGCGTATATGCGTCGGGGTTTATTGTTTTCATGGAAGACTGACTCACTGGGCGTTGCTTCCAGCCGCTTTGGTGGAACTGGACCGTTGAGGTCGATAGATTATCATGGTCTCTGGTCGCCCACGATCATCCCCGGTCAAACCCAAGCCAAACCCCAAGCGCGCTCCGAGCGCACCGACCGAGCCGAATCTGCAGAGGCCGCCCGATGGGTTTGCGGGGCTGCATCATGCGTTTATGGGCTTTCTGCGGATCGAGTGCGGCTTGCTGCCCAATTCGCTGGAGGCGTATGGGCGCGACACGGCTCAGTTGCTGTGGTTCCTGTTTGGCAAGGGTGTGAGCGAGCCATCGGCACTTGTTGAGACCACACCGCGCCACCTCTCACAGCACTTGACTGATCTCAAGACGACTCGTTCGCTCGACGCGACGTCGATCGTGCGACACCTTGCCAGCATTCGCGTCTTCGTTCGCTGGGCGATTTCGGCTGGGTATATCAAGGACGATCCGTGCCGATTGCTCGAACGCCCCACGCGTTGGAAGAAACTGCCCAATGTGTTGAGTCCGTTGCAGGTGAAGAAACTGCTGGATGCCGCGAGTAGTGTGGCTGAGCAGGGAACCGAGGGCGTGGCGAAGGCAGGCGCTGGGGTTTCGAGGACGACACGCCCCGGTTCGCTGGGCCTGCGGGATCGGGCGATGTTGGAGTTGTTGTACGCGAGCGGCTTGCGGGCTTCTGAGGTGTGCTCGATCGAACTCAACGATGTGCATGCCACTGTTGGAATTATCCGGGTCACTGGCAAGGGCAATAAGCAGCGACTTGTGCCCATGGGAGAGCCAGCGAAAGAGGCGGTCGCGGCATATCTCCGCGAGGCTCGACCGCTGCTTGATATGACACCTGGCAAGAGCAAGGGAAAACTGCTGCTGTCGGCGACGGGTCGCCCGCTGGAGCGGGTTCGCGTGTGGCAAATAGTCCAGCACTACGCCAAACTCGCGGGCATGAAGGTGTATCCGCACATGCTTCGGCACTCTTTCGCCACACACATGCTGATTGGCGGAGCGGATCTTCGCGTGGTTCAGGAACTGCTGGGGCACGCGGACATCGCAACTACGCAGATATACACGCATGTGGATCGCACGCGTCTGCGACAGGTCCACAAGAAGTTTCATCCGCGTGCATAGACCAGGCGTTGAGGCTTGCCAGTTGTGGTTCTATTGCGGGCGTTCGCTTGGGCGCGTCCATACTATTCCCAGCGTTGGAAACGCGAGAATTAAAGAGGAGATAGCCCACGGATGGACGAATGGCGCACCAGCAAGCAGCGGCAAGATGTCGAGCAATCGCGTAGTGAGCCTTCGCTTGCGAGCGAGATGCCCGCGTGGCTCACTCCATCTCAGCCCATCCACGTTGAGTCTTCGTTTGCGGATCGCACTCGCCAGGAAGCAGCGGGGGAGACCTCGCCATTTCACGATGGTCGATCAGGCCAACCATTCCGCGATCCACAGGCGTGGCAGGCGTCGCTCCTCGAAGGCCTGACCAAGCCCCAGCAGCAAGCGGTGCTGCACACCGAGGGACCATTGCTGGTACTGGCCGCGGCGGGCTCGGGCAAGACCCGCGTCATCACGCGCCGGATCGCGTACCTGGTTTCGCTGGGCATCCAGCCCTGGAGCATCCTCGCACTCACGTTTACCAACAAGGCAGCGGGCGAGATGCGCGAGCGTGTGATGAAAATCCTCAATCCTTCGGGCGATCCCGAAGCGCGTGTCACGCGGGGTTTGACGGTCACGACGTTCCACGCGTTGTGCGCGCGACTGCTGCGCCGATATGCAGAGCACGCTGGCTTGAAGGCTGACTACACCATTTATGACAGTGGCGATCAGGCGGCGCTGGTCAAGAAGGCGATCGAGGCGCTGCAGTTGTCCACCAGCAACTTCCAGCCCCGAAGCGTGCTGGGGGCCATCAGCAACGCCAAGAACCAATTGCTTGGTCCCAAGGACTACGCAGATCGTGCGTTTGACTTCACGAGTCGCAACATCTCGAAAATCTACAACGCGTATGAGAAGGTGCTGCGCCAGGCCAATGCTGTGGACTTTGACGACTTGCTCTTGCTGACGGCCAAACTGCTCCAGAACCATGTCGAGGTGCGTCGAGAGTTGCAGCAGCGTTGGCAATACCTGCTGGTGGACGAGTATCAGGACACCAACAAGGCCCAGTTTGTGATCGCGAGCATGATCGCTGGCGAGCAGGCGGCTTTGCCCAAGGCGACAGCAAAGCCCGCCAGTTCCGCAACGCGCCCGCCTCCCAACATTTGCGTGGTTGGCGATCCGGATCAGGCGATTTATGGCTGGCGTGGTGCCGACATTTCCAACATTCTCGACTTTGAAGCACACTACCCGACCTGCACGACCATCACGCTGGGCGAAAACTTTCGCAGCACTGCGCCAATCCTGAAACTCGCTGACACGCTGATACAGCAGAACAAACGTCGCAAGCACAAGGACCTCTTCACGACCAAGGCTGGCGGCGAAAAGGTTCGGGCGGTTCTTTGTCGCGACGAACGCCACGAGGCGGCGCTGGTAATCGACTGGCTCAAGTTGCAGCGCAGCGAAGGGGCTGAGGCAGAGGGCCAGGCGTTGCCAGTCTCGTGGAAGGACATGGCGATCTTCTACCGCACCAACGCCTTGTCGCGCGTACTTGAGGATGCGTTGCGCTCGGCGAATCTGCCCTACACCATTGCTCGCGGCACAGCCTTCTATGACCGTGAAGAGGTGAAGAACGCGCTTGCGTACCTCCGGGTTGTTGCGAATCAGGCCGACGATGTGTCGTTGTCGCGTATCATCAACACTCCAAGTAGGGGCATCAGCGATCCAACATGGGACAAGATCGACGTGATGGCCCAGCGCAGCAGCCGTCCGATCCTGACCTGCATGCGAGAACTGACGCCGCTGGATGCGGAGCCCTTGGGTGTGACGGGCCGCGCGATCAACAGCATCCAGAAGTTTGTACAATTGATCGACGAATGGTCCGGCTCGCAGACGTTCCTGGGCCAGCAACTCAAGGAAGGCTCGCTCGCCGAGTTGGTTGATCGCGTGCTCAAGGAATCGGGCCTTGAGGCCATGTATCAGAAGCAGGCTTCGCAGAGCCAGAGCGAGTCTGACGCAGAGCGCCTCGATAACCTATCTGAATTGGTCAGTTCGGCCCGTGAATTTCAGATGGAGTATGACCCGGCGAGTGATCCGGCCAGTGAATTGGCCAGTGAATTGGCCAGTGATTTAGCCATCAATCCAGCCATCAATTCGGCCAGCCAACTTTCAGCGGATCAGGCCCGCAGTGGTGTGGCCAACACCGTGCCCCCATTGTTGGCGTTGCTCCGCGCGTTCCTCGAATCGGTCGCACTGGTTGCTGATGCGGACACTATCGACCCTTCCCAGGGCAGCATCACGCTGATGACGCTGCACGCCGCGAAGGGTCTGGAGTTTCCAGTTGTCGCCATGGTGGGTCTCGAAGAGGGACTCATGCCCCACACCCGGGCGGTGATGAGCGCGAGCGACGCAGAAATGGAAGAGGAACGTCGCCTGTGCTTTGTCGGCGTGACGCGAGCGATGAAGCATCTCATGCTCACGGCGGCAAAGTACCGGACGCTTCGCGGCAACCTCGAACGAACCATACCCAGCCGATTCCTGGGCGAAATGCCCCAGAGCGAATTGTCAATCAGCGACCAGAGCGACGCACTGGGGGACCTTGACGACACTGATTGGAACGATGCCAAAGCATCTCAAGGCACTTCGGCTCCGACTCGCCCAGCGGGCGGAATCGCGCGCTCGACCGCCCACCCCCGCGCTCCCTTGCACGGATTTAGCGCAGGTATGAAGGTCCGCCATCCGCAGTTTGGGATGGGCGTCATACGCAGCATCACGACCGGTGCCCAGCCCCGCGCCATCATCGAGTTCCGCGACGCGGGCACCAAGACGCTTGTGCTCGAGTATGCACGACTTACGAAGTTGTGAGTCCGTGCCGACTTCGTTGGACCTCCTTGAACTTTCATAATCATGGAGTACGCGAGTCACCGAATCATCGTGCCGGCTTTTCCGCCGGTCGCTGCACACGCTGCGATCGCTTCGCGTAGGGCGGGGCATCGCTCAGGCGGGCGCTCTTGAGCATTGGCGGATCGATGGGGCGTTGGTCCTTGACAGGTACTTTGCTCAGAGCGAGCAGGGTTTCTATGCCGCGAATGAGATCGCCAAAGGTGGTGTACTTGCCGTCGAGGCGCTGCGTGCCCTCGCGCGAGAGGGCGATGAAGCACTGCGAGCCTGCTGTGTCGGGGTCGTCGGCGCGGGCCATGGAGAGGACGCCAAAGTCGTGGGGCAGGGTGCTGTTCTCGAGGTCGATGGAGTAGCCCGGGCCACCATCGCCCGTGCCGGTAGGATCGCCTACTTGAACTACGAAAGGATGTCCGCTGGCAAGGGTTGGAACGATCCGGTGGAAAATGATGTCGGTGAAGAACCCTTGACGCGCGAGTTCGCGGAAGTTCCAGGCGGTGTTGGGCGCGGCGTCGGGGCGAAGGCGGAATTCGAGTTCGCCAAGGCTGGTGTCGAAGGTCACGTGCTTGTCGACATAGATCCGAAGTCCGGAGTTGGCGGGCGGCTCGCTGACCCACACGATCTGACAATCGCGGGGCTTGAAGTTGTCCTCGTTGGTGGCGGGGTCTCGGAACCAGACCTGACGGGACTTGGGATCGATGAGTTGTGCGCGAGCCTCACTTACCATGGGCTGGAGCACCAGCGGCGCTCCAACCTGCTCGCCCGCGATGACCAACTGTGCGTAGCGAAGTCTGGGGAGCGGACCTGCCCAGAGCACTGGGAAGAGTGTCGCCAGATCGACCTGCATGTTGGGCAGGACGGGTGCGGTGGCAATGGCCTCCTCGCGTCCGGGCTCGAAGAGGTCGATGCGAACCTCGCCTTGGGTGGCGGGTGGCGGCATCGGTACGTTTTCGGACGTGGGCGACTCTGGTTTTATGATTGGTTTGGCTTCTGGCTCATCTATTGGTGCAGTTTGCGGTGGTGCTGCTTGTGGCCCGCCAGCGCGGTTTGGCATGCTGACCTGAATCGGGATGGAGCGATTGATCCCGAAGTAGGCCCGTCCTTCGATAGTGGAGAGTTGGGCAAGGGCGGGAGG